>NZ_JAKFYQ010000001.1:2092078-2215988 GCF_021533835.1 Synechococcus sp. Nb3U1 | reverse complement strand
GGTAGGCAGCAGCTATAGCAATCCGCCTGTGGTAAGTCTGTCAGATCCCGTGCGGGTAGTGGTGCGCACCAATTAGGGGGAAAGGTGCACTGGAGGGGATCCCTGAATTTGGTTGATCACCCGCACTACCATCACTTCCGTCAGGTCTTCGGCAAAATTGGTAACAAAGCCTTGGCTCACCTGGGCCCGTACCTGCTCTAGACCCAGCAACTGGGATTGTCCTAGCCGGATCGTCACCGGGATCAAAGGTGCTGGAAAAAGAAGTATTGGAACAGGGATCCCTTTTTCAGCTAAGATGTTTTCTCTGGTTGAGTGGCAAGGTGGCGTAGCCAAGTGGTAAGGCAGAGGTCTGCAAAACCTCTATTCGCCAGTTCGAATCTGGCCGCCACCTTTTTAACCACCTTATAAACCTAAGTGGGCAAATCCCAAACGGGGCGAGCATGAAAGACAAGTTGATATTGATGATCCCTGGCCCAACCCCCGTTCCCGAGAGTGCCCTGCTGGCGATGGCGCGTGGATCAATCGAGCATCGCAGCAAAGAGTTCACCGCCATTTTGGAAGAAGTTACCGACGGCTTGCGCTGGCTGCACCAGACCACCTCTGATGTATTCGTCTTTTCCGCCAGTGGCACCGGAGCCATGGAAGCAGGCATCCTCAACACCTTAAGCCCCGGGGATCGGGTCTTGGTGGGGGTGAATGGTAAGTTTGGCGAGCGCTGGGCGGAAATGTCCGAGCAATTTGGCCTCAATTGTGAGCGGATCGAAACCCCCTGGGGGATCCCTTACCCGGTTGAGATCTTCCAAGAAAAGCTGGCTTCCGACCGCGAAAAGACCATCAAGGCTGTTATCCTCACCCATTCGGAAACCTCCAGTGGAGTGGCCAACGATGTGCAAGCGATTGCTGCTGCTGCCCGTGCCCACGGAGAAGCCCTGGTGATCGTGGATGGGGTAACCAGTGTTGGAGCGATGCCGGTGCTCATGGATGAATGGGGCTTGGATGTGGTCGCTTCCGGATCCCAGAAGGGCTATATGATCCCGCCGGGGTTGGGATTTGTCGCTGTCAGCGAACGGGCCATGGCCGCTTCCCAACGCTCCACCTTCCCCAAGTACTACTGGAGCTTTAAGCTGGCGCAAAAATCCCTCCAACAGGGCACCACCCCCTTTACCCCAGCGGTGAACCTGTTTTATGCCCTGCAAACGACGCTGCAAATGATGCGGGCTGAAGGGTTAGAGGCCATTTACCGGCGCCATGCCAAGCTGGCCCAGGCCACTCGTGCAGGAGTCAAGGCTCTTGGGCTGAAGCTGTTGGTAGAGCTAGAATCGGCCGCTAGCCCTGCAGTAACGGCGGTGTTGTCTCCAGAAGGCATCAATGCCGACACGATTCGCAGCATCTTGAAGAAACAGTTTGACCTGGCCACTGCTGCCGGACAAGATCACCTCAAGGGCAAGATCTTCCGGCTTGGACATTTGGGCTTCATCAGCGACCGCGACATCTTGATGACCATGGCCACCCTCGAGTCTGCTTTGCACACCGTAGGATACAGCGAATTTACCCCTGGAGCAGGAAGCCGTGCAGCGGCTGATGTTCTGGCCCACGGTTAAGCCTTGCGCCATTGAAAATGGGTAGCCTTTGACACATGGCACTGAACAATCAGCGTCGCTAAAATAGGAAGACATTCTTAATAAAACTTCAGAGGCTTGCTTCTGAAGGATTTGTGCCTGTTCTCTACCCAAGGGTAGTCATGGTTGTCAGTTTGGAACGGGATCTCCATGTTGGTGCTGCGGCTGCGGAGTTGCGGCAGGTATTGCAGGGAATCGGCCCTCTCTCTTGCCCTTTGCACTACAACTTTCACCTCCACACTCGCTGTTCTGATGGGCAGATGGATCCTTTAGACCTGGCAGAGCAAGCGCGCCAACAGGGGCTGAAAGGACTTGCCATCACCGACCACCACACCCTGAAGGGTTATGAAGAGGCCCGATCCTACCTGGATCAACCCGGGGATCCCATCCTTTGGTCTGGAATTGAGATCACTACAGAACTGCTGGGCTGTGAGGTGCATATCCTCGGCTATGGGTTCAACCCCACGGACTCCACCCTGGATCCCTTCACTCAGGGGGAACGGATCCCGGAACTGTCTGCCGGTAAGGCCATTCAAGCGATTCAAGCGGCGGGGGGCTTGGCGGTACTGGCACACCCTTTTCGATATCCCGTGCCTGCAGAGGAAGTGGTTCCTGCGGCGGCTGAGCTGGGGGTAGATGGCTTAGAGGTGTACTACGCCTACAAAAACCCGGCGGTTTGGGCTCCTAGCCCGGAAGTGACCGACTTGGCGGAGTTGATGGCAGCCAGCTACGGCCTTCTGAAAACCTGCGGTACCGACTCCCACGGCCTCAGCATTTTGAGGCGGATTTGAGTGGGATCCCTGTCGGGTCGGCGTTGCGGAGCATTAGCGGCGAAACTGTAAAGCCTTACCCCGCACCGTGGGATCCACCTTCCCTTCGCTAAAGGCAATCTGCCCACCCACCACAGTCACCTGCGGCCAACCCACCAGTTCCCAGCCCTCAAAAGGGTTCCAGCCGCACTTGGACAAGACCTCCTCCCGCTGTACCGGTTTGGGGGTATGCAGATCCACCAGCACCAAATCCGCATCGTACCCCACCTGCAAGCGCCCCTTGTTGGGGATCCCGTACAGACGGGCCGGAGCCTCACACATCCACTGCACCACCTGGGCCAGCGTACAGCGACCCTGTTGAGCTGCCGTCAGCATCAGAGGCAAAGCAGTTTCTACCCCCGGCATTCCCGAGGGGGATCCCGGATAGGGCTGAGCTTTCTCCTCTAGGGTGTGGGGGGCATGATCGGTGGCGATGCAGTCCAAAATGCCATCCCGCAAACCTTGCCACAGCTGTTCGTTGTTATCAGGATCCCGTAGGGGCGGGTTCATCTGGACTAGGGATCCCAGGCGGGCATAGTCGGCGGTGCTCAGGAGTAGATGTTGCGGTGTGACTTCTGCTGTTACCCAAGCGGGTTTGTGCTGCCGCAATAGCTGCACTTCTAGCCCAGTAGAAAGATGCAAAATATGCAGGCGATGCTGGTAACGAGTAGATAAATCCAATGCCCGTTGGCTAGCGATCAGTGCCGATTCTTCGTCCTGAATTTGGGAATGAATGGCAACATCCGTTTGTTCGGCAAAGGTGGCCTTACGAGCGTGAATCCGGCTGAGATCTTCGGCATGAACCGCAATTAAAAACTTCGGATCCGTTTCGGCAAAAATACGTTCTAGGGCGGCCTGATCATCAACTAACAAAGGGCCGTGCATGGATCCCATAAAGATCTTGATCCCACAGGCTCCCTGCACCGTTTGCAGATCCTTCAGGTTATCGACAGTAGCTCCGACAAAAAAGCCGTAATTGACCACACATTTGCTGGCGGCACGGGCCAATTTGTCATCTAGCGCAGCTTGGTTAATCGTCAGGGGATCCGTATTGGGCATCTCCAAAAAGCTGGTCACTCCACCGCGGGCACAGGCCCAGGATCCCGTTTGCAGATCTTCTTTATGTTCTCGACCTGGTTCCCGAAAATGCACCTGAGGGTCGATCACCCCTGGCATCAGGGTTTTACCCTCTGCCTCGATCACCCGTGCCACCCCTTCTGGGGAAATAGAACGACCTATTTGGGCGATGATTCCATCTTGCACCCAAACATCCCCCCGCCAGGGATCCCCTTCTGGCACCAGCAGCTCAGCATCGCGAATCAACAGATCTTCAGCCAAAGCCCTATCCTCTCTCAGGTGCGGTTTCAAGATACCACCAACTCAGAAGTTACAGCCTTTTCCAGCGTTATCTGATAGGGCAGATTTAGGTCACTCCCTTGCCCGATAAGTTTTTTTGCCTAGCTCAAGGGCCTGTGTGAAGTCGGAAAAGGCTGTATGAAGAAGTTATGAACTAATAGGCCAGTAATCCGGCACCCGCACTGCTTCATCCGCCCCAGGCCAAGGGGGCATCGTGACAATGATGAACTGCAAGGGATCTGTTCCCGTATTGCGAAATTGAAACTGGGTACCGAGGGGAATGGAAAGACTGAGCCCCGCGCGTAAGGTCACCACATCCTGTCGATCCCCCTGTTGCCGCCACAGTTCCCCCTGCCCAGCCACCACGTACCACACCTCCGCAACAGTGCGATGGGTCACCGCCAAAGACACTGCTCCGACCGGTAAGGAACAATGCACCATACTGCCCCCCTGAACCTGCACCAAAAAGCGAATTTCCGATTGGTCGGGAGCAATGGCATCCACATCCTCGCTAAGGGCTCGGGTTTGGAAAGGTTCTGTCATGGGTTTTGATCTTGATCTGTTCTTGTTTTGATCTTCTGGAGCTGTCTTGAACTGCTTAGTTGGGTACACAGTGGGATCCGCTTCCCGTCAAAAATTTCCCTGTCTACTCCAGCAGTTTATTCCAGCAGCCCCGACCAACGTAGGTAACCTTCCACCAATTGGGATCCGGCCAAAGCTGCTACTCCCCCACCCATTGCCAGGTAAGGGCCGAAGGGGATCGGCTTACCCAAACGGGCTCGGCCCAACCCCATCGCCAAACCACTGCCCAACAACCCAAAAAGGCAACCCCCGATCAGGGTCACCACCACCCCCGGCCACCCCAACCACATGCCGATTAAGGCCATAAGCTTGCCATCCCCTAACCCCATCGCCTCTCGCTTCAGCACCCAGCGGGCCAAGAGGCCAATTCCCTCCAGCAGCCAAATGCCC
This sequence comes from Synechococcus sp. Nb3U1, assembly GCF_021533835.1. Classification (NCBI taxonomy): domain Bacteria; kingdom Bacillati; phylum Cyanobacteriota; class Cyanophyceae; order Synechococcales; family Synechococcaceae; genus Synechococcus; species Synechococcus sp. Nb3U1. Next base: position 2,211,232 of record NZ_JAKFYQ010000001.1, on the reverse strand, counting down.
AGCACCGCCCCCGCAATCCCCCCCACCAGCGACATCCCCATAGCTGGCCAAGAGCCGGATCCCTCCAGCCAAGGTAGGGCCAACCGAGCCACAAGGCCCATCAGCAATCCCGAACGGGTCAGTTCTTCCAGCAGCAAAAAGGTATCTAAATCAATCAGGGCCAAAGCCAGCAGCCAACTGAACAGGACGCAGGTGAGGATCCCTTGGGCCGATAACCCCAAAACCCCAATGCTGAGAGCAAAGAGCCCCATCGTCAGCGCCTCTACCGCTGGATAACGCCAGCTGATCGATACCCCACAGTGACGACAGCGCCCCCGCAACAAAAACCAACCCACAATGGGAATATTCTCGGTCGGCCCCAGGGGGGTTTTGCAAGTAGGGCAATGGGATCCTGGATGAATCAACGACATCCCATTCGGTAGGCGGTAAACGACCACATTCAAAAAACTGCCCACACAAGCTCCTAACAGCAACACCGCCACCCAACCCAGCAGGCGAAACTCCCAGCTAGTGAGGAGAAGGTTGAGCATGAGCAGCCATCCGAAGAACGAGCGGGTCTGTCCTGTCATCCTACCCGGCTTGGAAGCTCATCAGAAGGGATCTTCAGGCCACCTGTTCCAAATGCTGAATCGGGATAAAGGTTTCTTGGGGCAATAGGATAGGGAAGTCAGAAAAGATCAGATCCCCCCGCAGCGTCCGGCGATGGATGACCACTCCGCGCGGAGGCTGCTCCAACACATCCGGTCGATGCTGCAGATGAAACCGATAAATTTGGCGAGCTGCTTGAACCAAAGCGCTGTCCATGAGCCGTTTCCCTACCTTGCGAAGCTCACTACTACCCTACCGACATTCCGAAGGCCCCTTTGGAACCCTAACGTTCTGTTCGCAGCCCTTAGATCTTTTTAGAAACGCTTAAGGTTCCTTAAAAGTTAGGGATCCCTGACGGCAACACGCAAGCCCAAGGCCCACCCCTTGCCGAGACAGAAGTCCCCAAACCTGCTCACCCGTCGGAAAGCCTGAACCCTAGAATATCGCCAATACTGGCTTGTGGGTTATTTTAACTCAGTCTTAACCTGTTTGGAGTCGTGAGGGTTGCCGGCCCTGTTACTCGGGGGTGCCCGTGGCCGTGACGCCATCCACCTCTAGGGGTTTGCCGCTGTGGGGGTGGGGAACAAAGTCTGGGCCCATGCTGTAGGAGGAGCTACGGTAGCTGGGTTTGGGGTTGAGCTTATCCTGAAAGCGGCCAATAATCTGGATGGTGCGCTGCACATCGGCGGGGAAAATGACCACCAAGTCCCCTGTTTCAGCTTTTTCTAGGGCAGTTTCGATGGCTTCCGCCTCATCTAAAATGTCCTGCAAGCTGCTCCCGGCTTTTTCCTGTTCCCAGCCCTGCCGAATCAGAGCCGCCACCTCTCCCGGATCCCGACCGCGGCGGTCATCGTCTTCTTTGACAATGGCGCGATCAAACATGCGGGCCGCCAACACCCCCAGCTCCTGTAGATCGCTGTTGCGCCGATCCCCAGGCCCACCAATCACGCCAATTTTTTGCTGGCAGTCCCAGCGCTCCAGGGTGGTTTGAATCGCCTCGTACCCCGCCGCATTGTGGGCGTAATCCACCAACACCTGATAGCCACCGACATCAAATAGGTTCAACCGACCGGGGGTTTGGGCTACGGAACTGGTGAAGGTGCCCAGTGCCATGCGGATATCATCGATGGAGACCCCATGCAGGAAGGCCGCCAAGGTTGCCGCCAGAGCATTTTGGATCATAAAGCTGGCCTTGCCAGAGAGGGTGAGGGGAATGTTGGTGACATCCTCAATGCGCAGCTTCCAGCCTCGCTTCACAATGGAAATGTAGCCCTCTTCATAAACCGCTGCTGTACCACCCGAGGCAATGTGCTTTTGAACGAGGGGATTTTCTGGGTTCATGCTGAAGTAGGCCACCGTCGCCTTCACGTTTTCTGCCATGGCCGCCACCAGGCCATCGTCCGCGTTCAGAACGGCATAGCCCCGCTCATGTACTGCCTCCACCAAGACTGACTTTACACGAGCCATCTCTTCTAGGGTGTCGATATCCCCAATCCCCAGGTGATCTGATGTAACATTCAACACCACGCCGATGTCGGATTCCGGGAAGCCCAGCCCCTCCCGCAAAATACCTCCCCGCGCTGTTTCTAGCACCGCCACCTCCACGGTGGGATCCCGTAACACCAGACGAGCGCTGTAGGGACCGGTCATATCTCCCTTGGCAATTTGATGGTTTTGAATGTACACCCCATCGGTGGTGGTAAAGCCCACCCGCTTGCCAATGCCTTTGAGGATATGGGCAATGAGACGGGTGGTGGTGGTCTTGCCGTTGGTGCCGGTCACCGCCAGGATCGGGATGCGGGTATGGCTGCCGGGGGGGAAGAGCATGTTGATGATCGGCTCCGCCACGTTGCGCGGCAGCCCTTCGCTGGGGGCTAGGTGCATGCGTAAGCCGGGAGAGGCATTCACCTCGACAATGCCGCCGCCGGTTTCGTTGACAGGCTGGGTGATATCGGGGCAGATCAGGTCGATCCCAGCTACATCTAAGCCAATAATTTGGGCAGCTCGCTCGGCAATGAAGAGGTTGTAGGGGTGGATGATGTCGGTACAATCGACGGCAATGCCGCCGGTACTGAGGTTGGCGGTGGATTTGAGGGTGCAATGTTCCCCGCGGGGCAGCACCGTGTCTAGGGTATAGCCTTTGCCCTCTAGTACCCGCCGGGTCATATCATCGACGCTGATCAAGGTCAAGACATTCTCATGCCCGAAGCCCCGCCGCGGATCTTTATTCACTTCATCAATGAGCTCTTGGATGGTGGAGCGGCCATCCCCCACGACGTAGGCCGGGATCCGCTTGGCCACCGCTACCAGTTTGTTGTTGATCACCAGCAGGCGGTAATCTTCCCCCACTAGGTGCTTTTCCACCAACACCACATCCGAGTGTTGGCTGGCGGCATCGTAGGCGGTTTCGGCGGCTTCCAAACTGGTGATGTTGACGGTGATGCCTTTGCCGTGGTTGGCATTGAGGGGTTTGATCACCACCGGATAGCCCCCGACATCCTCGATGGTGGCCTTTAGCTCGCTGCGACGACGCACCGTATAGCCCTTGGGCACCGGGATCCCCATATCCTGTAGCAGTTCTTTGGTGGCCCGTTTATCTCCGGCCAGATCAGTGGCGATGATGCTGGTTTTTTCGGTGGTGGTGGCCTCGATGCGCTTTTGATGCACCCCATAGCCCAGTTGCACCAGGGATCCCTTGCTGAGGCGCAGATGGGGGATCCCCCGCAGGGTGGCTTCGTCCAGTAAAGATTGGGTGCTGGGGCCGAAGCGAACGTTTTCCCGAATTTCCCGCAGCTCTTGAATATCTAGTTCCAGATCGCGGCGGTAGTCTTCGCCATCCACTAAGGCTTGACAGAGATACACCGCAGCCTTGGCGGCAAACCGCCCAGCTTCCGCCTCTTGATACTCGAACACCACGTTGTAGGTGCCGGGGGTAGAGGTTTCGCGGGTACGGCCAAAATCCACAGCCATCCCGGCCATCGTCTGCATTTCTAGGGCCACATGCTCGACCACATGCCCCATCCAGGTGCCCTCTTCCACCCGTTGCAAAAACCCTCCATAGCAGCCGCGGGAGCAGTGATGTTCCCACAACCCCGGCAACAACGCTTCCAACCCTTCCTTAAAGCCAGGGATCTCGTTGGTGGGCCGCTCCTGTAGATCCTCTAGGTCAAGCCGCATTTGGATCAGCTTTTGACGACGGATGCTCCAGTAGTTAGGGCCACTGAGAACGCGGATGGATTGGATGCGCATAAAGTCGAGGAAAACAGATTGGGAAAGACAGAGGACAAACTGAGGGTGGAATCCCGTTCAGCACGCACTCTGCCCTAATCTACACTCCCTTTGAGCTAGCCGAGAAAGAGTATCTTTCAATACGTTTTGTGGGGATAGCGGGGATGAAACCCAGCAGGTGCCTCGAGAACAGTCCGTCAGGTTAAGACTGCCGAATGGCTCCCTCTTGACTGCGACGGTACAGTGGGGGGCAAACAGGCTGCGGGGACATGGACGGCACCTATTTGCTGGGGTTGGGCTGGATTTTGGGCCTACTGATGCGGGCCTGGCCACAGGGAGCTGGCTGGGGGTGGGGGGTGCCGCTGGGGTTGGGCTTACTGGGATCCCTGCTTTGCCGGAAGCGACCGCGCTGGGTTCGCACTTGGCTGGCGATGGGGTTGGTGGGCTGGATCGCTTGGGGCTATTTGGGCTGGCGACAACCTTTTCCCGGCCCGACGGACATTAGTCTGCTGGCACCGCAGCAAGGAATCAGCATTGTTGGCGAGATCACCTCCGAGCCACGTCTGACCCGCAGCGAACGGCTGCAATTTTGGCTGCAGGCTGAGCAGTGTTGAACTCGGATCAAACGGCTCGCTTGGTTTCTGGCAAGCTCTATGTCACCACCGATCCTGTCAATTCTGAAGAACAGGATTTACACCCCAGCCAGCGGGTACGGCTGACGGGATCCCTCTATTTGCCTAGTCCGGCCTTGAATCCGGGGGCTTTCGATTTTCAAGCCTATTTGCTCCGACAGGGATCCTTCGCCGGGCTGAGTGCTCAGGAGGTGGTTCCACAAGCGGGAGGACGCAGTTGGGGAGGCTGGGCGTTGCGCCGCCGCATTCGAGGGGCTTTCATCAGCGGGTTGGGGGTACGAGAGGGCAATTTGCTGGCTTCGTTGGTGTTGGGATCCCGTGCGGCCCAGTTGGACTTTGACCTGCAGGATGCCTTCCGGGAAATTGGCATGGCCCATGCCTTGGCGGCTTCCGGGTTTCATGTGTCGCTGTTGGTGGGGGTGGTCTTTGTCTTGACCCGCAAGTTGGCGGTGCGCGGACAACAGGCGATCATCCTGGCGGTGCTGGGCCTCTACATGACCTTGACCGGATTCAGCCCTTCTGTATTGAGGGCCGGGTTGATGGGTGTGGCGGCTATGGCGGTGCTGACGGAGCCCCGTCTGCAGGGCAAGGTGAAGCTGAACCCGCTGGGGACATTGCTGTTGGCGGCAGTAGTGCTGTTGGTTTATCAACCCAATTGGATTACGGATCTGGGCTTTCAACTGAGCTTTGCCGCTACGTTGGGGTTGTTGGTGGGCACCGCCCCGATGGTATCTCGGCTACGTTTTCTACCCCCAACGATAGCCACAGCTTTGGCCATTCCGCTGGCGGCTTTAATCTGGACATTGCCACTGCAAATTGTTGTATTCGGGCGCATTCCCACCTATTCTCTGCTGGCCAATCCGCCGTTGATGGCATTGCTGCTGCCGTTATTGGTGGCTGGATTTGGGGTTGCCTTTGTAGCGTTGCTATCGCCGGGGCTGGCATCCCTGTTGGTGCAACCGCTGACGCTGCTGCTTACCCCTCTAATCAATTGGGTGGGATGGATCGCCAGTTGGCCCTTCAGCTCCTATTACACAGGGGTGATTTCTATCCTGCAGTGTCTGCTGTTGTACGGCGCTCTGGTGGCGGTCACCTTTTGGCCCCGTTGGCGACGGGCTTTGCGTTGGCAGGGTACGGCTTTGGTCATGATCGGGATCCTGATTGGGCCGGGGTTATGGCCAGGGCCACCCGTACAGATCACGGCTTTGGCCAGTGGGCGGACTCCCATTTTGGCCATTCAAGCGGAGGGACGCCATCTTCTTGTAAATAGTGGGGATCCCCGCCTGGCTGAACTCACAGTGCTACCCTATTTGCGTCAACGGGGCATTCGCAATTTGGCAGGGGCAGTTTCCATGACCTCCGCCGGATCTGCCAATGGGGGCTGGGTCAGTTTGTTGCCAGCCGTTTCGATGCATCAGTTTTGGGATGGAGGAGGAGCCAACGTCGCTTCCGAGAGTTACCTGCGGGCTTTGGAGGCGGTGCAATCAGCAGGGATCCCCTATCAGGTGTTGCGGCCTGGAGATCGGATCCCGCTTGGGGAACGGCTATCGCTACAGGCAGTGCATACCAATCCCCTGGTGTTGACCCTAGAAACGGAGGGATCCCGTTGGTTGCTGTTGGGCTCGGCGGGGACAAATGTACAGGCGGAATTGAGCGGATCCCCGTTAATGCCTGCGCAAATCAATTGGCTGTGGTGGGATGGGGGGGCGGTCGTGTTGGATCTCTTGGAGCGCTTTCAGGTGCAGGCGGGCATTACCTCTGGCCCCAGCAGTGAGATCGTTACTGCTTGGTTTCGGCAAAGACAGCGCCCTCTCTATGGAGCGGATCGCTCTGGGGCAGTCACTTGGTCGCGCCGAGGAGTGCATACCCTCAGGTCAAGCTTGGAGTAATGGATTGGAATTGTGCAAAGCGCTTCTACAACGAGATCATCCAATCTTCCAGGGTTTCCTGGCGGCGCGGATGGCGCAGCTTGCGCATGGCCCGGGCTTGAATTTGCCGGACACGCTCCCGAGACAGGCCGAAAAGCTGCCCAATTTCCGAAAGGGTGTGCAGATGGCCATCTTCTAAGCCGTAGCGCAGCTTGAGAATCTCCTGTTCCCGGGGACTGAGTTGCTCAAGCAGCTCCTCTAGTTGGGCAGACAGCAGGTGCAGATCCATTTGCGTTTCGGGAGTGGGGCCATTGGGGGCCTCAATCAGCTGCATCAATTCGGTATCTTCCTCTTTGCCCACCCGCGCATGGAGGGAGAGGGTTTGGCGTCCGGCTTCTAGAATGGCATCTAGTTTATCGGGGGAGATCTCCAGAGCTTCGGCAATTTCCGCCTGGGTGGGCCGACGATTTAAGGCTTCGGTCAGCTCCCGCCGCACTCGCTTCACCTGATTGAGCTTTTCCACCATGTGCACTGGGATCCGCACCAAACGCGCTTGGTTGGCCACAGCGCGGGTGATCCCCTGGCGAATCCACCAGTAGGCATAGGTGGAGAACTTATAGCCCCGTTCGTACTCGAATTTTTCTGCTGCTCGGATCAGGCCAATCGTGCCCTCCTGAATCAGATCCAGAAATGGCACGCCACGATTCAAATACTTTTTGGCAATGGAAACCACCAACCGCAGGTTAGCCCGCACCAACTCCCGTTTTGCCCGTTCTCCAGAGGCCCCCCCCTCCGCGATCAGCCGCCCCAATTTCACCTCTTGTTCAGCATTGAGCAGAGGGTAGCGAGCCATTTCCCGCAGGAACATGCCCACAGAATCTTCAGAAGCAGAGGATGAGTGACGAGAGCTGGTGGGCTTGCTCTCCGCTAGCCGAACCTCAACCCGCTCGGATGCTGAGATAGAACTCTGAACAGCCAAATCTATATCTACAATATTTCGCTGGGATTTCATACGAATTTAAGGGGCCGAGCGGGTATAGAGATCTTCACTGAACGGTAGGCCAAGCAACCGTTGACCCAGACTTCCCAAGGGATTCCTGCAACAAGCAGCAGGAACCTCACTCAATTTCAAGAGCCTACCCGATTTACCCCTCAGGTTTTGCAAAATTTAGCTTTTGCTAAGGTGAGGTATGGGTCAAACTACCCGTGATGGTAACGGTCAACACCAAGGCAGGATTGTTAAGCTGACTACAGAGTCAGCCTTTGTTTTGCATCGCACCATGGCACGCCAACGGAAGAAATCGGATTTGCCCAGCAAAATTTGTCTCACCTGCCAAAGACCTCTCACCTGGCGCAAAAAATGGGCCAACTGTTGGTCAGAGGTGAAATATTGCTCCGACCGCTGCCGTAACCATCGCCCTTCCCTACCCTCTTCCGGTTGAAACCGTTGCGATGGATAATGTTGGCGTCTAAGTGGCGGCATAGGGGCTAGAAGCCCTACGGGGATCCGGCAATGCGTTGGTTCAAGTGGCTACTCCACAATCCCCACGAAACAGAAGAAGAGGATCCCTTTTTGCGGAGCATCACCCGCCTGGAAAGCCTGATCTCGAAGTTGCTTTCGGTATTGATGATCGGGCTGATCCTGGTGGCGGTGGTAGATCTGGCTCGGTTCTTGGTGACGGATTTGTTGGTGGAGCCAACCGGATTTTTTTCCACCACCCTGATCGAGATTTTCGGCCTCTTTTTGAATATTCTGATCGCTCTAGAGATTTTGGAAAACATCACCGCCTATCTGCAAAAGCAGGTGGTACAGGTGGAGCTGGTGATCGTCACTTCCCTGATTGCTGTGGCCCGAAAGATCATCATTTTTGATTTTGAGAAGCTGGGGGGCCTGGATCTGATCGGGTTGGGGGCAGCCACCTTGGCCCTCTCGGTTAGCTACTGGTTGGTACGGCGGGCCAAACCCCAATCTAAGTCGGGAGAGGATTAAGCCCGTTGGACCGCCAGATAGCCTTTGGTCTGCCCCTCTGGCCCCATCCCCGCAGAATCGGTCTTTCTTCGCTACTCTAGAGCTAGGTGAGATAGAGGAATTGCCAACTATGAGCCACTACGGAGGGCGCATGGCAGAGTTCGGAGCCATTGGGTCGGTAGGACGGCATTCTCGCCCACGGCGTGGCACTGCCCTGCAACTGGGGATCCTAGGCTTCTTAACCGGGTTGGGGCTGATGGGGGGAGCTTGGTGGTACAGCATTGGGCCGCAACAAACCCTCTCTGTCTACTGGCTGACCACCGCTGACAATGCCATCTACTACGTACAGCAAGAGCGGATCGTGCGTGCCCTCGATGCCCAAGAAGGGATCCGCCTTGCCCTGGAGGAGCTGATCGCTGGCCCGACTGATCCTCAACTGAGTACGGCGATCCCACCCGAGACCCGAGTGCTGGATGTGCGGATCGAGGGAAACGATATTTTTCTCAACTTCTCACCCGAATTCACTCAGGGGGGAGGCTCCACCCTGATGATGGGCCGGATCACCCAGGTGCTTTACACCGCCACCAGCCAAAACCCCGGCGCACGGCTATGGATCTCGGTGGAGGGCCGCGCCCTAGAGGTCTTGGGTGGAGAAGGTCTGATAATCGATCAACCCCTGACCCGCGCTTCGTTTGTGCTCAGCTTCCAACTGCCAGCAGAACCGGAGGCTGAGCCAGCAGAGGTCTCAGCCTCCTAAGGGCAGGGGAGAGGACAGATGAACTGGTTGAACCGGGTTGGCCATAGCTGGCTCCTAGCTGGGCAGGTGATTTTGCACTTGAGCCGGGGCCGGATTCATCGTCGCAATACCCTGGATCAACTGTCGGCTGTCGGGCTGGAATCCTTGCTGATTGTTTTGATCACAGCAGTGGTGATCAGCGGCGTATTTACAATTCAGCTGGCGCGGGAGTTCATCAATTTTGGTGCTTCCTCCCTAATTGGGGGCGTTTTGGCCATTGCCCTCACCCGTGAACTGACGCCAGTGGTGACAGCCGTGATCATGGCCGGTCGAGTCGGATCTGCCTTTGCTGCCGAGCTGGGCACCATGAAGGTGACGGAGCAGATCGATGCTTTGCAACTGTTGCGCACGGATCCCGTGGATTATCTGGTGATCCCGCGTGTCATGGCCTCGGGGCTGATGTTGCCGGTGCTGACCATCCTGTCTCTGCTGACGGGGTTGGTAGGGGGCATGATCATCTGTGCTTCTGCTTATAACATCTCCCCCAATATGTTCCTCACCTCGGCTCAAAACCTACTGGCTCCCTGGGATTTGCTGGTGTGTTGTTTTAAGGCGATGGTGTTTGGCTCACTGATTGCCATTGTCGGATCCAGTTGGGGCCTCTCTACAAGCGGTGGGGCAAAAGGGGTGGGACGCTCCACGACCGATGCGGTGGTAACGGCTCTGCTAGGGGTATTCGTGACCAACTTTCTCATTTCCTGGCTGTTGTTTCAGGGGCCGGGGAGTGCCCTGAGTCGGGGGTTTTAAGGCTTGGTAAGGATCCCCTTGTTGCCGCTAAGATAAGGGATCCCGCCTGTTGCCCGAATATGCGAGTTGAATTTCAGATTTTCCGTCAATTGCCCCCTGGCCCCCCGAGGCTGCAATCCTTTTGGCTAGAGACTTCCCCTAGCACCACGATTCTCGATTGCCTCAACCAAATTAAGTGGGAGCAGGATGGCAGTCTCGCCTTTCGCAAAAACTGCCGCAACACCATCTGTGGCAGCTGTGCCATGCGCATCAACGGCAGAGCCGCCCTCGCTTGTCAGCAACATGTAGAAGATGAGCTGGATACCCACAGCCCACAACCACAGCCGATTCGCATTGGCCCTATGGGAAACTTGCCCGTCCTGCGGGATTTGGTTGTCGATATGCAGCCCTTCTGGAATGACCTGAGCCGGGTGGATCCCTTTGTCAGCACGGCAGGTCGTCGGATCCCGGAGCGAGAGTTTTTGCAATCCCCGGCCGAGCGGGATCATCTCAACGCCGCCAGTGGCTGCATTCTCTGTGGGGCTTGCTATTCCGACTGCAATGCCAAAGAGGTGAACCCTGAGTTTGTCGGCCCCCATGCTCTGGCCAAAGCCAACCGCCTTGTGCAAGATAATCGCGACAGCCAGCGAGCAGAACGCCTGCAAGCTCAGGACAGTACTGCCGGGGTGTGGGGCTGTACCCGCTGCTGGAACTGCAACACCGTCTGCCCCATGGGGGTGGCACCCCTAGATCAGATTACCGAACTCAAACAAGGGATCCTGGCCGGATATCCCAACGAGAGATCTGTTTCTGGGGCCAGCCGTTCGATTCGCCACCGCAAAACCTTGGTGCAACTGGTGCGAGCCGGGGGCTGGGTGGATGAACGCCGCTTTGGCTTACAGGTGGTGGCCAATCAAGGACGGGATCCCAAGGGGTTGCTGAGTTTGGCGCCTTTGGGATTGCGCCTGTTGGGTAAAGGCAAGTTCCCTTTTCGATTTAAGGCCTCCTCAGGTACTGCAACGGTACGGCGGTTGATCGATGTGGTTCGGCAGGAGGCTACAGAAACTACCCAATAGCAAGCATTGGATATCGCGATTGGATATCGCGTCATCGTTGCGTAAAGCGTTATCCTACGTTCTTGAGATTTTCTTGGCCTGAAATCAACCGGGCACTCAAAATCTGGTCACTCAGCTTAATTTGGTGCAGCACTTCCGTGCCTTCCGTCACATAGCCGAACACCGCATAGCGGCCATCCATTAGGTTCAACCCTGCTGGGGTCAGATCCGGCTCCGCCATGAAGATAAAAAACTGCGAAGAGGCACTGTTGGGATCGTCCGGGTAGCGGGCCATGGCCACCGTCCCTTCTGCTGAAAAGGGCAAAGCTGGTTCTACATCCCACAGGCCCAACTGCTCAAAGGTTTGGCCGTAGTGAGGAATCACTTCTCCTTTGGCGCGAATTTCCATCGGGATGGTGCGAGTTTTGCCGGTGGCCGGATCCACGTACCCATCGGCAGGGCCAGGGGGATCCCCTGCTTGAATCACGTAAAAGTTTTCCACCCGGTCAAAACTGAGGCCATCGTAGAAGCCTCGCTGTACCAAATCGGCAAAATTGCCTGCTGTAATGGGAGCGCTGTAGCCATCCAAGGTGATCCGCATTTGTCCAGCCGTGGTAGTCAACTCCACCTCAGCCCGGCCCAACAGTTGGGGCCTATCCGCATACTCAGCGGGTATCTCGTAGGGGAAAGGCCCCAGCCAGCTGTCCTCCAGGGATCCCAAACTAGCCAACAGGTGATCGTAAGCATCGCGGGCAGCATCTTTGCCCTTAGATTTGCGTTGGGTTTCCTGGCTGACGATTTCTAACTGTTCGCGAATAGCGGCCATCTGTTCAGCAGCGGTGGGCAACTTAGCCTCGGGTAAACTCGCCAACAACGGGGCTGCATAGCGATCCAGCAACCGCTCCACCAGACGAACATCCCCTCGTACCGCCGACCAACGGTTGTATTTCAGGTCAGCATCGATTTTGGAGATGGCCTCATCCAACTCCAGCAAGCTGGACTCCTGAATGGGTAAGGCTTGTCGTAGGAGGGTACGAGCATCCGTGATGGCATTCCCTTGCGGAAGGGCCAGTGCTGGAACCGCCCAGAAAAGGACACAGATCAGGCCGATTCCCCAAAGACTGAGCTGTGACCAGGAGAGTGCCCGTTTAACTTGCTGAATCATAATCGCCACGAAAAGCACTTTGTTCTCAGCCTGACATCCTTGCGTTACCGGCGGCAAGCGTTGAACCGGTTGAATCGGATATCGGGATCCATTCCGGCTCAGGGCTACCAACCCAGCGGAGGTGCTTTGCTACACTCAGAAGATAATTTGCAAATCATTGGCTTGGGATCCTGGGTTCAGTTGGAAAGGGATCCCCTGGGTGAGGAGGACGATTAGGTCATGGTGGCAAAGCAACTGAAGTTCTACTGGAGCCCACAGCACCAGCTCTTTAGCTGTGACGGTGTCAAGCTAGAGGGGCATGGCTACATTCAAACCAACCCATCCCATGATTTGGTTCATCTACTGATTGCCGCCAACGGCAATATGCCCTGGCAACCGGTGGATACCCGTGAGCAAACCTGCTTTGCCGAGTACAACGCGGTGATGCTGGAACATCTGTTGGTGAATTGTTTCAATACAGCCGCTGTGGGATCCATGATCGCAGAGCAAATTATTCCAGAGGCCCGCAAGTTTCTCAAGTGGTTTGTCTCCGATCACTATGCTCCTTTTCCGGTTTCCGAAGAAGAAGCCTTTCGTCGCTTTGCCGAACATTTGGACATCGAGTGTATCGTGCGCCTCTTCCCTTATTTTTACGACTTGCGTGCCTGGGAATGGCTTAGTCCCGACTATCGCAATGAGATCTACGATCTTGAATTTACTTCCGAGGATGATCCCGTCCAAGACTCGCCAGAATGGGCAGCAGAAACCAATGTTTTGGAAACCCGAGAACTGGTGAGGCAAAAGCTCACGGAGGCTCTAGCCGAAGCGGGATCCCATAAACCCAAACCTGAACCTGCTGTCCCTCACCCCCAACCCAAGCCGAAGAAATGGAAATCGGGATCCGGGTTCAAAGCCATCTGGGCCTACTGAGATCTTTACTGAGATCTTCAATCTATGCCCATGATCAGACGACGGAACGCTTTTTTGCCTACCTGTAGGATGCGCCCTGTCAGCTCGGAGGGATTGGCAAACTCCAGCTCTGGATCGGCAATCTTTTGGCCATCCAAGCGCACAGCGCCCCCTTGAATCTGCCTGCGGGCCTCGGCAGCACTCTTGCACAGGCCTGATTCTCGCAAAATGTAGGTGAGCTTGGCAGGATATTGAATAGGATCGATGAGAAAGGTGGGGATGGATCCCGTCTCGTCGGTGCTGCCTTGTAAAACCAAAGATTGAGCCGTACGCTGAGCTGCTTCGGCGGCTTCAGGGGAGTGAAACTGCTCCACAATCGTCTTCGCCAGCAGCATTTGACGCTCTCTTGGGTTGTCGGGCAACTCGGAAAGTGGGATCTGGGTGAGCAATTCAAAATAACGCTCCACCAGAGGATCCGGCACCTTCTCCAGCTTGGAGTACATGGTGAGGGGATCCTCCGTCAGCCCAACGTAATTGTTTTTGGACTTGGACATTTTTTGGTAGCCATCCAAGCCTTCCAGCAGCGGCACCGTCAGGCAAAACTGCGGCGTTTGTCCTTTCCAGATTTGTAAGTCCCGTCCCGTGAGCAGATTAAAGCGTTGGTCGGTTCCCCCCAATTCCACATCCGCCTCTAGAGCCACAGAATCATAGCCCTGCAGGAGTGGATAGAGAAACTCGTGCAGGTATACTGGCGTACCCGATTGGTAGCGCTGGGCAAAATCTTCTTTGGCCAACATTTGCCCCAAGGTCATCTGGGCCTGTAGCTCGATCATCTGGGTGAGGGTCAGCCCTGCCAGCCATTCGCTGTTGCGCCGCAACTCCAACCGGCCAGGAGTGTCAAAATCCAAAATCTGACGCGCTTGATCCAAATAGGTACGGGCATTGTCCTCCACTTCTGCAGGTGTTAAACGTGGACGTGCCTCCGATTGCCCCGTCGGATCCCCGACTAGAGCCGTAAAATCCCCAATCAACAATATCGCCACATGGCCCGCATCCTGAAACTGCCTCAACTTGCGCAAGGCCACCGAATGGCCTAGGTGTAAATCCGGTCGGGTCGGATCAATACCCAACTTAATCCGCAAAGGGCGATCCGTCTGTGTCAAACGCTCGGCTAAGGCCGCCGCTCCACCGGGGAAAATCTCCGCTACCCCACGCTCGGTAATCTGGGCAATCAAGGGATCCCGCTTGCCGAAAGGGGCAACAGCTGGCGGGACTGATGTTGGCGATGTACTCAAAACCTGCTCCATCCGGCTCGACACATTTCACGATTTTCACTTACGTGGGCCTCTCAGGAAAGTCTGTTGAGGGTTTTTAGGGGAGGGTCTGCCTTTCTGCTTCTATCTGTCAATGGGGCTGTCAATGGGGTTGATCCGGTTTTCTGTGAGGATCCCTGAACCTGCTTTGCCTACAGGGAGAGACTTATAATAAGTCAGGTTTGTTGGGGTTGTGGACGTGGCGTATAGTCGCAAACAATCGGCACCGTGGGCAAAAGACCCCGCTTCAGGTCGTCCCCCTCGTCGCCCAGCACGGTTCAACGGGCAAGCCGACCATTCGCCAGCACCACGACCTTCTTTGATTGCCCAAGTTGCGGGTACGGTTGGGAATTTGCTCTTGGGATCCCTGCTGCTCGGCTCCACCGCTACGGCTGCCGGGTTGGTGGGGTTGGCCATCAGCTTCCGCAATCTGCCGGATGTGCATCAACTGCGGGACTACGTACCCATTGCCACCACCCACATTGTCGATATTCGGGGGGAACCGATAGCCAGCTTACACGGGGAAGCCAACCGGGAAGTGATCTCGGTGGAAGAAGTCTCACCGGAAATGAAAAAGGCGCTGCTGGCCATTGAAGATAGCCATTTTTACACCCACCAAGGCATTAACCCGATCAGCTTGGGTCGGGTGATCTTGGGCAGTGTGGAAGGGGGAATTGGCTCTGCAGGCGGCGGCTCCACCCTGACGATGCAGTTGGTAAAAAACCTGTTCTTAACTCCAGAGCGGAGTCTGAGCCGCAAAGTAGCCGAGGCCGTATTGGCGGTGCGCATGGAGCAAGTCTTCAGCAAAGACGAGATCCTAGAGATGTACCTCAATCAGGTGTATTGGGGGCACAATCTCTACGGCATTCAGACAGCGGCTCGTAGCTACTTCAACAAGGATGCGGCAGAGCTAAACCTAGCCGAATCCGCCCTGTTGGCCGGGATCCTGCCTGCCCCGGAAACCCTCAGCCCTTTTCGTAACCTGGAGGGGGCCAAGCGGCGGCAACGGTTGGTGTTGGATCGCCTGCTGGAACTGAATTGGATCACCCCCGAAGAAGCGCAAGCCGCCCGTGATCAAGAATTGACCCTGGGTCACATCACCTCCTTCCAAAGCAATGCCCCGGCTGTTACCGATGCCATTGAGGCAGAGCTTCGTCGTCGCTACGGGGAACAAGCCCTGATGCAGGGAGGGTTACGGGTTCAGTCCACCATTGATCTGCGCCTGCAACGGATCGCCCAGCGCATTGTCAACGAAGATGGCCCCCGTATTGCTGCGGCTCGACGGGCCAACCAAATGGCTTTGGCCGCTGTGGATCCGCGTACAGGATATGTCAAGGCGGTTGTAGGAGGGATCAACGCTCAGCGAGGGCAGTTTAACCGCGCCACCCAAGCCTTCCGCCAAACCGGATCCACCTTTAAGCCCTATGTGTTCTACACAGCCTTGGCCACAGGGCGCTATTCACCCGGTAGCATTTTGGAAGATACCCCGATCACCTATCCGGGATCCCCGCCCTACAGCCCCAAAAATTACGACAATACCTTCTACGGTTCCCTCTCCTTCGCGCGTGCCCTGGAACTGTCTCGCAACGTGCCTACTGTGAAATTGGCGGACGATGTCGGGATCCGCAATGTGATCGCAGCCGCCCAAGCCACAGGTATTAGCGCTGAGATGTTCCCCAACCTGGCCACGGCCTTGGGTTCTGCCAGCATTAGCCCGCTGGAAATGGCCGCTAGCTATGCGGTGTTTGCCAATGGAGGCCATGCCCTGGAGCCAACCCTTTTGGCCCAGGTGGTGGATCGCAACGGCCAAATTCTCTTTGAGGCCAAACCCAGCCTGGAGCCGGTCTTGGATCCCTGGTCGGTGGCGGTTCTTAACCAAATCCTCAAGGGGGTAGTGACGAGTGGCACGGGTACGGCAGCCCGGCTAGATGATGGGCGGCCCGTGGCGGGCAAAACGGGAACCACCTCAGATTTTCGGGATGCCTGGTTTATTGGCTATGTACCGCAGCTTTCCACGGCGATTTGGATTGGCAACGACGACAACTCCCCGATGCTCTCAGGCACAGCGGGTGGTGCTTTTGTGGCTCCTACCTGGAAACGGTTCATGACCGAAGCCTTAGAAGGGATCCCGGCCCAAGATTTTCCCAGCCCGAACCAGTTTGCCCGCCCTCAATGACCGAGAAGACTATCTTTTTTCCCAGGTGGGAGAGGTCAACTGGGATCTCAAAGCGTAATCATTCTGAGTTACACTGAGACTGCAAAGAAAGGTAACAGGTAGACTCCTGACTTCCTTGCGCTCCTTCGCACAAGACACAGAGGACAGACGATTATGGCTTTTGAACTCCCGGCTCTGCCCTACGCCTCCGATGCGCTACAGCCTTACATGTCGGCGGAGACTTTCTCCTTCCATCACGGCAAACACCACGCTGCCTATGTCGCCAACCTGAACAAACTGATTGAAGGTACCGATCTGGCTGGCCAATCCTTGGAGGAGATCGTCAAGGCTACCTTCGGGGATCCGGCCAAAGCGGGCATCTTCAACAACGCGGCCCAAGTCTGGAATCACACCTTCTTCTGGGAATCTATGAAGCCGGGTGGAGGTGGTGCGCCTACCGGCGCTATTGCCGATAAGATCAATGCCGATTTCGGCGGCTACGACAAATTTGTGGAAGCTTTCAAAACTGCTGCTGCCACTCAGTTCGGAAGTGGTTGGGCTTGGTTGGTGCTGGAGAATGGCACCCTGAAAGTGACCAAAACCCCTAACGCCGAAAACCCCTTGGTGCATGGACAAACTCCGCTCCTCACTTTGGATGTGTGGGAGCACGCCTACTACCTGGACTACCAAAACAAGCGCCCTGACTTCATCAGTACCTACTTGGAGCACCTGGTGAATTGGGATGCCGCTAATGCCCGTCTGGCTACTGCTTGAATCGGCTTGTTTTGGGATCCGCTTACGGGGGATCCTATTCATGACTAGCAACCTAAGGGTCAGATAGAACAGGTTGACCTTTTGCGGAGGATCCGGATGGCTATCATCGGGATCCTCTTTTGTTGTATTGAGGCTGTATGGAGATCGATTGCGGAGTTGACGGGGTCTAATCCCCTCCTAGGTGTTCCCGATTCTCTCGCAATTGCTGCAAGCGGCTGGGGGTCGGAGCTGCATCGGGAACAACAGCAGTAGGGGTAGGTGCAGGGGGACTCACCGGATTTCCCTGTGGGAACAACGGTTGATTGATGGGTTGGGCTGGGACGGGGGTAACAGGAGCAGCAACAGGTGAAGGTGGAGTTGGGGTAGCCACAGAGGGGGGTGGCGGCGGCTGAGGGGCAACTGATGTAGGCACAGGGGCAACGGGAACAGGAGCTACTGGCTGAGTCGGGGGAGGGCTGGGATTCGGTTCGGGAGTTGCTTCTGTAATTTCAGATTTGCTCTCGGGCTTTGTTTCAGGAGGATCGGGAATGGCAGGGTCATCTTCAAACACCAGCTCCCCTTGGGGATCCCGCAGCAACCAGTCTTCCAGAGAATCACGGGTTTCGGAGGGATCCCTGACCTCTGTGTCAGGCAGTTCGGGGGTAACAGGCGGTGTTTGGATTCTTTCCGCCGGGGTTAACAACAGGCGCAAGCCCAGGAAAGTTCCCCCCGAGATGACCACAAAAAGGGCTATCCCCACCCAGAGGGGCAAAACCTTAATCTTCGATTCTGGGGGAGAAGCAAGCAGGTGAGTGCCTTCCCGACCATCCATTGCCGCTAGAGTACGCTCCGAAAAAATCGAGGTTGTTGGCGGCGTCATGGGAGAGATCGGGGCAATCGGGCTGGCAGTGTTCTCCAGTTGCAGGGATCCCTCCAATTGAGCACTCAGGGTTTTCATATTCTGAGGCCGCTGGTCGGGGTCTTTGGCTAGACAAGAGAGCACCACCTGTTCCAGCTCCGCCGGAATGTCGTAGGGTAATTCCGAGCGGTCAAAAGGTTGGGGCGGCTGGTAGTTGTGGGCATCATACCAACCGGGGAAAGAATCGGTTTTCGGTCGCAGGGGTTGCTGTCCTGTCAGCATGCGATAGAGCACCACCCCAAAGGAGTAGATATCAGATCGAGCATCCAATTCCTCCCCACGCACCTGCTCGGGTGAGGCATAGCGCACTGTGCCCAAGAAGCCCGTGGTTTGGGTGCCGAGGGCAATAGAGACATCGCTGAGCAGCTTGGCAATGCCGAAATCGAGGATTTTGACAGTTTCCCCCAAGGTTTCATCTTTGATAGCAAAGATGTTGCTAGGTTTGATATCTCGATGAATCACCCCCTTGACGAGATGGCCATCCTGGTTGGTCTCTAGGCTGTGGGCGTAGTAGAGACCTGCACACACCTGCCGGGCAATATTGACCACACGGTTGGGGGGCATGGGTTTGTACTTCAGCATCAGCTCCCCCAAACTGTGCCCCGTTAAGTATTCCATCACCAGGTAAGGCTGGTTGTTCTCCAGGCCGTAATCCAGCACCTTCACAATAAAGGGGTGCTCCCCCAAGAGGGTGCTAATGCGGATTTCTTGGGCAAAGCGCTTGCGCAGTTGCCGTTGAGTATCGGCATCGCCCGCCAAGTTTTGGTGCAAGAGCTTCACCGCCACCGGGCGATTAAAGAGGCGTGTGTCGATGGCTTTGAACACCTGGCCCATACCACCCGCCGAGATGCTTTGAACCAGTTGATAGCGCTGACCGATCAACTTCCCAGGAGCGAGCTGGTTCATAAGCGGCAGAGGAGCATTTACCCTCCGATTCTAATGCGCAAGGCTGCCACACGGTCTGTATTGTTCCTGACGGGAGCTTCGTGCCGTAGGAACGAGAGTCCCTCGGAGGGATCTGATAGACTCATGCGGGCGCTTTGCTCGGATTCAGTCTGCTTGCTGTTTGTCAGGTGAACTATGCTAGCCAACTTGACCCAAGTTCAAGGGGTTCCCTTCGCCTTGCTAGTGGGCCCAGTCGAGAATCCGGTTTTGGTGTTTTTGATCATCATGACGATCATGTTGGTGGCCCCGTTGCTGTTTGAGCGGGTGCGCTTGCCAGGGATCATCGGCTTGATTTTAGCGGGGTTGGTGGTTGGCCCCTATGGCTTAGGCATCCTGCAGCGAGACGACACCATCATCCTGCTGGGTACGGTGGGGCTGTTGTTTTTGATGTTCATGGCCGGTTTGGAGACCAGCCTGGAAGACTTAAAATTGAATGCCGGCAAAGCCAGTATTTTCGGGGCCCTCACCTTTTTGTTGCCGATGCTGATTGGCACCGGGGCCATGCTGGCGCTGGGCTACAACTTTTTGACAGCGGTGCTGGTAGCCTCTTGTTTTGCCTCCCACACACTGATTGGTCTGCCGATTGTCTCAAAGCTGGGGTTAATGCGCCTGCAAACGGTGACGGCAACTCTGGGGGCAACCTTGATCACCAACGTCTTGGCGTTGTTGGTGCTGGCAGTGGTGGTACGGGCCCATCAGGGGGAGCTGACACTGCAATTTTGGCTGACGCTGATCCCTTCAATTGCTCTCTACACCTTTGCCACGCTGTGGGGGGTGCCGAAGCTAGGCGGCTGGTTCTTTCAACGCTTCGGCCACGATGAGGGGGCGGAGTTTACCTTTGTTATCGCCACGCTGTTTGTGGTGGCCTATGGGGCGCAATTAATCGGCATTGAGCCAGTAGTGGGGGCCTTTTTGGCAGGGACGGCGATCACCCCGATTATCCCGCAGCTCAGCCCGCTGATGAACCGTATCCAGTTCATTGGCAATACTCTGTTTGTGCCTTTCTTTCTCATCTCGGTGGGGATGTTGATCAACCCTGGCATTCTTTTGGGGGAGTCGCGCTCTTTGCTGGTGGGGGGGGTGATGATTGGGGCGGAGGCAGTGAGCAAGTTTGGGGCCGCTTGGATCTCGGCGCAACTGTTTGGCTGGCGCTTTTCCAGCACCATGGTTATGTTTGGCCTGTCGGTGGCACAGGCGGCGGCAACATTGGCAGCGATCACAGTGGCCTTTGAAGTGGAGCTAGTGGATGAGCTAACAGTAAATGGCACCATCGCCATGATTTTGGTTACCTGTATTGCCTCTCCTTGGATTGTTGCCCACTGGGGGGATCAAATTCAGCCAACGGAAGTGGTGGCGGAATCCACCGAATTGCCCAAGCCCCAATGGGGAAGCCGTGTCTTGGTGCCGGTGGCCAACCCGGATACTGAGAATAACCTGCTGCGGCTGGCTTTGATTCTGACCAAGAAAGAAGGGGGGACGTTGTTGCCGCTGCATGTCCTCTCAGATCGCACGGGCATTTCATCAGGGGCGCTGTCTCAGCAGGAGCAATTGTTGGCCTTCGCAGAATCCTTTGCCCACGGTGCTGTGACGCGAGTGGAACCGATTCGACGGGTGGATGACTCCATCGACAAAGGGATCGTCCGCTCGGCCGCCGAACGGCAAGCTAGCTTGGTGGTGTTGGGGTGGAAGGGCTATTCCACCTATGCGGAGAACTTCTTTGGCAGCATTATCGACGCAGTGGTTCGGCAGGCCGGGATCCCGGTGTTGATCACCCGCTTTCCGTTGGCCATCGAGATGACTCAGCGCATTCTTCTGGCTGCGGCTGAGCCGGAGGTGTCAGCCCGCTCTTTACAAGAGACCGTCGGATTGGCCCAAACCTTGGCTAGCGAATTGAAAGCCGGTTTGCAGATTCTCTTGGTGCAAACTCGACCGGAAGGGGAACGAGTGGTTCCTAAGCCGAAGTTGGATGAAGCAGTATACCCAAATTTGCCGATCCAACGGGTACAGGGGGGTGTGGTGGCGGAAGTCCTTAAAGCTCTGCAGCCGGGGGATGTGTTGATGTTGATCCCGAGCGAAAATCGCAATCGTCCTCGTTTGGGTCGAGAACCCGAGATCATCGCCCGCAACCGACCAACACTGTCAATGATCGTGGTGCATGTGCCGCGGGATCCCGCCCATCGGGTGGCGACGGAGCAAACTTGGTATTGAGGCGTCTTGCCTGAACTGCTGCCCCAGCCTGCCTGATAGACTAAGGTGTCCCAGCTTTTGGGGCAATAGAGAGAAGGTGTTTGTGATCGATATGGTTGCTTATTTGCTGGAGGTCGGCTGCGAAGAACTCCCAGCTAGCTTTGTCGACTCAGCTTTGCAGCAGTGGCAAACCGGGATCCCTGCCTCTTTGGCGGAGGCTCATCTGCAAGCAGAGCAGATGCAGCTTTTCGGGACACCGCGCCGCTTGGCTGTTTTGTTACAGGGATTACCGAACCAGCAGCCGGATCGCACTTTAGAAGTGAAAGGCCCGCCCGCCCAGATCGCCTATCAAGAGGGTCAGCTTACCGCCACTGGAGAGAAATTTGCCCAGAAGCAGGGGGTGGATCCCGGCAGCCTGGAAATACGGCAAGTGGGCAAGGGATCCTTTGTGTTCGCGGTGCAAAAGGTGCGGGGACGACCGACAGCGGCGGTGATTCAAGAGCTGGCTCCCGGTTGGATTACGGGGTTAAGCGGCGAACGGCTGATGCGCTGGGCCTGTGGGGATTTGAAGTTCCCGCGTCCGATTCGTTGGTTGGTCTCTCTTTGGGATGATCAGGTGTTGCCTTTGCTGTTGCCCACCCATGAGGGAAATACCATTCCGGGATTGGTGGCGGGGCGGGTGAGCCGAGGGCACCGGGTGTTGGGGCCAGTAGCAGTCACACTGAAGCAAGCCGAGAGCTACAGCCAGCAGATGCAAGCCGCAGGGGTAAGCCCGGATCCGGCGGTACGGCAGGCGTTTATCCAGGAAGAGGTGGCCCAGTTGGCGACCCAGGTGAATGGAGAGGCCCAGATTCCTCCTGATTTGCTGCGGGAAGTGGTGCAACTGGTGGAATGGCCGACGGCGGTCTTAGGGCGCTTTGAACCGGAATTTTTGCGGTTACCGGCTGCGGTGATCGAGACGGTGATGATCACTCACCAACGCTACTTTCCGGTCAGGGATCGACGGGATCCCCAGAAACTGTTGCCCTACTTCATCACCATCTCCAACGGCGACCCCGAACAGTCGGAGCGGATCGGGGCGGGCAATAGCCGTGTGGTGCGGGCCCGGTTGTCGGATGCTCGCTTTTTCTACGAAGAAGATCAGCGGATCCCGTTGGCGGAGAAAGTCGAACGCCTAGAGGCCGTCACCTTTGCTGAAGGGTTGGGATCCGTGCGGGATAAGGTAGAACGCATCCGCCAGATCAGCCGCCTGATCGCCACAGCCTTGAATCTGGCTCCGCAAGAGCAAGCGCTGGTGGATCGCACGGCTCAACTGTGCAAGGCGGATTTGGTCACCCAGATGGTGTACGAGTTCCCAGAGCTGCAGGGGATCATGGGGGCCGACTATGCCCGTCAGGATGGGGAACCAGAAGCAGTGGCGGAGGGGATCGAGCAGCACTATTGGCCGCTAGGGGCGGGAGATACTCTGCCCAAAGCCCTGACGGGTCGAGTAGTGGGTTGGGCCGATCGCCTGGATACGCTGGTGGGCATGTTCCGTTTGGGACGGATCCCGACGGGATCTTCGGATCGGTTCGCTTTGCGGCGGGCGGCCAATAGCCTGGTGCTGATTGCTTGGGATGCCGAATGGGCTTTGGATGTGAATCAGCTGCTGCAGAGACTGGTTCAGGACTATGCCAATGGAGATGCCGAGACCTTGAGGGCGTTGCAGGAGTTTTTGGTTCAACGGCTGCAAACCCTTTTGCAGGAGGAAAAACAGATTGATTACGACCTGATCAAGGCGGTGTTGGGGGATCCGGAATCGCTGCGGGCCCAGGATCCCCAGCAGACGGATTTGACGTTGCGAGCCTTGAGTAACCTGCCCCTCACCCTATTGCGGGCTGAATATTTGCAACATCTGCGGGCAACCGGAGAATTGGCGGATCTGTACCCCACCTTGAATCGCTGTGCTCGCTTGGCCGTGCAAGGGAACTTGGGCTACGAGGTGGTCGATCCGGCGGCAGTGATTGATCCTCAGCAATTACAAAATCCGGCAGAACTTCAGCTTTACGAGGTCTGCGAAACAGTCTATCGCCGCGGCGTAGAGCCAGCCCTTCAAGGGGACTTTACCCCCTTGGTAGAAGCCCTCCAAGAGGCGGCCCCTCAAGTCGCTCAGTTTTTCGAAGCGGTCTTGGTGATGGATCCTGACCCAATCTGCCGGGCCAATCGCCTGAATTTGCTGGGGCTGTTGCGCAACCAATCGCGCCTTTTGGGGGATATGGGAGCAGTGGTGATGGCGGGGGAATAGCCATTATTCACTTATTCACACCTATTCACTAGAGGGCGCGCAGGCACTGCTCGAGGGTCTGGCTGACAGAACCCAGATAGCCTCCGCCAAATAAGTTGAGATGATTGAGCAGGTGGTAGAGCTGGTAAAGAGGTTTACGGCGGGAATAGCCGGGATGGAGGGGATAAGCCTGTTGGTAAGCTCGGTAAAACTCCGCTGGGAACCCCCCGAACAATTCCGTCATGGCCAGATCCGTCTCCCGATCCCCGTAGTATAGTGCCGGATCAAATATCACCGGAGATCCATCCGCTAGCGCCCCATAGTTGCCCCCCCACAAATCCCCGTGTAACAGAGCGGGATCCGGTTTGTAATCCTGAAAAAGGGTTTCCAGCTCCGCCATCACTCGTTCTGCTCCGGTGACCCACTGGCCACGATATCCCTGTTGACAAGCCAGCTTGACCTGATAGAGAAGCCGGTGCTCTCGGTAAAATTCCACCCAATCCTGCTTCCAAAGGTTGATCTGGGGAGTTGAGCCGATTGTGTTGTTGCGCTCCCAACCATAGCAGCCATTAGGGGAAAGAGTACGGTGCAACTGGGCCAACTGGGATCCCAGCAGGCTAGCCGTATGGGCGCGCGGAGAGCTTAGCTCCAGATACTCCAGCACCAAATAGGCTTGCTCCCCGATGGATCCCCAGATCAGCGGTTGTGGAACCCGAATCGCATCGGCTGCGGCTAAGGTCTGTAATCCAGCGGCTTCGGCAGCAAACATCTCCAAGGCTCCTATCGCCCCGCAGCTGCCCCCACGGGCCAATTTGACAAAAAAAGCCTGCCGCCCATCTGAAAGACGATAGGTGGCGTTGATGCTGCCCCCACCGATGGAGTGATACTGCAGGGGTTGCAAGGGATCCCCTGTCACTTCGCAAAGGCGCTGGGCAATGGCTTGCCAAACGGGCTGCATCGAAAAAGCCAAAGTTAGCGAACTTACCCTTTATTTCCCTTCCTTAGGTGCCGGGGCCTCCGGATCCAAAACCGCCCCTGCCCCATAAGAGTCGATATCTATGGCCTGGGATCCGCCCATCACCAAGAGCTCCAAAAGGGATCCCAATTGCCACCAGACTAAGCCTCCAGTAAACAACACTAGGATCCCGCCCACGAGACCAGCCAAAGCCAAAGATAGGCCAAACACGTACAGGCAGGCGGCCACGAAGCCAAAGGTAAATAGACAACAGAGACTGTAGGTGAGGATCACCCCAGGGGTGCGGTAGCGAATCTGGGGCTGGCTCTCCCGGTTCAGATGCCAAAAGGCCACCTGATATTCCAATTTGTCTTTGAAAATAATGCCGAAAATGACCGCAAAAAAGCTGAACAGGGCAATCGCAGAGTAAATAGGGGGATTGACAAAGGTATAGGAAAAGTCGCCGCCGTAAACCGATTCCATAGCGCGCACCTGATAGGATCCCAACATTGGTAGCTTAACATTTCTTAGTATCTTCCATCCCCAGGCCCACAGCCACAGAAGATACCAGGAAGGGATCCCATCTGGATTACCCTAGAGAGGGCTTTGTCTGGCCCAATCAGCGTTTGCCATTCCCTGCGAGTTTGTCTATGTCCGTGATCCGTGCCCTACATGCCCAGTTGGTCAATCAAGAGCGAACCACTGAGGAAATCGCCCGCGAATATCTAGAGCGCCTCACCCAACTGGAGCCGCAGCTGAAAAGTTTCATCACGGTGACGGAGGAGCTTGCTTTACAACAGGCCAAGGCTGTAGATGCCCAGATTCGGGCCGGCGAGGAAATTGGCCTTTTGGCAGGGATCCCGATCGCCCTGAAAGACAACCTCTGCACGCGGGGGATCCCTACTACCTGTGCCTCCAAAATCCTGCAGGGGTTTATCCCTCCCTATGAATCCACGGTGACGGCGCGACTGGCCGCTGCTGGTATGGTGACGGTGGGCAAAACCAACCTGGATGAGTTTGCCATGGGCAGTTCCACCGAAAATTCTGCCTTTCAACTCACCGCCAATCCCTGGGATCTGACCCGGGTACCGGGGGGATCCTCCGGTGGATCTGCGGCGGCGGTGGCTGCCGATCAAGCGGTGGTGGCTCTGGGTTCCGATACCGGCGGGTCGATCCGTCAACCGGCGGCCTTCTGTGGTGTGGTCGGCCTGAAACCTACCTACGGGTTGGTGTCTCGCTATGGGTTGGTGGCCTTTGCCTCCTCTCTGGATCAAATCGGGCCGTTCGGACGCACAGTTGAAGATGTGGCCTTGCTTTTACAGGGCATTGCCGGCCATGACCCGATGGATTCCACCAGTCTGAAGGTGCCCATTCCCAACTATAGCCAGGCTTTAATCCCAGATATCAAGGGCTTTAAGGTGGGGGTGATCCGCGATCTGTTGGGCGAAGGGTGTGGTGAGGAAACCCGCGCTGCTGTCCAAGCCGCCATTCAACACTTGCAAGAGCTGGGGGCTGAGATCCTCGAGATCGATTGTCCCAGCTTTCAGTACGGCCTAGCCACCTACTACATCATTGCCCCCTCCGAGGCTTCCGCCAATTTGGCCCGCTATGACGGGGTGAAATATGGACTGCGAGAACCTGCTGACTCGCTGGTGCCCATGTACGCCAAAACTCGGGATCATGGCTTTGGGCCGGAGGTGAAACGCCGCATTATGATCGGCACCTATGCTCTCTCCTCGGGCTATTACGATGCCTATTACCTGAAGGCTCAGAAGGTGCGCACCCTGATCAAACAGGACTTCCTCAATGCTTTCCAGAAGGTGGATGTGTTGATTAGCCCCACTACTCCGACCCCAGCCTTCAAAGCCGGCGAGCGGGAGGATCCCCTCAGTATGTACCTATGTGACCTGATGACGATCCCGGTGAATTTGGCGGGATTACCGGGGCTGAGCTTGCCCTGTGGTTTTGTAGATGGACTGCCGATTGGCCTGCAAATTGTGGGCAATGCCCTACAGGAAAGCAAAGTGCTACAGGTTGCCTACGCCTATGAGCAAAGCACTGACTGGCACAAACAGCGCCCCAGTCTTGTGCAGCAAACTACCAGGATCCGTCGCAGTGCTCCGCCCATACCCGAAGAGGTGCAGCAATAGTGTGAGGCTAAGAAACGCAATCGCACTTCTTAGGGTATAGCGGGATGATGCTTAACATGAGGTGGGAATTCAAGCTAGAGCCGGCTGCCAAGCAGGTTTCAGAGATTGAGAACACTTTGGAAGTGTGCCGCAATGTCTGGAACTCTGCGCTGCGGGAACGCAAGGACTGGCTGGATTCTCGTAGATGTCCTATCAACGCCTGTTCCATTCGGCAAGAGTTCATCCTGCCAGCAGATACTCGCTACGCT
Source organism: Synechococcus sp. Nb3U1 (assembly GCF_021533835.1). Taxonomy (NCBI): domain Bacteria; kingdom Bacillati; phylum Cyanobacteriota; class Cyanophyceae; order Synechococcales; family Synechococcaceae; genus Synechococcus; species Synechococcus sp. Nb3U1. The sequence continues at coordinate 2,184,429 of NZ_JAKFYQ010000001.1, read as the reverse complement.
TGGCAGTGCAAGGCACTGACGGCAACAAAGGCCAGTTATCCCAGGCTCAAGACTGCTAACGCCCAAGTGCTGCAACAGGTTATTCGTAGCCTGGAGTCAGCCGTGGCGACTGAAGCGGTCAGGATTGCCACGGTTCAAAAAGCAGGGGCGGATGAGGCCATGCCTTTTCCCTCAAATGCTCAAGAACTGCATCACCCCGGATGGAATCAAACTGCCCCAACTGGGAACGGTCAAGGTGCGCTGGTCACGAAGGATCCCTGACTTGTTTCAGGTGAAGCAAGCCCGGATTGTCCATAAGGCATCCGGAAGAAGAGAGCTGGGCAGAGCGGAAAACAGCCTATCTTGAGCATTTGGAGCGGTTGGATCCGGAGCATCCCCTCAGCGCATCAGTGTTGTTGGTTTCTAATGCCGACAAATTGCACAATGCCCGGTCAATTTTGCGGGATTGGCAACAGGTGGGGGATGCGGTGTGGGAGCGGTTTACGGGCGGAAAACAGGGATCCCTGTGGTATTACCGGAGGCTGGCGGAGAGCTTTGGGCGGCAACCCTCGCCGTTGTCGGGGGAGTTGCAGCAGGTGGTGGAGCAGTTACACTCAAATGCCTACGTATAAACCTACGTATAAAATTGATAAAGCATGACCCAAAGGAGAATAGAGAGCAAAAATGGATTATCTAAACCAGTCCGATAACGATCCATCTTGAGACTGCTCTGGATCTCGTATCATCCCAGCTTCGACAGTAGCATACAGCCCTTTCCAGCGATACATACTACAGCCGATGCAGGCCAACCCTTTGTCCGACGAGAATTTCTTCTTTACCTTGTGTCGTACATGAAGTTGGCAAAGGCTGTAAGGTACTAAGCTCTGCAGTTTATGACGGTGTTTGCGGATAGCTTATTGGATCTTACTAAATCTTCCTGCAGTCGAAATTCGAGAGCTTGTGGAGTCTGATTTACACCATCGCCATGGTTATTTTTAGCAATACAAATCACCAGGAGACCTGTTAGGGTCAACATAAGCGTTCTTGACCCATATGGATGCTCTCACTCCCTCCCAAATCAGAGCCTATCTGGAACGGATTCGCTATTTTGGCCCCACCCAGCCCACCCTGCAAACCCTGCAACAGATCCATTTGGCCCACCTATTGACGGTGCCCTTCGAGAACCTGGATATCCATCGCGGTCGTCCGATTCGCTTAGAACGGGATCCCTTGTTTCAAAAGATCGTGGTGGAACGGCGGGGCGGATTCTGCTTCGAGTTGAATAGCCTTCTGGCTGCTGCACTGGCCGGAATGGGGTTTTCAGTACAGCTTTTGTCAGGGCAGGTGAGCCGGGCGGATGGCAGTTTTGGCCCGGAATGTGATCATCTAGCGTTACAGGTCACCATTGACGGCCAAGCTTGGCTAGCAGATGTCGGGTATGGGGATTCCTTTCAGCAGCCCTTGCGCTTCGGGGATCCCCCCCTTCAAACCCAGGAGCAGGGGCGCTACCGGTTCGTTCCCTGTCCGGATCCCTGTCCATCTACGCCCTCTCCTCGTCATTGGGTGGTGCAGCAGGAACAACCGAATCAAACCTGGAAAACCCTATTCCTTTTAGATCGGATCCCGCGCCAACTGTCGGAGTTCAAGTCGATGTGCCACTTTCATCAAACCTCCCCCGAATCGATGTTTACCCGCCTACGCCTCTGCACCCTGGCTACCCCTAATGGGCGCATTACCCTGACCGCCCGGGCCAACGGTTCAAACTCTTTTAGATGGATTGAAACCACCCCCGCCGGTAAACAAGAACGTACCCTCAAAGATGCAGAAGAATATTACCGGCTGCTGTCTTTAGCCTTCGGAATCCACTTGTTGGATTAGAATTAAATTAGCCAATTACATAAACTTTTTCTAGCTATGACACGAGGAAATTTTTAGGCGAAGTTATTTCTCACATTTCAACCAGAATTGCTGCACCGAGTTCCTGTCCGACAAAAACTAGTGCTCCGCACCACTGAGGTGATCTAGCTAACCTTACAGTCTTTTTCAGCGTTGTCTGATACAGCAGATTCAGGTCAATCCCTTACTCCATAAGGTTCTTTGCCTAGCTCAAGAGCCTGTGTGAAGTCGGAAAAGACTGTATCTAATTGATAACATTGATGTTGAACGAGAAGTTGACTGTAATCGAATCGGGAAAAGACTCTGGTAAAGGAGCTAAGGAAGAAGCATCTTGTACTGTATCAAGATCAGCTCTATCGACCAATTGATCTCTCGAGAACTCAGAGATTCGGGGGTTCTCGATATTTCCATCTCGCCTTACGGTGAAAGTTACTATTGTTTTTCTGCTGGAATCTGTTCTTGGCCAGTTCCATTTGCCATGAATTCTAGTTTTCAGGTCTTCCAAGCAAGCCGCTCGTTTTTCTCTTTGCTCTCAAGACAATCTATTTGCAAAATCTAAAACTTCAGGAGATGCTTTTCCTTGATAAGGTTTAATTCCATCCAAAAGCGGTGTAAAATTTGGAATTGGAGTCGACTCTTTTTGGGCATAGGCGGAATAAGGTGCCAAACTAGCAAGAGCAATAGAGAGTAATAAGGCACAGAGAGCGAAGTGATTGCCTAAGTTGTTTTTCATGCTTGACTCTGCCTAAGTAAGATTCAGAGTTTTGGATATTGAGGAAGCAGCTTCCCTCCCAAAATATATTTAAAACTTTATTGAACATCTGTCAATGATCTTGGCTGTCCAGTCCTTGTATATACTTGCGTAAGTATATTCTTATCCGCAAAACCCTATCATTTGGTAATGAATTATCCCTTTAGGGATCTGATCAGAAGCCGAGTATGTCACCTGACTGAGCCATGAGTTCAGCCAATCTAAGGAAAGTTCCCACTGCTTCTGCTGTAGTCTGTAGGTGGGCAGGATGTCACAATAAAGGGTGATGTTTCGTAGTCCTGGTTACGGTCATGAATTCTGCCTCGGTCTCTTCCTTTGATGGCCAAGCTCTCGATCATGTGTTAATCTTCGACACCACCCTGCGCGATGGCGAGCAGTGCCCCGGTGCCACCCTGAACACCGAAGAGAAACTGGCGATTGCCCGGCAACTGGCCCGACTGGGAGTAGATATCATCGAGGCGGGGTTTGCCTATGCCAGCCCCGGGGACTTTGAAGCGGTTCAGAAAGTAGCCGAACAGGTGGGATCCGCCGATGGCCCCGTGATTTGTAGCTTGGCCCGCGCCCTCGAACCGGACATTGAAGCAGCTGCCGAAGCTCTCAAGCCTGCCGCCAAACCCCGCATCCACACCTTCATTTCCACCTCCGACATTCACCTGCAATACCAGTTGCGCAAGAGCCGTGCCGAAGTCTTGCACATTGCCGAAGACATGGTGGCCTACGCCAAATCGTTTGTGGACGATGTAGAGTTCTCCATGATGGATGCCACCCGTTCCGACCCCGAATATCTTTACCAAGTGATTGAAGCAGCGATTCGGGCCGGGGCCAAAACCATCAACATCCCTGATACCGTCGGCTACGTTATGCCGGAGGAGTTCGGCCAACTGATTAAAGGGATCCGCGAGAATGTACCCAACATCAAGCAGGCAGTGCTTTCTGTGCATGGCCATGATGACTTGGGGGTATCGGTGGCCAACTTCCTAGAGGCGATCAAACAGGGGGTGCGCCAGGTAGAAGTGACCATCAACGGCATCGGCGAACGGGCCGGGAATACTGCTCTAGAAGAATTGGTGATGGCCCTGCATGTGCGGCGCAGCTACTACAACCCCTACTTTGGCCTGCCCATCGAATCAGAAAAACCCCTCACTCACATCAAAACCCAGGAGATCTACCGCACCTCTCGCATGGTCTCCAACCTGACCGGGATGTTGGTGCAGCCCAACAAAGCCATTGTGGGATCCAATGCCTTTGCCCACGAGTCGGGGATCCATCAGGATGGCATGCTGAAAAACCGCCAGACCTACGAAATTATGGATGCGCAGACCATCGGCCTGCAATCTAGCACCTTGGTATTGGGCAAGCACTCGGGCCGCAACGCCTTCCGCAATCGTCTACAAGAGTTGGGATTTCATCTTTCCGAGCAGGATCTGAACAAAGCTTTTGTCCGCTTCAAAGAACTGGCGGACAAGAAAAAAGAAATTTCTGACCTAGACTTGGAGGCCATTGTCAACGATGAAACCCGCCCGGTGCCAGAGCTCTACCGTCTGGAGCATGTGCAGGTGGTGTGCGGAGACAAGCAGGCCCCGACTGCCACGGTGCGCCTGATCACCCCCGATGGGAAGGAGCTTATGGATGCAGCGGTGGGGACTGGGCCCGTGGATGCCGTGTACAAAGCCATCAACCGCATTGTCGACATACCCAACAAGCTGATCGAGTTCTCGGTTCAGTCAGTCACCGCCGGGATCGACGCGATTGGAGAGGTCACCATCCGGTTGCGCCACGAGGAGCGGGTCTTTTCCGGCCATGCTGCCAATACCGACATCATCGTCGCTTCCGCCCAAGCTTACATGAATGCCCTCAATAAGCTCTACTTTGCTCTGCACGCGGTGCGCTCTACCCCTGAACAACTGGAGGCCGCTACCCAGAAAATCTGAGATTGAGGTTGGATCCCTCCCTCAGGGATCCCCAAAGATAGCCCTACCAGAACTACAGACTTTTCCAGCATTATCTGATACAGCAGATTCAGATTAATCCCTTGCTCCATCAGGTTTTTTGCCTAGCTTGAGGGCCTGCGTAAAGGCAGAAAAGGCTACAAACATGAATTGGGCTGAACTTTACTGATCATTACTGATTATGATGATTATGAGTCAGTCAGGGTCGGAATCCCTCCCTGAAACACGCGCCCGATCACCTCTTCGATCGGCGGATCCGTTACCGTCAGATCCAGCACCTCTAGATCTGCCAGCAGCTTCGCCACTGTCTGGGTAAGTTGCTCTCGCTGCACCCAAAGCCGCACCTCACAGACCCCTGCCCCGCCGGGATCCCGGTCGGTTCGCACTTCCCCATAGAACTCCAATTGGGGGATCGGACAAGGATGAGCCAATTCCAACTTGACCTCTCGGTAGGGGGCAAACTGCTCCAGCAGCTCGTCAAGGTCGCCATCGTAAATCAACCGCCCCGCATCGATCACCAACACCCGCTCACACAACGCCGTAATATCGGCCATGTAGTGACTGGTCAGCAGCACCGTGGCTCCGTAGCGCCGGTTATAATCCCGTAAAAATTGCCGCATACTGGCCTGCGCATTCACATCCAACCCCAGCGTCGGCTCATCCAAAAACAACACCTGCGGACGGTGTAACAAAGCCGCCAGCAACTCCGCCTTCATCCGTTCTCCCAAGGAGAGCTTGCGCATCGGTTGCGTCAGTTTGCCCTCCAGGTTCAGCAGCTCCGTCAGTTCCCCCACCCGCTCTTGAACGTCTTTTTCCGGGATCTCGTAGACAGCAGCATTAATCCGCAACGAATCCATCGCCGGCAGATCCCAGAGCAACTGCTGTTTTTGCCCCATCACCAGGGTAATTTGCTGCAAAAAAGCAGGATCCCGTTGATAGGGGGTGTGACCCACCACCTGCACGGTGCCCCCAGAAGGATGGATCAAACCGGTCAACATTTTTAAGGTCGTTGTTTTGCCCGCCCCATTAGGCCCGAGAAACCCCACCACCTCCCCCGGCTGGATCTGAAAGCTAATCGATTGCACCGCCGGAATGTAACGATAGGTGCGGCGAAAGAAATGTCGTAGCGTACCGAGGACTCCGGGATCCTTAAGGGCGACCGGGTAAACCTTGCTCAGCTCACGAGCCGTGATGATTGGCTCAAGCTGGGGTGACGGTACATGGGAGAACATGTCGGATCCTCACCCCCATGAAACAAGCAGACCCGCTGACCCAACCCCAAGGTAAAAGCCCCTGAAGCTGGATATACCGGATCTGGAGAGGGCTATTGCCAGTATCTGAGGAGAAAATACGAACGGATAGGGGAACTACAGCAGTCCTACATCAGTGCCGGGCTTACCTGTAGCCAATTCCACCTTAATGATGCGGCCACCGGATTTTTGGATGCGTTGCTGTTCCCGGAACCAGCTATCGTAGGGCACCAACTTCGTGAAGAAGGTATTTTGTAGCTCCCGTTGGGTGCGAATCCGGGTTTGGCTGGGCACACAGGCCGTGATCTTAAACATGCGCATGATAAGGGATCCCTGATCGACAACAAATGGGCTGAAATAATCTCGACCAGCAAAACAGGCGATCCACCTCAGAAAGCTCGCGTACCCTGATTAGCACACCAGATCCCTGCGGCAAATCGCCCGTCGTGCTCGTTGGACAATAGAACTCAAGCCAATCCAGCGACGCTAGCGTTTAGCTCAAGCCAGAGGAGATGTAGTCGAAGTACACGCCCATCTCTTTGCCGGCATCAGCACCCACCAAAGCCGCGGTCACTTCTTTCATGGCTTGGATGGCTTGGATGGTGGCGCCCACGGGCACGCCCAAAGAGTTGTAGGTTTCCTTCAACCCATTCAGCACCCGCTCATCCAGGATAGAGGTGTCGCCGGCCAGCATGGCATAGGTGGCATAGCGCAGGTAGTAGTCCATATCGCGGATGCAAGCAGCATAGCGACGGGTGGTGTACATGTTGCCACCGGGACGGGTCAGATCAGAGTACAACAGCGCCTTAGCAGCCGCATCCTTAACAATGGTGGAGGCATTGGCCGCGATGGTGGCAGCCGCCCGCACCCGCAACTCGCCTGTGGCGAAGAAGGACTTCAACTTGTCGATGGCAGAGTTGTCGAGATACTTGCCTTGGACGTCGTAGCTGTTGATCACAGCGGTAATCGCGTCTTGCATGATGAGCTTCCTAAATCCAAATCAGTGAACATCAAACAGTTGTGCAGTCAAAACAATGAGGGATTAGCCCATTGCTCCCACTACGAAGTCAAAGTAATAGCCAGCCTCAGCCGCATCATCGGGAGACAACAGACCACTGGCCACCTGCTTCATTTGACGCACGCTCTCAGCCACCGCCGGGATCGGGGTGCCCAAAGAGTTGTACATTTCCCGAACACCCACCAAGCCGATCTCTTCGATCGGGGTGACATCACCGGCGATGATGCCGTAGGTAACCAGGCGCAGGTAGTAGTCCATATCCCGCAAGCAAGTCGCAGTCATCTCTTCGCCGTAAGCATTGCCGCCAGGGGAGACAACATCAGGGCGCTTCTGGAAGAGTTGATCAGCAGCTTGCTTCACGATGCGCTCACGAGACTCGGTTAAGACTTGAGCGATGCGCAACCGCTTCTCACCGGAGGTGACAAAGGATTTGATCCGATCCAATTCCCCTGGACTCAGGTAGCGGGCTTCCGCGTCCGCATTCACAATCGATTTCGTGACAACGCTCATGGATATCTATCCTCAAGTCGATTTTTTTAAAGAGTATGACGAACATACCCGGATGCTATTTTCTGACATGGTAGCCATCCCCCATCTCAGATCTTCATACTTCTTAAGATGTCTCCCAGAAAAGGGGTACTCTCGCCCCTTCTGACTGAGCTGCGCTGCTCCGGTGGTTCTGCGGGAGAGTGGTTACAATTCAATATGGAGAAGTGAGTCGCCAGGGGATCCCGGTCACTTAGCTCCAGGACGCGCGTTGAGGTTGTGATGACGGATGCCTCTGGCTCAAAAGGAGCAAAGGGATCGAAAGCTGTTTCTGAGAGTCCGCCCCCCTCTCTTCCGGATCATCTGATCCGGGCCACGGCGGCAGAAGGCAAAATTCGGGTGGTGGGGTTGGTGTCCACCCAAGCGGTACAAGAGGCGCGGGAGCGGCACAAGCTTTCTTATGTGGCCACGGTGGCTTTGGGTCGGGCCATGAGCGCGGGGTTGCTGCTGGCGGCCAACCTGAAACGCCGTCAGGCGCGGATCAACCTGCAACTAAAGGGGGATGGCCCCCTGGGTAACATTTGGGTGGATGCTGGCTTGGATGGCACGGTGCGCGGGTATGTGGGCAACCCAGCGATTGAGCTCCCCCTCACCTCGGAAAGCAAGTTGGATGTGGGCCAGGCGATCGGGCGCTACGGCTATCTGCACGTGCTGCGGGATCTGGGGTACGGCCAACCCTACACCAGCGCGGTGGAGTTGGTGTCTGGAGAGGTGGGGGATGATGTCACCTACTATCTCTCCTCATCGGAGCAAACCCCGTCGGCGGTGCTTTTGGGGGTACATCTCGATTCGCATCGGGTACGGGCTGCCGGGGGCGTTTTGCTGCAAGTGATGCCAGGGGCGCCTGCTAGCTTAATCCCGGAGATGGAAACCCGCTTGGCCAAAGTGGAGGAGTTCAGCCCGATGTTGGCCTCTGGGGGTGGTTTGCGAGAGCTGTTGCAGATCTGCCTGGGGGATCTGAATCTGAAAATTGTGCCGGAGATGCGCACCATCCGGTTTTATTGCAAGTGCAATTCCGACCGGGTGAAAGGGGCTCTACGCATGTTGGGGCGGGATGAGCTGATCGATATGATCCACACCGATAGGGGGGCGGAGGCCGTCTGTCACTTCTGTAACGAGGTGTATCGCGTCTCGGAAGATGAGTTGCGCTCGATTGTGGCGGATATGTCGGCGACCGTATGATGTCGAAGGGATCCTTTTTTGCCCTTCTGGTTGCCCTTGGATGTTAGCTGAGCTGACTGCCCCTGAGCTATCCATCGTCATCCCCTGCAAAAACGAGGCGGATAACCTTGAGCATTTGTTTGGGCGCCTTACCCAAACTTTGGATCCGCTACAGCTCAGCTACGAATTGGTCTGCGTCAACGATGGCAGCCAAGACAATACCCTAGAAAAACTGCTCGCCTTTCACCAACGGGATCCCCGCATTAAGGTGCTCAACCTCTCCCGTTGTTTTGGCAAAGAGATTGCCCTCACCGCAGGGATCGATTACACCTCGGGAAGAGCCGTCATTCCCATCGATGCCGACCTACAGGATCCACCGGAACTGATCCCAGAGATGCTAGAGCTGTGGCGACAGGGCTACCAGGTGGTGTACGCGGTGCGGCGTAGCCGTCAGGGGGAAAGCTGGCTCAAACAATTTACCGCCAACGGGTTTTACCATGTCATTGATCAACTCAGTCAGGTGCGGATCCCACGCAACACGGGGGATTTTCGACTACTGGATCGACAGGTGGTAGAGGCCATCAAGCAAATGCGGGAGCGCACCCGCTTTATGAAAGGGATCTTTGCCTGGGTGGGCTATCGGCAAACGGCCATTTTTTACGATCGCGCTCCTCGGTTTCGGGGCAAAACCCAGTGGAATTATTGGCGCCTGTGGAATTTGGCGATGGAGGGGATCACGTCCTTCAGTTCTTGGCCACTACGGGTGTGGAGCTATTTGGGTCTAGGGATTTCATTGCTGGCTTTGCTCTATGGCCTCTTTTTGGTGATTCGCACGCTGTTATTTGGATCGGATGTCCCTGGGTATGCATCTTTGGCCGTGATCATGCTATTTCTGGGCGGGATCCAATTGATCAGCTTGGGGGTGATTGGGGAATACTTGGGCCGTATTTTTGAAGAGGTCAAAGGCCGCCCTCTCTACTTGGTACAAGGGGCATTTGGGTTTGACGGTACCCTCAGCCGCAGCAAGGTGGAAGCCAGCCCCAGTTCTACTTCGATCTCCAAATAACATCTCCAAGTAACATTCAACTTCAGCACTTCACTCCCAGTCCTCATCCCTGAGGTTGTTTCTTCCAGAAGCCGCATAGTCGCGGTACTGCTGCACAAATAGCTCTTGAATTTCCGATTGAGATAATTGGATCTCTTTAATTTCAGCGCGGGCAATCGCTTTCATCACCTCAATGTAGGCAAGGCCAATCGAGAGGGTGAGGGTGGCTGCCGTGGTGGATTGAAGGATCCCGCCCGCAATCGATCCAACACCCGGGATAAACTTGAGTAAGTTGGAAACAATCGCCCGCCCCGCCACCGTTGCTCCCCCAATTCCAGCCAAAGCCACCATCAGGGAGTAGTAAAAAGAAGGGGAAGTTTTGTAGCCAAAAATAAAGCTGATATTGGCGATCATGCCAATTTGTGCGGTCACCAACAGGGGTGCATCGGCAAAAGGGATGGGCACAGCTCCGATAAACGCAGCACTGGCCACGTAGCTCGATACATACTTAAGGGCGGCATCAGCTTTTAGATCCACCCGCAGCAGTTGTTGTCGAATAAAAGCGAGACGGGCGACTTCCGGCAGCAGTTCCAACGTACAGCCAATTAAGTGCTCCAATCCGTGGGCGGGAATAGTGATTTGCCGGGTAATTACTTTGTCGCGAGCCAAGAGCGGAACAATATAGCGCACTGGCGGGTTCTGGTGTTGCAAGTATTGCAGGAACTCGCTTTCTTCAGAGCCGTCTAAGTATTGGGTCAAAATTAAAATGACCGGTACATCTTTAAGTTCTAAAGCCCGCAACCAATCCAGTTCGGTTTCTTCTAGCCGATTGGCTTCATGATGGATGCAATACCAAATGATGTGGATGTGATGCTCGGGATCCTGTAGGCGCAGTTCATCAATACATTGGGCCACTTCTAGGCGGATACCAACATTTTGTTCTCCAGCCAATTCCATGCCCGGCGTATCGTAGATGGTGATCGGGCAATCTTGTTTGGAATATTTGCGAATGTGACGGGTCACGGGGCTGCCCACACCCGTTCGAGCCAGTTCATCCTTAAAGACAGCGTTCACCAGGGTGCTTTTGCCCACCCCTGTTTTGCCGATCACCATGACATTGCAGTGGCCCATCTCTGCCTCCGCTTCCAACAGGCTCTGTTTAACGCTCTCCTTGACTGGGTGACTGGCCCAATCCCAGGGTTGGGTTGAGCTGCTTTGGGCACGAGCAACGGTTTGATGGGTTAAGGTAATCAGCTTGTCGATCCAGGGTTGGCTGTCTGGATCAGGATCAATTGGGGGCATGGCTCTCTATTCCCAAGCCGGGATCCACAGGCGTATAACCTCAGTATGGCTCCTGCCGATACCCTGTAACGGGCTCGTCCCCTACCAAGAAGGGATCCCAGGGATCTCAAACCAAGACACTAGGCAGACATCAAGCCGCCAAGGATTCTGCCCCCAATAGGGATCCCATCTCACGAGGGGCTAGAGGCGGATAAAAGTGGGATCCCTGACCCGCCACACAGCCCATGCGCTGCAGGTAGAGGGCTTGTTCTGAAGTTTCAATGGCGGGGGCCGTCACGGGCAGATTCAGGGTCTCTGCCAGGCGTAGGGCCGCTAGCAGGGTTTTGTCCGGTTCCAATTGATGGGGGCCGATTGGCTGCACCAAGGATCCATCTAGCCGGATTCCCTGTAGGGGTAAGGTACTCAGGCGTTGCAAACAGACATAGCCACTACCAAACCGCTCCAACACCAACGCCACACCCAACAATTGCAATTGGTGCAGTTGCTGCTCCACTAGAGAACTGGCCTCCATCAACATGGTGCCCGTTAACCCAAGGTGCAACAGGGATCCAGAAAGTTGGAACTCCTGTAACCAGCGATGCAGGCGTTGGGCCAAATCCGGCTGGGCAAATTGCTGGGGAAGCAAGTTGAGGTGTAAAGGCAACTCCGACATCCAGGGATACTGCGCTCGCCACTGCTGCCACTGTCGCAGGGCAGCCTGAATAAACCAATCTGCCAAGGGCACCGCCAACCCAGCTTCTTCTGCCACCCCAAGAAACTCCCGCCCACTCAGCCAACCCCGCTCTGGGTGTTCCCAGTAGAGCAGGGCTTCTACTGCCTGCCAATCCCCTGTAGCCAAATTCACCATCGGTTGGTAACAGACCTGCCATTGTTCTTGGTCTAGGGCGTGCCGTAGCTCCTCTTCCCATTGGGCTCTGGCCTTGGCGTAGCGGTGCAAAAGCGGATCGAACACTTCGTACCGACTTGGCCCCTGTTGTTTGGCCCGATACATGGCGCTATCCGCCTGTTGCAGCAGTTGTTCGGGAGCCAACGCCTGAGAGCCAGCCAGGGCAATGCCAATGCTGGCGCTGATTGTGATTTCGTGGGACTGGATCTGGAACGGCACCTGCAAAGATTGGTGGATGCGTTCGGCAACCCGGGTGGCATCGCTCACCTGTTGGATCCCTTCTAGCAAAATGGCAAATTCGTCGCCGCCAAAACGCGCCAGAGTATCGATGGAGCGCACACAGGCCTCCAGACGCCGGGCCGTCCCCACCAACAGTTCGTCACCGGCATGATGGCCGAGGGTATCGTTCACCGACTTAAACCGGTTCAAATCCAAAAACAACACGGCAAAACGCTCCCCAGGGAGCCGCCGGGCCCGTTCCACCGCCCGTTGCAGCCGATCCATAAACAGGGCGCGATTGGGCAGCTCTGTCAGGGTATCGTGCAGGGCGCTGAGTAGCCCGTGGGGAGACTGTCGCACCGTCAGATCCCGCAGCACTAGGATTGATCCTTTCGGTTGGCCAGATTCATCCCGTAAGGGGGCGATGCCATTGGCCACCGGCACTTCCGCCCCATCCCGCGCCAAGAGCAATACCGCCTCGCCGGAGCCGAGCATCACCTGACCCCGCAGCGCTTCCCCCCAGGGATCCGGTAGAGGCTGATGGGTGCGGGCATCCACGATCCGAACAATTTCCGAGACGGGTTTGCCCAAAGATTCCCCGCGGCGCCAGCCAGTCAGAGCCTCGGCAACCGGGTTAATAAAGGTAATCCGCCCCTGCAAATCCGTGGAGATCACCGCATCCCCCACACTGGTCAAGCTGGAAACCAACCACTGTTCCAGACTTTTCAGTTTGTTCTCGGCCCGATGCTTGTACAAACAAAATTCGATCGCTGTTCGCAGCGCTTGAGCATCGGTGGGATCCGCCAGATATAAACCCGGTTCGATACCCCGCAGCCGTAACTGGGCTTGAGAGGGCAGCTCGGCAAGCCCGGAATCGAAGTAGATCAGCGGCAGCCCCTGTGGCGGGATCTCGGTCACATATCCCAAATCCAACAGAGCCAAATCCAATTGGCCAGCCGCCAGCTGCAAAGGCAAGGCATCCGCCGATTGGCCCACCCGCACCCGAAACCCCTGCAAGCGCAGCACCGGACATAGCCGAGAGGCTGTTTCCTGAGAAGCCACCAATAGCAGTTGCTCTGCTGCCACAGGCACGATCACCCCTTTACCCTACCTTTATAATATGAATCTGCCGAGCAAGACCGCTAATCCCTCCCTCAATTTAGAGTCGCGAACCGCTCAAAGCCAAGGTTACACGCTACCGATAGGGTTGGGTCGTATCCTTTAACGTATCTTGTCGTCTGTTTTCCCGTAGCCAGGAGTGCCAGACACAGACTCACCCTCTAACCCTTTCAATCAAAAACAAGGCTTATTGATAACAGTTCACAAATACGGCTCCTTTGTACTATGCTGAGGGTAAGGGTCAACAGCAAGGGATCCTAGGGTTTCTTTGTTAGGCTGGTTCTTGACCCATTTTCACTCACCTTCGCTGGAGAACCTTGAAGTATGTCTGAAACTTCAACTTTGCGCCAAGCACTTAGCAGCGTGCGGAACAATGCTGTCCTGCTCGGGGCTGAGGTGACCCAGCCGGTTTGTGAGGGTATGAATGCGCTCTTTGCCAGTTTTCAGGGGTTGTATCTGCAATACCAAAAGCATCACTTCGTGGTGGAAGGCACCGAGTTTTACTCTCTGCACGAATTCTTTAAAAATCATTATGAAGAGGTGAGTGAGCACGTTCACGATTTGGGAGAGCGTCTGGACGGGCTAGGGGGTGTGCCGGTGGCCACCTTTGCGACCTTGGCCCAGATGTGTTGCTTTACTCCAGAGCCAGATGGGGCCTTTGAGGCGCGGCAGATGTTGAGCAACGACTTAGCAGCAGAGCAGGCGATTATCGATCTGTTGCGGCGACAAGCTGCTCAGGCGGAAAGCCTTGGGGATCGGGCTACTCGCTATCTCTACGAGCAGATTTTGTTGAAAACTGAAGACCGTGCCTTTCACCTGAATCATTTCCTGGCCAACGATAGCCTGGTGTTTGGACTGATGAACGGTAAAGCCTAATCCACATCCCTATTTTCTAATCGGGACAGAAAGGATTGACAGGGGTTAGATAGCTTGGCCGGGATACTCGTGGAGCTGATGCAGTTTATCAATTCACCCTCCCGGTTTTTTTTGATCACTTATTGAGAAAATTTCTACTTTATCTTTTATTCTTCGACTTGGAGGTGTTGATTTCAGCTATGAACTCGGTTTCTCTGCTCCCTGATTTGTCCTCTGGCAGCTATCGTTTGGATATCCCCTTTGGGGAGCGCTGGCGCATTTGTCGTCGGCTGCTGGAGTTGGGGATCCCGTCGGTGTGTACGGGCGATGGTGGCCTACAGGTGGAAATGAATACGCTATTAGCAGCCCTGCAGGTGCGGAGTGTGATCCGGCAGCATACCGCCCGTCGGCAGGAGCTGGTGCAGGGTCTGGAAACCTGCTGGCAATTGAACATTCAAGCAGGGGGGCAAGATGGGCAAGTCGCATAAGCAAGGGATCCCATTTGAATGGGAAGGCCGATTTTTGGGGTTTGTGCCCTCCTCAGATGGCAAATTGAAGTATTTGCGCTGGCAGACGGGATCCGACCTCTTTACTGGCAAGATCCCAAAACCGATTCGCTCTGAGCTATATCGCACCCTGCGACCCGGCGATGCCATCCAAATTTGGGGCGAACGGGAGGTGGATCTGCGCAAAGGGCAGGAGAAGTGGGTGCTCTACCGAGTGGTGCCCAGCCCAGCTCAGTCCTCTTTAGAGCCTGCACTTCAGACCGGATCTTCAGCAGGGGATCCCAGCCCAAAACCCAAGGGCACCGTACTCGTCTGCCAAAAGTCCGATTGTTGTCGGCGGGGCGCTGGGGAGGTGATCCAAGCCTTGAAGACCCATTTGGCCACCTACCCCGATGCTATCCGCGTGCAGGGGGTGGGCTGTATGAAAGAGTGCAAGCGGGGCCCAAACGTTGTGTTTATGCCCGACAAAGCCCGCTACAGCGGGGTCTCGGCACAAGGAATCCCGGCTTTGTTGGAGCGCCATTTTCCTTCTCCATCTGAGCCAAGTGCTGAACGAAATCGCGTCAGTCCCCTAGCTCTGTAGCCGGAGGAAATAGAGCGGGCGGACTTGGAGTACCACCCCTGTGGGTGGACGACAAACCACCCCAAGTTCAAAGCATCCCGTCGTTATTCAGGGTGGACATATCCCTGTCGTTCAGGCTGGAAAGCCCATACAACTGGCAAGCATGGTGCATTAGCCTTGTGTTTCCAGAGGTGGATATCCTCACCTTGATCCCAGAACGGGTGGGACAAGCTTTTGAAGCGGGTACCAGCCAAATGTTGCGGGAATTTCAGGCCTGGCTACAAACGTCTTCAGCACTCTAATCAGAGCGTTTGGGCGGGTTGTTTTGTCAGGGATCCGCCACCAAGCTCGGATCCAGCGGAGACTGTGAAGATAGGATGTGAGGGATCCCGACTCCTCCTCACCGAGACCTGTGGCGTTTTCTTCTCCCCGCAAGTTTCCCCGCCAAAAACCGGTGCTGCGTGTCGCCCAAGCGATCGAGCCCACCAAGATTTACCCCTGTCCCTGTTGTCATCAGGGCCAATTGCGTCTGATTACGTTAACGGAGGCGCTCGGATGCAGCCGTTGTCAACACATTTTTGCCATTACCCCCGATCAGCTGCACATTGAGCAATTGGCGGTATCCTATCCCTATCGCAAAATTTGGTTTTGGAACGGTTATCAGTGGGTGCTGAAGCGGGAAAACACCCCGCAGGGATCCGCTCTCCTGGGCCTTACCCTCAGCTTGGGGGTAGTGCTGGTGGTGGGGTTCATCGGCGCGATGCTCTTCCCGAATCAAACTCAGTTGCTCAGTTGGTTCATCATTCTTTGCCTGTTGCTAACCCTGCTGATGGTGACTGCGATCCTGCTTTTGCAGCGGCCTTGAGGCTTTGCGTATCGCAGCAAAGAGTGACTCCGTATCCTCAACACTTGTGAACAGGGTCATTTCCTGTTAGCAGTGGTCTGGGGAAACCAGCGGATCTGTCTCCACCGGGAGAAGTTGCAGTGGCAGATTTCGAGCAAGATTTTGACTTGGGCACGACTCTGCGACAGGTGCGCCGTCTGTTACCGCAGTTGCAGCGCCTCAGTAGCCAAACCAAACGTCAGGCGCTGTTGGCTCTATCTGAAGCATTGTTGGAGCGCTCCGCTTTGCTTCTGGAGGCCAATACCCTGGATTTGGAAAACTGCCGTGAGCAAACCGTGCCCGAGTGGATCCTAAATGGCATGAAGCTCACCCCCGAGCGCCTACAACGAGCAGCCCAGTTGCTGACCCGTTTGGCCCAACAACCGGATCCCATTGGCAGACTGGAGGGAGGGTATCGACAGGAAAATGGTCTGCTGATAAACCGTTACCGCGTGCCTTTGGGGTTAATCGCCCTAGTTTATGAGATTTATCCAGAATTTGCCTTGAATGGCATTGGTATGGCTCTAAAAACCGGGAATGGCGTGATTGTGGCGGGGAATGGCCCAATCCAAAAAACCCACCAAGCCATTGTGGAGCTACTGGCAGAGACTGCCTACGAACATGGGATCCCCGAAGGGGCAATTCAATCGTACTCCGCACGACCCGGAGGGTCATCATTACCTGCTCGGGATTTGACGGCGAGCCCGCAAGAGGATTCCTCCCTGTTGCTGCTGCTCCAGCAAACGCGCTATTTGGATCTGGTGATTCCCTGCGGTCGTCCTGGCTGGGTAGAGTTTCTGTTGCAAGCAAGCAAAGTCCCGATTTTGGTGACCCACTTGGGCTATGGCCATATCTATCTGGATCGCACCGCTCCTTGGCCTTTGGTGAAATCGGTCTTGCTGGATCATCTGGCTCAGTACGGCTCGGAAGGGATCCCGATCTACCAACCCCTCACCCTCTGGCTGTTGCTCCACCCCGACTGGGCGGCGGCTCATTTGGCCCAACTGATCGAGGCATTGCTCAGCCAAGGGATCGATATTCAAGCGGCAGCCCCGATTCTAGAACAGTTCCCGGACTTGCACCCGATTGGAGAAGGGTTCGATTCTACCGAACGCCCCCACCTGCGCCTGCAACCAATCTCCGATCTGGCGGAGGCGATCACCTGGATTAACAAAAACGGCTACCATCAATCAGAAACGATCCTCACCGATAGCCAATCGGCGGCACAGCGCTTCTTGCAGGAGGTGGATGCAGCTTTGATCCACATCAATACCTCTCCTCTGTCGGCAGGGCGAGGGGCGGGGATCCCCACCTTGGGGGCGTTTTGGGATTTATCTCTGGGCATTTCGACCCAACGGCTGCATGTGCGTGGCCCAGTTGATGTCGAAGCCTTGACAACCGTAAAGGTAGTGGCCCAGGGTGGCTTGTAGTGAGGGATCCGAATCTCGGTTCAAGCCTATCCCGCGGGGATGATCCGCCCGCTAGAGAACCGATCAGCGTCCAGTTTGCAAGGGGAGCACTTTTTTGGGGATTGACCTGCGCAGTTACGTGTTTTTGGATCGCCTGCAGCCACAATATGCTGCCTATCTGGGTACAGTAGCCTACGGTTTTTTGCCCTTGCCCGGTGACACCTCCCTGTGGATCGAGATTTCCCCTGGCATCGAGATCAACCGCATCATGGATGTTGCCCTCAAGTCCACCTCAGTCAAGCCGGGGCTGCAGGTGGTGGAGCGCCTTTATGGCCTTTTGGAGGTGCACTCCAGCAACCAAGGGGATACTCGCACTGCCGGTCGCGCCATTTTGGCGGCTTTGGGAGTAAGAGAACAGGAGCGCCTCAAGCCACGCATCATCTCCAGCCAGATCATCCGCAACATCGACCCCCACCAAACCCAGTTGATCAACCGCTCCCGCCGTGGTCAGATGCTCTTGGCCGGCCAAACCCTCTACATTCTGGAGGTGCAACCGGCAGGTTATGCTCCCCTTGCTGCCAACGAAGCGGAAAAATCCGCCCAGATCAACATCTTGGAAGTGATGCCCTTTGGAAGCTTTGGCCGCGTCTATTTGGGGGGAGAAGAGCGGGACATTCTGGCCGCCTGTCGGGCTTCGGAAGAAATTTTGGCGGGGGTTTCCGGGCGGGATCCCCTCTTGTCTGAGGCGGAGGTGTAACCCTATGGCTGAATCGGATCCCAAGCCCTCCCCCAAAGTATCGCCTCTGCTGCAGCGCAGCGATCTGTCTAAAGCGGATCGGGTGAAGCTGTTGACCGAGCTGGCCTCGCCCTACCGAGGCTTGCGCCGATTTATCTACCTGGCGGTGGGATCCTCAGCCACCATCGGGGCGTTTGTGTTTTTCTTTCAGGCTCTGGCAGGTCGAGACCTAAGTGCGACTTTGCCCAGTTTGGCTCTGCAGGTGGGAATCCTAGCCGGCATGCTTGGCCTGAATCATTTGGAAAACCGTTCTCGCAAACGGCTGGTCGGGCGGGTGGAGCAGCGTTTGGGCGTAAACCCTTCTCAACCCTCTGCTAAACCGGCCTCTCCTGAGCCAGATCGCTAGCCGAGGTCGGGGTCGTCATCGTATTCCTGATCCTCAGCAGCGCTGCGCAAATAGCGACGCTCGGTACGACGATAGGGATCCGGCTGTTGCCACCGGGGCCATTTTTTGCTGATTTGGATGGCGAGAAAGGCAATCAGAGCGACCAAAGCCACCAAGGTGAGAATCGGAATCACCAAGACCACAACGGCCACCAGCACATAGATGGCCACCTTTGGCAGGGCCGGATCTACCCCCAGCCGTCGGCTGCGCACCCAATCGGTGAGCCGTTGATCCCATTCCCGCAAGCGGGGCTTACTGTCTTCGAAGATCTCCCCCAAAATCGGCCAGAGGCGACTCAGATTACCCTGAGTTTGCGTCCTAAAATCCCGCATCGAGCGCCCCATAAGGATCCTCTGCCAGCTTCAGCCCTATCCTAGCCCACGGCCAGATGCCACCCATAACTCAAATAAGGCCACCTGCTCGGATGTAAATTTGTTTGAATATTTGAATCTGAGATTTTGGAGGCTTCCCAGGACTACAGTACACTGAGGGCACTTGCGCAGTGGTGTTGCTGCCACGCCAATTCAGTAAACTCTTTTTTCAACCTGCTCGACTGGAGAACGCTAATGGCTCACTCGGTCAAGATCTACGACACCTGCATCGGCTGTACTCAGTGTGTACGGGCTTGCCCCACCGATGTGTTGGAGATGGTGCCCTGGAAGGGTAGCAATAAGGCCGGGATGATCGCGGCCTCCCCTCGCACCGAAGATTGTGTTGGCTGCAAACGCTGTGAAACTGCTTGCCCCACTGATTTCTTGAGTATCCGGGTCTATCTTGGCCCTGAAACCACCCGCAGCATGGGCTTGGCCTACTGAGCCGATTGGCAATTGCCAGTTTTACCCACGATGAGCTTAGTTGGGGGGATCCATTCCCCCTATTTTCGTGACTGAGTTACCGATAGAGTTGGTGTTGGCGGATGTACTGCTCGACGGCGGTGGGCACCAAGTAGCGGATGGATCCCCCTTTTTGGATTTGTTCCCGCAAGTAGGTGGACGATAGCGTCAGGGTCGGGGCCTCCAGCAATTCTGCTTGTAGCATCGGCAGCTTTTGAGCAACCATCTGCAACACCTCAGGAGCATCGCCAGCATCCACCCGAGGGGCGACGATCCAATGGCAGATCTGGGCCAATTCCTGAGCTTGGTGCCACTGGGGCAGATCCCGCAAGGCATCGACGCCAATGATCCAGTACCACTGGGTGTCGGGTTGTTCTTGCATGAGACTGCGCAGCGTCTCGATGGTGTAGGAACGCCCTTGGCGGTGGATTTCCAACTCCGAGCAGGCAAAGCGCTCGTGGTCGGCAATAGCCAGCTTCACCATCGCCAGGCGATCGGCGGTGCTAGCACCGGCAGTTAGGGGTTTGTGAGGGGGATCCCCAGCGGGCATCCACAGGATTTGATCCAAATGAAACTGCCAAAGGGCTTGCTCGGCCATGATCAGGTGGCCATGGTGGACGGGGTTAAAGGTGCCTCCCAAAATGGCAATGCGTGGACACTTCGGCGCAGAAAGATTCATGGCTGCTGGCTCAGGTAGGTGATGGCGGCACGCAGCCAGTCTTCGGTTTGGCGCGGCTGAGGGGGTAGTGCTTGTAGGGCCGCATGAATTTCGCTGGGGCTATAGCCGAGGGCCAGCAAAGCCATTTCCACCTCTTCACGGATGGGCATGGGGGGGCCACCAGCTAAGGTTGGATCGCCCACTCCCGCCCCCTGTCGCCAGTTGGCCAATTTGGTTTTCAGCTCTAGCGCCAGCCTTTGGGCAGTTTTGTGGCCCACTCCGGGTGTGAGGCAAAGCACTCGTACATTGTCGGTCACCACTGCCTGTACCAATTCCGGCAGGCTGAGGGTATTCAGCAGGGCCAAACCCAGCGCTGGCCCCACTCCCGAAACCTTAATCAGTTCCACAAACAAGTCTCGCTCAGCCCCCGAGCCAAACCCATACAACAAGAGTTCCGTTTCCCGCACCACCAAGTGAGTGAACACCTGGATCGACTCTCCCAAAGCCGGTAATTGCTTGAGAAAACGCTCCGGGGCCTTGACCCGATAGCCGATCCCCTGCACCTCCACCGTGAGGCTACTGCGCTCCCCCAGTTCGATGGCGGCCAGCTGGCCAATTAAAAACGAGATCATGCTGTGAATCCAATCCGTGTTTAGGATACTGCCAGGCCAAAGCTGAGGATCAACACCTGGGGGAAGGGCAAAGGAGAATCTAGAATGAAAGAGGCTTGCGGGCGGTCATTATGACTTCAACATCGGCATCGGCCACTCCTACCTCGGCACGCTGGATTTGGCGAGGACAGTCGGTTCATTACGTCAAGCAGGGTGAGCACGGGCAGCCTTTGCTCTTGGTGCATGGCTTCGGGGCTTCCACCGACCACTGGCGCAAAAACATTCCTGAACTGGCCCAACACTACCAGGTTTATGCCATCGATCTGCTGGGGTTTGGTCGTTCTGCCAAACCCAACTGGGATTACCGCACCGAGATTTGGCGGGATCAACTGCGGGACTTTTGCCAACAGGTGGTGCGTCGGCCTGTGGTGGCGATTGGCAATTCCCTCGGGGGCTATGTGGTGCTCAGTTTGGCGGCAGAGTGGCCGGAATGGATTCGCGGCGTAGTGCTGTTGAATGGAGCGGGTGGCTTTTCGACGCTGGGGGGATCCCCAACAGGATGGAAGCAGTGGCTAGGCGGTCTGGTGGGTTGGGGCTTGCGCCAGCGCTTGGTGTCTTATCTGTTGTTCCAGTATTTGCGGCAGCCCCGCGTGATTCGGGAAAAGTTGAAGCAGGTTTATTATGACCCTGCGGCAGTGACCGATCAGCTGGTTGCAGATATCCATCGCCCCAGTCTGGAGCCGGGAGCGGCGGATGTGTTCGCCGCCTTGATGCGAGGAGGCCAGAAGGGCCGTTATGTGGATGAGCTGCTGCGCAGTTTGGTGCGTCCGCTGTTATTGATCTGGGGAGAACGGGATCCCTGGATGCGGGCCCGCGATCGCTCCAAGCTCTACCGCGCCCACTATCCGCAGTTGGTGGAACATTTTCTAGAGGCGGGCCACTGCCCCCACGATGAGCGCCCGGAACTGGTGAATCCCTTGATCCACGATTGGATCGAGACCGGGATCCCGGCCACCACCTCTCCCCCGATTTCCAAGGTTGCCCCTGTATCGGAATTGCATCCCTAGCTCCCTAGCACCTCCTCCTCCAACCCCCCTTCCAAGCCGATGGTGTATTTCGACCATTCTCGATGGGTGCCACTGCCCACTGCTTTGGAGATCTCGAAGTAGAGGGTGCTGTGGGGTTGACGGGGTTGGCGCAACAGCGGCATAGCGGCTTCGCGGGGGGTACGATTTCCCTTTTTGACATTGCAGCGCACACAGGCACTAACCACATTTTCCCAGGTATCCCCGCCGCCACGGGAACGGGGAATAATGTGATCGAGGGTAAGATCTTCTCCGGAACAACCACAGTATTGGCAGCGATGGGCATCCCGATACAAAACATTGCGTCGAGTCAGGGGGATCTCTTTGTGGGGAATGTGGACGTAGTGGCGCAGCCGAATAACGGTGGGCAGAGGCATGTTACCGTAGACGACCCTGCCGTTGTGCTCAATTTGTTCTGCTTTACCCTTGAGTAACAGAATGACCGCCCTGCGCCAACTGGTGATGTTGAGCGGCTCGTAGGAGGCATTCAAAACTAAGACTTTGCCCATAGTGCTACGCACCGCTGACGGGATCCCAAGCCCGATCCCAGAGGGGTCAGCTCCTTAAGTTATGCAAGATGTTAACACAGCTTCAACCGTTGTCATCCGTTGTCAAGGTCTTGTTCAGGACTTGCTTCTGGGAAGGAGCTGACTTTATCTACATCTATTGAATCTATTGACTAGGGAGCTGTTGATCCTTTGGAGGCATTCTGGAAGGGATTTTTTCTTTAAAAACCCCCTGGTTCGCCGAGGTAACGGGTATTTTTAACCAACGGCTCAGCTCCGAGGCCAACCACTCCAACTCCGGTTCTTGCAAGGGGATCCCGGCTCCCAGCTCGTACTTGCGGTTGCCCGCCCAGATATTCAACTGGGGCTTCACCTCCACCTGATCCCCATCAGAATCTCGTTTGTGATGCCGGGGCACCAGCTCTAGACGGTCAATATCTCGTCGCCAACTGCGGGGCACTTTGCGAAAGCGCAGGCCAAACACTTCGTGGGTGAGGCCAATTCGGTCTTGGTCGATGTGCAAGTGAGCCTTGCCGAATAGGGCGTAGAGGATCCCGCCCACCATCCCCAACCCTACCGTCCAGAAGGGCAGCGTGAACAGGCCAAACACCACATTGGCCGGAAAAGGGGCAACCCCCACCGACAGAATGGTGAAAAAGGTGATGAAGGAGTTCCAGGCGATGGCAAAAGGCAACAAAACCAGAGCACCCAGTTGTTTGGCCGGGATCACCAGCTGAAAGGTTTGTTCGGACTTGCTCAGTTGAATAAGGCTGCCTGCCGGTTGCCGAGTCGGGACGGTTGCGGCTTCTAGCCGGAGCAAACCAGGGTGATGTTCCAGGTTCTCAAGGGCTTCTAGGGCTTGCTGGGCTGAAGCCGGGCGATCCCCCACCAACGGCTCTGTGATCCAGCGCAACCAATCCCGAAAGGGCACGCTCAGTTGTACCGCCTGCTCGAACAGCACTCGGGATCCCTCTTGGGGTAAGTCTGCCGGATGTTGTCCGGTCAGCAAATGAATTAAGGTGGCACCTAAGCTGTAGAGATCTGAGGCGGGGACGGTTCTACCACCAAATTGCTCTAGAGGCATATAGCCATAGCTCCCCACTACGGTATAGGATCCCTGTTCTCGTGGGGCGGCAGCCTGAACCGAGCCAAAATCCACCAAATAAACCTGCTGATCGGATCCCAAAAGAATGTTGCTGGGCTTGAGATCGCGGTGAATAACGGGGGGGTGCAGCCTGTGCAGGTAGGTAAGGATCCCGAGCAGCGCTTTGGCTAGCGTTCGCACCTCGGGTTCCGTGAAGTGCTGCCCTTGATCTATCCACTCCTGTAAAGAAGGGGCTTCGATGTAGGTTTGTACCAGTGCTAGCCCACGCCCACCCTCAAGGGTGATCTCAAAGTGATCACGGTATTGGGGAATAGCAGGATGAGAGAGGGTTTGTAGGATCTGGGCTTCTCGCTGGAAAAGGTTGAGGTCGGCCCAATCAAAATCTGGCCCGAAGAACAAAAACTTGAGGATCACCGGTTCTGATCGGGTCAGATCTTGAGCCAGCCAGGTTTGTCGACCGCTGCGCTTACTCAGTTGCCGCTCCGGTTGGTACCGCTGGTTCCAGAGAGTAGGGCCATTCATCCGTTGGGGTTGTGGCAGGGAGAAAGAGTGGGAACTTGACAAGTGTGGGTTGTGTTCGCTGGCCGAAAGGATCAACTTCAACAATCTATCTGATAGGAACTAGATTTGACTTGGGCCCGACATGAAACCCAACATGAAGACAGAAATGGCAGTAAGGTGAAGGTATGTAAACGAGCTTCTCAGGTTGTATGGCCTCGAACCTGAAGATTCAAAAAATTCTCTACGTGCGGCTGCCCTGCAACCCAATTTTCCCGATTGGAGCGGTTTATCTGGCGGATCACGTCCACAAGCTGTTTCCCACTGTCGAGCAGCGCATTTTTGACATGGGCACTTTCCCGCCCTTAGATTATCGTCGCCGCATGTTAGAGCAGATCGACCACTTTCAGCCGGATTTACTGGTGTTCTCCTGGCGGGATATTCAGGTTTATGCCCCGGTGAATGGGCGGGCTGGGAATCTATTGCAGCACTCCTTCGAGTTTCTCTATGCCCGCAATCCTCTGAAAAAATTACGGGGATCCCTGAATAGCCTCAAGTTGGTGCTGGCCTACTACGGCGAGATCTGGCGGAATACCCGCCTGGTCTGGCAAGGGATCCGCCGGGCAAGGCGCTACAAACCCCAAGCCGAGGTGGTGTTGGGGGGTGGGGCAGTGAGTGTCTTTTATGAACAGTTGGGCCGTTCTCTGCCCAAGGGCACGATTATCTCGGTCGGGGAAGGGGAAACGCTGCTAGAAAAAGTAATCCAAGGACAAAGCCTGGCGGCTGAGCGCTGCTATCGGGCCAAACTGGAACAACCGCGCCGGGGTATGGTGCATGAGCTGCCGCAACCGCTGCAAAAAAACGCCTGTGACTACACTTACATCGAGGAGATTTGGCCGGAAATTGAGTATTACTTAGAGGGGGGAGATTTTTACATTGGGGTGCAAACCAAACGGGGGTGTCCCCACAATTGTTGTTATTGTATCTACACTGTCATCGAAGGTAAACAGGTGCGGATCAACCCTGCTGACGAAGTGATCCGAGAGATGCTGCAGCTCTATGAGCGAGGGGTGCGCAATTTCTGGTTTACAGATGCACAGTTTATTCCTGCTCGCCGCTACATTGAAGATGCGGTGGAATTACTGAAAAAGATCCTCGCAGCTGGCATGACGGATATTCGGTGGGCCGCCTACATTCGCGCCGATAACCTCACCCCAGAGCTGGCGGAGCTGATGGTGAAAACCGGCATGAGCTACTTTGAGATCGGCATTACCAGTGGATCCCAGGAGCTGGTGCGCAAAATGCGTATGGGCTATAATCTGCGCACGGTACTGGACAGTTGCCGCTATCTTAAACAGGCAGGTTTTAATGATCTGGTGTCGGTCAATTACTCTTTTAATGTCATCGACGAACGCCCCAAAACCATTCGACAAACATTACGGTATCACCGGGAGTTGGAAGCTATTTTTGGTCGAGACAAAGTGGAGCCAGCCATTTTCTTTATCGGCCTACAACCCCACACCCATCTAGAAGAATATGCTCGCAAAATAGGGGTGATTGACGATCACTTTAACCCCATGAATATGACCCCCTGGACAGCTCGCAAATTACTCTGGAACCCGGAGCCGATGGGATCCTTTTTTGGAGAGGTCTGTCTAGAAGCCTGGGATCGTAACCCTAATGACTTTGGCCGTGAGGTGATGGATATCTTAGAGCGGCGGCTGGGTCTGGCGGAGTTGGAGGAGGCCCTGAGCGCGCCTTTGGCTGGAGTTTACGTGTCGTGACATCCCCCCGGAAGCCTTCCGGGAATGAGCAGGATATGCTGGTCGAAGCGGGGAGGGATCCCGTTTCTCTGCTTTGGTAATGAATGTTCTGCTACTCCTAGCTCCCATGCCGACTCCGCCACCCACCTACTATCAACAGTTGGGCCTTTCCCCTCAAGCCAGCCTGGAAGAGATCAAAGCTGCCTACCGCAACCGGGCCCGCCAAGTTCACCCCGACAGTTTGCCTGCGGAAACGCCGGAGTATCTGCGTCAATTGGCCCAGCGGGAATTTCTGCAGTTACAGCGTGCCTACCGGGTCTTAAGCGATAGTCAGCAGCGGCAGGCTTACGATCTCAGCCTCAAACCCAAACCCTTACCCCCTCCTCCGCCGGTGGTGCCTGTGCCGGAGCCGATTCCTCCTACCCCCAGTTGGTCAACTTTGTTGAGTGCTGGGTTGGCGGGGGCTGCCCTTTGTTTGGCGGGTTTGGCTCTTTGGAACGGCTTAAGGCCGGCCCCAAGTTTGGATATGGCCAGCAAAACGGCTGTCGCCGATGCCCTAGAATCTTCTGCCAACCCGGAAGTGGCCTTGGCAGCATCCTCGCCTGGGGTGACTATTGTCAGCAGCTCTCAATTGGATGGGGCTTTACCTTCAGACTCCCCTTCAAGCCCCGTAGAAGCCGCAAGCCTAGTCCAAGCTCCCCTCCCTGAGCCGGAGGCTCCCTTTCAACCTTCCCCCGAGCAGATCAATCGCTTTGCCCGTACCCTCTTGCAGGTACAACCCCTCCTAGAGGCTACCCAAAATCGCCTCGAACAGGCCAATGGCAGCGAAGAACGTCAGCAAATCGAACAACAGTTTGAAACTGCCGCCAGTAAGGTGATTGCCGCCAATCAACTGACTCCCGAAGAGTATCACCGCATCTCCGCCAGCGCCCAATCGGATCCGCAAGTGGCGGCCTCGGTAACCGCAGCGGTGCGCCGTTGGATGCCCTGAATCCCGAGCCGTGGAGAGAACACCTCGTAGATCACAGTTAAGGGCTTGCCCTTGTGCAACAAAAGATAATGCCTAGCCCAGAAGGGGCCAGAACAACCCAGCAAATGGGCAATTGGGTCTGCCTGACCAAAGTAGAGGTTGCACAACTCCCGAAAGGTTTCTAGCCGTTCTTGGATCAGGTTTTGACCAATGGGCTTTGTGGGATCCGGCAAATGTTCTAAAAGGTGCTCGGGGTTCCACCAGGAGGTGGCATAGAGCAAGGGATGTCGAGAGGTAGTCCCACTCAGCCAAACGCGCCGCCGCATTAGGGGGGATCCCATCTGGGCCAGATCTTGAGCCAGCCTCTGCATTTGAGCCGGTAGGGTTCCCAGTTCAGCTACCAGCTCGACCGAGCCATTGTCGATCAAATGGGATTGAATCCTGTCCCGCGTCAGGCAGGCGAGGTTACGAGTGGTAAAACCATCTCCCAGGAGCAATAGACGTAAGACCGGATCTACCTTTGCCAGTTCAGGTGCAGAGGGATCCGCCTCCCCTTGCCAGAGCAGGTGTAAGGGCCACCAGTTGGCAGCGGTGCTGCTGGAATACCCTTCAGATGGAAAGCCTGCAGCCACCGAGGCATAGGTGGATCCCACTTCAACGACATCATGTTCTGGTGGAGAGGGGAAGCGTTCCAAGATGGCGGCTCAGTTGTTAAGTTCTGTATCGCCTCTTCAGTTTAACCCACCAGCTGGCTGCTGTTGTCGTTCTTGTGGGTTCTATCTAACTGGTGCCCGGTTGCACCAGCAGCCGCACCATCCAAGGCACCACCACGATGACGCTGATCAGTCGCGCTAGGTGCATGACCATCACCGTACTGGTTTGCGCCCCCATATCCAGCGCGATCAAGCTCATATCAGAAATGCCCCCTGGTGCTGTGCCCAACAAAGCTGTCAGGCGCTCAATGCCCAGCCAACGGGAGATCAAATACCCGGATAGCACGCCGGTGCTGACGGCAATGACGGTGCAAAGCAGCGCCGGTCGCCACAGATCCTTCAGGGCAACCACAGTATCGGCCGTGAGCTTGGTGCCCAGAATCGTACCCAAGACCAACTGCATGGCGAAGCGGATCCCGGCTGGAGGGGTGGCAATCGGGATCATCCCCCAGACATTCACCAAACCTACCGCCACCATCGACCCCACCAAAGCTCCTGCCGGAAGCTTGAGTTTCACCCCAATCAGGGCACCGGCCAACCCGATCAACAATGTCCAGAGATAGCTCATCATTTTGGCTTGGCCTGTAGAAGTGCGGATCCCTGTGAGCCAGACTCAGGCCCACCTTCGCCACGGCATTGAGCACAGGTGCCGTAGAAGTCAAGCACATGGTACTCGATCACAAATTGATACTGTCCAGAAAGTTGGGACTCCAAATCGCCCACTGGACAGCCGGGTAGGGGTATCACCTGGCGACATTGGGTGCAAATCAAATGATGGCGATTATGGCCGTTGCTGGGCAAGACCTGATAGTAGGTCTGTGGATCCCCAAGGTTGACCGATTGCAGTTTGCCCTCATTGCGTAGCGCATCCAGAACCCGATAAACCGTAGCTAACCCAACGGTGTGGTTGGCATTACGTAACTCCAGGAAAATTTCCTGAGCCGAAAGCGGCTGGGACTGATGCTGAAGCACCTCCAGGATCAATTTCTGGTTACGGGTTTGGCGAGAGGAGGACATGATCAACCCTTCTAAATCCTTCGGGTCAGCGCTCAGATTCCGCCTCAGCCTTCATGCGCTCTAGCGTCCGATTCATGTGGTCAAACATTTGGCTGGGGGAGACCCCAAAGCCCCCTAGTTGGGTTTGCAATTGTTTGATGGTCATTTGGGCCATAAAGTCATCGGAGAGTTCCAGTCGCTTCATGAAAATGCGTTGGCGCTCCAGCAGTTCCTCCATCTGTTCGATGAAGATTTTTTTGCCTTCCCGATCGAATTGGCCGTATTGTCCGCCAAGCTGCATCAGGTTTTGGAAATCCTGAAATAGCTTCTTGGCTTCCTCTTGCACGATCTCAGAGTCGAAGAAGCTCATGGTCTTCCGTCTGCCCTGGATAAACTGTATGTGGTGTTCTCATCCTATCCGATCCAAGCTGCCTTCCTGCGAGTACGGGATCCCGCTCTGGGGCAGGGTAGATTTTGGGCTTGTCTGGCGCGGTGTTTGCCATGTTCCCGTTTCCTTGTGTTAAGGCTTACACTCAGCTGTCTTTAGCCCGGCAGTGGTGTGAACGGGTGCAGGGATCCCAACCTCTGTTTCTGGCCTGTCTGGGGTTTACGGAAACCGCTCTGATCCCAGGTATCTCTGCTGCCGGAGCCACCCCTTCCTTGCGTCGCTATACCGCCCTTGCGGATGGGGAACTGCTGCTAGAGGGGTATTCTCATCGGTTGCCCACTTCCCCGGATGGTTACCCCTCTCCGGTGGTGATCAGCCGTGCCATTCTGACAGAGTTGGGGATCCCCTACCGGGTGTTCAATTGTGGCCTGCCGGATCCCTTGCCAGGGGCAGAAACTGTGGTCTCCGGGGGAATAGCCCGCTGCTTAAGTACAGGACAGGCTTTGTCTGTAGAGCGGGTGGGATCCCTGTGGCAGGAGGGATATGACCGGGGATCCCACTTGGCATCAGGCTACTGGGTGATTGGGGAATGTGTGGCGGGGGGCACCACTACGGCTCTGGCGCTGTTGCTGGGGTTGGGCTGGGGGGCGGAGGGTATGGTGAACAGCAGCCACCCGGTCTGTAACCACGCGCAAAAGTTAGCTTTGGTGCGGCAGGGGTTGGCAAATCTGCCCTCAGGAGCTTCTGCTCTGGAGGTGGTGGCCGCAGTGGGAGATCCGATGCAGCCGTTTGTGGCGGGGCTGGCGATGGGGGCGGCCCAGCGGGGTAGGGTGCTCTTGGCGGGGGGTACCCAAATGCTGGCGGTGGTGGCTCTGATGATGCGCTTGGGGGTGGAGCAGGGGATCCCTTGGCCCCCAGAGAATGTAGCAGTGGGAACAACCCGTTGGGTCGCGGAGGATCCCTCGGGCAATACGGTGGCCTTGGCACAACTGCTGGGTTCGGTGCCTCTTTTGGCCACCCAGCTGAGCTTTGCCAGCAGCCGCTATGCCCCTTTACAAGCCTATGAACGGGGTTACGTGAAAGAAGGCGTTGGTGCAGGCGGATTGGCCATTGCCAGCAGCCTTCACGCCGCCTGGGGTCAAGGGGAGTTGTTGGCGGCAATCGAACGCAGCTACGAAACCCTTCAAGCCGCCTCGAGGGGAGCCATGGTCAAGCCCTCCTGAAGCAGTTGCTGATGGTAGAGCTCCGCCTGTTCTTGGGGGCCGACCCAAACGATCGCCTGCCCTTCGGCATCCACCTGTACCGTCAGCTGCCGCGCCAGGGGCAGGGTCATGCCAGGGATATATTTCAACAAACATTCGGTGACGTGCTGGAAGGTATTGAAGTCGTCATCCAGGACGATCACCTTGAACTGAGGGTAGGGTTGGCGAACCTGTGTTCTCGACGGAGACGACTGCTGTGCGGGCAGGGTTGGGGCTTCCGTAGTCATAGCAGAAGGAATCGAGACAAAACTTGATGAGCAGCTTCCTAAATCTAAGGGATAGGGATCACCCTTTATGTTTGCATCATAATTCATCGGCCTGCCTTTCCCCAACTGGCTGGGGATCTTCTAGCTCAGTTCCTCTCGCAGCGAGCGGCGGGGCTTTTGTCCCCCGAAGTTGCGCTCAAAATAGAGGGCAGTGGCGCGATGCAGGATTCCGGCTTGGGCGAGAGCGTGACACAGGGATCCGCCTGGGGGCAGGTGTTCTTGGGCCTGTTGGATTTGGGCGGTGCTGACCAATCCAGAAGCCATGAGATAGTCGGCCACATGACGTCCTCCCGACAAAGCGACTGAGTATCCCCCTTCGCTGAAAAACTTGACGGTCTCAGGTTTGAGGTGGCTGTGGTGAGCCAGCACGTCCGTGAAGGTGCCCCCTTCCCTTTCCCAGGCATGGATCACCGTTTCGATGCCAGGGTTATCGATGAGAGCAGCAGCACGCAGTTGCGTCAAAACCCGCTGTACCCAGGGGGTGGCCCGCTGCAACGCTTCCAGATCCTCTTCGCCTAGATACACCTGCGGGGGCAGATCTGTAGGTTCGGCTACGGGGGTGCTCATCCCGGCGGCTAACTCGGCAATGGTCAGTTCTTCGATTTCCTCGGTCTCAGGTTCTATCTGGGCTAGGGCAATTGGGGTAGGGGCAGTGGATGCTGGCGGCGATGGGATCTGCTTCGCTTGGGCTAGAGCAGTGGTCAGGGTACGGTTTTCCTCCTGGACTTTTTGCAGCTGGGCTTGCAGTTGGCGCACTTGGGCTTGGGCTTTTTGCAGTTGCGTTTGGGCCTCTTGATACTGCACCTGTAGGTGGTGAGTTGCCTCAGCAGTTTCTTTTCGGGCCTGAGCCAGGTCGGAAACCAAACGATTTTTGGTGGATTGGGCCAGTTGCAGCTGGTGTTGGTGTTCCTGAAGGGTGTGGTTGAGGGCAGCTACTTGGGCTTGGGCCTGCTGAAGTTGCTCCTGGAGCTGGGCTTGGGCCTGTTGGGCCTGGGCTTGTTGCACTTGTTGCTGGTGCTGCAGTTGGGATCCCAGCTCTTGGAACTTGTGTTTGGCCTGCGATTGCCGCTCCGTCAGTTCGTGGCAGCGGTGGCGCAGGGTTTCCAGTTCTGTTCGGGCGGTTTGCAGTTGCTCAGTCAGGGCCTGGGCTTGGGCGGATCCCTGGGTTTGCTGAGCTTGGAGTTGGTCTGCTAGCTCCTGAATGCGTTGTTGATCAGCAGCTTGTTGCTGAGCTGCCTGTGCGATTTGGGCGGCTAGCTGAGCTTCCAATTCGGCAATGCGCTGTTGCTGCTCATGCTGGCGGGCCTGATAGTCGGCGATTTGCTGCACCGATTGGCCGGCCATGGCCCGTTGTTGTTCTCGCTGTTGCTCCAGTTGTGTCTCGAGGGTGGCAACTTGCTCTTTGTAGCTCGCCAGCTGGGCTTTGTACTGCAGGGTGGCTTTATAGGCTCCACGGGCAGCCTGTAAAGGAGAGCTATACAGGGGGGCTTGATCGGGAATGGTAGACCAATGCTCCAGCATCACTTCCCAACTGTTGCCCGCTCCCGCCTGGCGACGCAGTTGTTGCTGTTTGTCGAGTGCCCAGTCCAACCAGTGGGATTGCACCCAGCCGTGTTCCACCAAGATCTCCCCAAGTTTCCGTTGGGGTTGTTGTTTTTGGTAGGTCAGAGCCTCATGAATTTGCTCCAGCTTTAGATAGCCGTGCAACATGAGAACCTCGCCGATGCGCACCAATTCGACTGGGATGAGGGGGTAAAGATCTTCGGGGGCAACCCAGCTGTGCTCCATACACAGCTCCCCCAACATCAAGGGGTTGTCCGCTTTTTCCCACATGGCCTGTGCCAGTTGGGCCGGAGTGAGCAGTCCAGCTTTGTTGAGAGCCTCTCCTAAGCGGATCTCGAATTTTTCCCGGTCAATCGCGACTGGGGCGGGGCTGGTCGACCGATTCATCGGGACTCTCCGATACAGGGAGAAAATTTCGTTACAGCCATCATAGTGGAAAACCCTCAGAGAGACGGAATGTAACTGCTGTGGTCAACAAGTTACAGCCTTTTCCGACTTCACTCAGGCTCTTGAGCTAGACAAGAAGCCTTATAGAGCAAGGGATTGACCTGAATCTGCTGTATCAGATAACGCTGGAAAAGGCTGTAGTCAGCGGTTCACTTGGATTCTAATGGATCTCTAAATTTTCCTAAATTATCTTGATGGCTTGGGTTGTTCTTGACTCTGAGCGAACTGCTGTAGCTGCCGCAGGATCAACAACTGTCCCATGCCCAAAGGTAAAAGAGAAACAGCCTCCACCCGCAACTGTACCCAGCCATTCCCCCATAGCCAATCGCAGTAGCCATCGGCTCCTCCCCACATCAGCAAACGCAAGCGCTCCGGTAGAAGGGTTTCCACCTGATGCATGATCGAGATAGGGCCACATTGGGCATTGAAGGTGCTGCCCATTGCTAGGCTTTCGGGTAGGGATCCCTGTAGCTGCTGAGGCCAGATCCACTGACGCAACAGATCCACTTCTGTTAAGCAACGCCGCAACGTCGATGAACCCGCCTCGACCTCAACCCGAATGGTAGATGATTGTAGAGTTCCTAACATAGCTATCCCGCGTGGATCATCTTATAACTTGTCAGCAGTCTGTGCCTCTGTCCTCTCAGCACAGCCTGACTCTATTCTGGTCAATTTGCGGGGTTTGCCTACTCTTTCCCAAAGATTCTGTCCTTGAAGGCTTCTCGTCCCCATCTAGTTGCCATCTTCGCCCAAAGCTTGGATGGGAAAATCGCCTCTGATCGCTTGCAGCGCCCCTCCTTTGGTAGCCGAGAGGATTATCGGCACCTAGAAACCCAAGCTGCCCAGCAACAGGCTTTGATCATGGGGGCAGCCACCCTGCGGGCCTATGGCACCAGCCTGCGCCTCAGGGATCCAGAACTCTTGCGGCAACGAGTTGTACAGGGCTTACCCCCCCAACCCCTGACGATCATCTGTTCTGCCAGTGGGGAGCTATCCCCCGATTTGCCTTTTTTCCGACAACCCCTGACCCGCTGGCTCTGGACGACTCCATCAGGAGCGGGAGCATGGCCTCGGGGATCCGGCTTTGAAGAGGTCTGGGTGGCTCCGGATTGGGATTTACCGGCTCGACTGCTCCGCCTCAAGACCCTGGGCTTTGATCGGGTGGGGGTGTTGGGAGGGGGACGACTGCTGGGGGCTTTTCTGCAGGCTCAAGCACTGGATGAGTTGTGGGTAACCTTGGCCCCGGTACTCCTCAGTGGATATCCTGATCCGCCCGCCAGTATTGAGGGTTGGCAAGTGGAGGGATCCCCACCCCAGCTAGAACTGCTGGAGTGCCGTCAGGGATCTGTAGAGCTGTTTTTGCGCTACCGGCTGGACTGGCGGAATCCCTAAGCAAATTTTTGTTCAAATCCAGACTTCCAAAATATCCACAGGTTTTCCCCATGTTTTCCACAGCTTTTGGGGTGGTTTTCCACAGGTGGATTCCCTTCATTGCGGCCATCGGGGGGTTCTGTGGAAAAGTGAAGACAAAAAGGTTCAGGCGAATACACTCGCGAAAAAGTAACAAGATAAGGCTGTTTTTCCCGATTTCATCATTGACAAAACTGAGGTTTCCGTAACATTTTCGCTCTGGACTGGGATTGACATCCCCCATGGGGCAGAGGGCAGAATAGCCCCACCTGCGGATGAAGGATGCGGTGGTTTTCCCCAACCGGATCCCCAGAGTCAGCCAGTTTTGGATATGGGACTCCGTCCCGTTCAGGCAAACGGTCGTTTTTGCTCTTGTATCCCTCGGGCTATGAGTAGCCTGATGTCTCTTCGTTTTTCTCCAGCCACTTAGTCGTTTTGGGCTGTTTTGTCGCGGCTCTGTTTCTGTCGAGCAGTTCCGGCTCTGCCTGTGGCAACAAGTCCATCTGTTCCCGCCCTTTTTGACCCGGAGTGAGTATTTTTTATGAGTTCTCCCAATGTCAGTATTTTGAGCGAAATTCCGGAGGAGCTGCATGATACCCTCAAGGGCTACCTCTCTCGGCATCCCGACTGGGATCAGGATCGGGTGGTCACGGCGGCACTCTCGCTGTTCCTGCTGCAAAACGGGGATACCGACCGACGGGCGGCACGCATTTATTTGGACAGCCTGTTTCGTCGTAGCTGAGCCTTAAAATTGGCCGGTAGAAGCTGTTTGCTAGCCTGAGCTAGGGATCCAAATCCAAAAGGGATGAGGAATAACGACGTGCCGCGCGGCTTTGGGCTTGGGAAAAATGTTGGAAAGAGCAAAAACCAGTCTGGGGGGCAGGGATCCCCTTCAGCTCCCATTCCCCCTGCAGATGCGTTGGCCTTGGCCCGTCAATATCAGGAATCGGGACAGTTGGGTGCCGCCCTGCGCCTCTGCCAGCAGGTGATCCGCGCCCATCCTGACCGGTTTGAAGCCCAGGCTTTGCTGGGATCCCTCTATCTCGAAATAGGGGATCCCCGGCAAGCCCTGACCCACCTGCAACTGGCCTTGCATGGATGTGGAGATTGGATCCCGGCTTGGCGAGAGTTGGGCAAGATCTGGATGATGCTGGGCAATCTGGAGGAAGCGGTGCGGGCCTATGAGCAAGGGTTGGCTGTGGCCCCACAGGATGGGGAGTTACTCTCGGGCTTGGGCAGTGGTTTACTGGCGCAAGGAAACCTTCCGCAAGCGATTGCGGTGTTGGAACGAGCGGTAGAAACCCAGCCTCCTCCGGTTTATGCCTTGGCCAGTTTGGGCAATGCCCTGCTGTTGAACGGTCAACTTCCCCAAGCTGAAACGTACTTTCGCCAAGCCCTGGCCCTGAAACCCGCAGAGGGACGGATCCTGGTGAATCTCAGCCACTGCCTCCATCTCCAGGATCGCCTTGAGGAGGCCGCCGATTATCTGAAGCAGGCGATACCGTTGTTGCCAGGGGATCCTCAGCCTCACAACAATCTGGGCACGGTTTTGCAGGAGCAGAACCAGCTCCAGGCTGCTATCGAGTGCTACCGGCACAGTTTACGCTTAGCCCCCAACCTGGCGGAAACCCACTGGAACCTGGGTACGGCTTTGCTCACGTTGGGCCATTACGCCGAGGGTTGGCAAGAGTATGAGTGGCGATTGCGACAGCGGGGGGCAAACTATCCCACTTTTGCCCAGCCCCTCTGGAGGGGATCCCCCCTAGGTCAGAGAACCCTGCTGATCCATGCTGAGCAGGGACTGGGGGATACGATTCAGTTTGTGCGCTATCTGCCTTTGCTGGCTCAGGCCCATCCCGAAGCTCAAATCCGGCTGCGCTGCCAGAAATCTTTGGTAGAACTCCTGAAGAGCCATTTCCAGAGCCGCCACCTCCAGGTATTCTCAGAACAGGATCCCTTGCCACCCTTCGACTGCCATGTTCCTCTGCTCAGCTTGCCCCAGCGGCTGGGAACAACGCTAGAAACCATTCCGAACCGGATCCCCTATCTCTTCAATCTTAGCCCAGGTATCTCACCGGTCACCTCATGGATGGAAGAGTGGATCGAAGGCCTCCCAGAGCCTTCCCAGCAGATCTTTCCAAAAGTGGGCTTAGTGTGGGCCAGTGGCCGGCGGGCGGATCCGGAGCTGAACCGCATTCAACGGCTGAAAAGTTGCCCAGTTGAACAGATGCTTTCCCAGCTTCAACTCCCCGGGATCCGGTGGGTGAGTCTGCAGGTGGGGGAAGATCTAGGCAAGATCGGATCCCTGTTGGAGCAGCATCGGGTGCTGGAGGTGGGATCCCGTTTTCGCAGTTTTGTCGATACAGCAGCAGCAGTAGCCCAGTTGGATTTGGTGATCAGCGTCGATACGGCGGTGGCGCATTTGGCCGGAGCGATGGGCAAGCCTGTGTGGGTGTTGCTTCCGTTTGCTGCCGATTGGCGTTGGTTGCTGGAACGACCGGATAGCCCCTGGTACCCAAACGTGATGCGCCTCTTCCGACAAGCAGCACCGGGAGATTGGACTGGGGTATTGGAGCAAGTGCGAGTGTCTCTCCGGAGTTGGCTAGAAGGGATCCCTGTCACCGAGTAGAGCCCTAAATCGGAGCTACTCATCCCCTTGAATGATGCGCTGAAACAGATAGCCCGTACCTCGTGCTGTCAGGATCAATTCTGGATTGCTCGGGTCATCTTCTAGTTTTGCCCGCAGCCGAGAAATATGCACATCCACGACGCGGGTATCCACATGGCGCTCAGGGGTATAGCCCCACACCTCTTGCAAAATTTCCGAGCGAGAAAATGCCTCACCCGACCGGCTGACCAACAATTCCAGCAAGCTGAACTCCATGCCCGTCAGACGAATACGATCGTCCCGCTTATAGACTTGGCGCTTGTTGGTATCAATACGGATATCCCCCACCTGGATCACCCCAGAACTGGGGATCCCCTCATGGGCTGCCCGTGCCACCCGCCGCAGCACCGAACGGATGCGTGCTTCTAACTCTTTGGGCGAAAAGGGCTTGACCACATAATCATCGGCCCCCAGCTCCAACCCTGTGATCCGATCCGCCACATCCCCCAAGGCAGTCAGCATGATGATCGGAATGTCCGACTCTTTGCGCAGCTCCTGACAAACCCCGTACCCATCCAGCTTCGGCATCATTACATCCAGTACTACCAAATCCGGATCCTGTTTGTGAAAGGCATCCAGCGCTTCTTCTCCATCTGAGGCCGTAACCACGTCATACCCAATCATGGAAAGACGGGTTTCCAGAATGCGGCGAATACTGGCCTCATCATCGACCACGAGAATCCGTTCTTTACGCTGTACTTCCACGATGCTGCAACTCCTGAACTTCTAAAGGGATCCGCAAAAAGTGAGGGCTAGAGCCGACGGAGAGCTGGCCAGTCCGAAGGGCTTAGACCGTTAAAAGCAAGCCAACCTCATAAACTTCAACGTCCTCAAAACACTGCTTGATAATCACCAATTCAGCACCTAGCCCCCCTGCCTGCCGGGGAAACGAACGGAAAGTTCTTCGGAGAGTTCGTTCAATCTTATTAAAGGCTCCAACTTCAATTTTACCTAGTAGTCACTAACAACAAATGCAAATCACCCCTCTATAGGAACCATTGCCTTTGGCTATCATCAAGTCTGAGAAGTCTTCGCAAGAAGTTACTTTCCACAACCTAATTTATCATCCAGAACCGGCTGCCAACCGAACTTAGCGTTTCATTTTCCGATTGTTTTACCAATCTTGATACATACCTTCACAACTTCTTCAGATTGCCGCCGTTTTGTCCAGCAAAAACCTCAGGCAGCGCCATCCCCACATCAGGGGATCCCTGGCCGTTTGAAAGGGGGACTGACTCTTCAGAAAGGGCAACGGCATAACAACTGGCCAACAGTCCGGCGGAGCGGATTTCCCGTTCGGCATGGTGCTCCAAAATGCGCCGCAACAGACGCTCTGTCCCTAACCAAGCTGCCAAAGGCAGGGCATCTTCCAAGACAGGCAATGTGGGGTTGGGAAGGGATCCTAGCGCCCCTAGAACCACAGCTGAGACCAAAGAGATGGGGTTAGGTCGTTGTGCCACCCGACAGGGCTCACAGACCATACCTCCCGACTTGGGGCTAAAAAAAACATCGCCTGCTAGCTCCCCCCGACAGTAGTGGCAAGCTTGAACCTGGGGGGCAAACCCCGCCAAAGCCAGCAGATGATACAACCCGTGGGTGAGCAGAGGCAAGACAACTTGAGGGTCAGGGGCCTGTTCCAAACGCTCCAGATGTTCCACCAGCAGCACGAATAGATCGTCTTGGGTTTGATCTGACAGGGCCAAAATTAAAGTCACCTCCGCCAGATACTGGGCTGCCGTCAGATGGGCCAAGCTGCGGCTGAGGCGGGGGAAACTCTGTAGGGTTTCGGCTTGGGCAATGCGTTGTAGCCGTTGGGAAGCATCCGTTTGGGCCGGCCAACGTCCGCGGGCAATGAGCAGATCGTTGATTACAAACTGTTCCATTCGCCCCCCCAGTTTGGAAGGCTGTTTGCGGGATCCCTTGGCCACGGCCCGAATTAACCCCTGCTCCCGGGTCAGAATGGTGATGATCCGATCCGACTCTCCCAGTGGGATCCCTTTTAAGTTGATGCCGGTCACTCGATAGGTGCGCCCACTCATGCTCTAGCCGATCCTTTGGCGTGGAGTTCTTGCATCAGATCCAAACCCCAAGAGGTGCCAAGGCGGTTAGCTCCTGCCTCGATCATCGCCTCTGCCTGGGCCACCGTCCGAATTCCTCCCGATGCCTTGATCGCTACTTTCCCTTGGCTCAGTTGCCACAGTAGTTGCACATCGGCCACCGTGGCTCCCCCCATCCAGCCGGTTGAGGTCATCAAAAAGGCCACTCCGGCATCAATGCACACTTCCCCAGCTAATTTTTTCTCTTCTTGCGTGAGCAGGGCGGTTTCCAAGATCGCTTTTACACAGACTCCCGTCTCTTCCACCAGTTGGGCGATCTCGGCATGGAGGCGATCCAGTTCTCCTGCTTTGAGCCAGGCCAAGTTGATGCGCACATCCAGCTCTTGGCAGCCCTGTTCCACCGCCAATTGAGCCTCGTAGAGCTTGACCTCTGCCGTCGCCGTGCCCATGGGAAACCCGACCACCGTGCTGACCTGTACCGGGGATCCGTGCAGGCGTTCCACGGCCAGAGGCACATAGCAGGGAGGGATGCAGAGGCTGGGGAAACGATAGCGCAGAGCCACTTCACATCCTTGATCGAACTGCTCTGGGGTGAGCATCGGCAACAGCAGGGTGTGGTCAATATATTCCGCCAAGTTGATCGAGCCATCCACAGCGTCCTTCGGCTCCAATGAGAGCATCTGTTCAGTCCCCCGTTTTGACGATCTCCACTCTAGCGCCAGCCTTCAGCCGCGGGGATCCGGAACCAGGGAAGCAGCTTCTGTCCCTTTTTGGATGCAACAGTAGCAAGCACAACTACTGTGGTTGAAAGAATCGGCTACTTTTCCCCATAACCTTGGCTGATTTGATGCGATGCTGGTCACCCAACAACCTGTCCTGAAGCGATTTTGGTATCCCGTCATCCCAGTGAGCCACTTCCAAAAGGGGCAGACTGGGGGTCAGCCCTCGCGGCCACAACCCTTTGAGTTGCTGGGGCAGCGCATTGTGCTCTGGTTGGATCAGGCGGGAACCCCTGCTGCAGTGGAGGATCGCTGTTGCCACCGCACGGCGCAACTCTCTAAAGGCTGTGTGGTGGAAGGGACGATTCAGTGCCCCTATCACGGTTGGCAATTCGATGGCTCAGGGGCCTGTGTCCAGGTGCCTCAGTTGCGAACGGACGAGCGGATCCCGGGCAGCTATAGAGTGAAAGCCTTCCAAGCCCAAATTCGCTACGACTACGTTTGGGTGTGCCTGCATGATCAACCTTTGCAGCCGATTCCAGATTTTCCTGAAGCCGAGGATCCCAGGTTTCGGGTGATCCACCACTTCTACCAACGTTTTCCGTGCAGCGGCCTACGCATGATGGAAAATCTCTTGGACAACGCCCACTTCAGCATCGTCCACACCCAAACCTTCGGAGACACCAGCAACCCCATCCCACCCCAGATGGAGCTAGAAGAGCTGGAATGGGGTTTACGGGCCCGCACCGCCATACCCGCCACCAACCCACCCTTACAACAGAAAAATCTGGGCATTTTCGAGGAGAAAACCGTTCGTTATACCGATGCCACCTGGTTTATGCCGTTTGTGCATCGAGGCCGCATTACCTATCCCAATGGGTTAATTGCGGTGCTGTTTATGGCGGCTACCCCCATCAACGACCGCGAGTCTCAGTTGGTGCATTTCTGGATTCGCAGCGACCGCGAAGAAGATATTCCTGCCGCAGGGATCATCGAGTTCAACCGCATGGTGGTTCAAGAAGACGAGGCCATCCTGCAAACCACCGATTGGGATACCCCCCTCAGTATCGAAGCCGAACAACATCTGGCTGCCGATAAGCCCGGGATCCTGATGCGGCGCAAATTGGCTGCCCTACTCAAGGCCCACGGAGAGACGGAGCAAAGGCGCAAAGCCTAAGGGCAAGCATCTTGGATCAGTACAGTTGGACCAGTACAGCAATTCAAAACCTAGCAATCAAAGGGCTTTCAACAGCTCTGGCGAGTGGCGCACCGTTTCGAAGAAATGATGCACACTGGCTTCTGGGGTGGTTTGGTGAATGCCATGGCCGAGGTTCATAATGTGGCCCTGAGGGCCAGCTTTTTGAATGACCTCTAGAGTCCGTTGGCGAATCAACTGCGGGGATCCCAGCAACACCATCGGGTCAAGATTACCCTGTACGGCCAGGGATCCCAAGCGGGCCCGTGCCTCGGCCATATCGCTCATCCAGTCAAGGCTGAAAATGTCGATCCCAGCTCGACCCACCCGTTCTAGCAACGCAGCACTGCCATTGATGTAGAGCACCAGCGGCACCTGCGGATATAGGGCTTTCACGTGATCCACAATTTGCTTCTGGTAAGGCAAAGCCCAACGCTCGTAGTCGACGGGGCTGAGTTGCCCGGCCCAGGTATCGAACAACTGCACCACCTGCGCGCCGCACTCGATCTGGTAAACAACGTAACGGGCAATGCTATCCGCCAGCTTGCTGAGCAGTTGATGCAACAGCTCCGGCTGCGTAAAGGCCAAGCTCTTGATATGGGCGTAATCTTTGGAGCTGCGCCCCTCGACGGCATAGCAGGCCAGCGTCCACGGGGATCCGACAAACCCCAACAGGGTGGCTTTCCCTTCGACCTCTTGCCGTAGCGTCTTCAAAATGGTTTTGATGAAGGGCAGGCTTTCCTCCGGCTCCAACACCCGAATCTGGTCAATTTGTGCTTGTGAGCGAATGGGCGGGTCAATCACCGGCCCTTGGTGCTCCACCAATTCGAACGGGATCCCCATCCCTTCGAGGGGGGTGAGGATATCGCTGAACATGATCACCCCATCGGGGGCAAAAGCTCGAAACGGTTGCAACGAGATCTCAATGGCCAGCTCTGGGATCTCACAGCGCTGCTTAAAGGTGTATTTGCTCTGCAACTCCCGATAAACGGCCATGTAGCGACCCGCCTGCCGCATCATCCACACCGGAGGGCGATCCAACACTTCTCCCCGAGCTGCCCGCAGCAAACGACTCTGCGGACTGGCTCCTAGTCCGTCGCCATCGCTGGCCGTAGAAAGGGTGGGGCTGGGCATAACGGGTGAGTGCGACATGGAAGGGCAATCCGAGTAAAGGGCCTTACGAATCGTGACATTGTGGCGGCAACAGTCGCAAGGCTTCGGCGGGGGATCCCTGCGGTTTCTTCATGGGTTGCAATCTGCTGTTACAGCTTTTGAAGCAGCAGTCTCGCCCCGTTGCGTAGCAACCATGCCGACAGCAGGCTGTGCCAACGATCCCCCCCGAAATCGAGCCACAATCTTTTCCAGGCATTCGCCACAAAGGTGAACTACTCCCGACGCTCATGCTGTGCCTAGGGCAGGCTTGTGCCAACGCATAGAGCGCGGGCTTCTTTCCGAGCCGTAGCCCTTTGAGCTTTTTTGAGTGAGGCGAGTCCCAACCCCACTTTTTTGATCAGCACCCCAGAATTTGTATCGCGTGGCATTTCTGCTTTGCATTCTGGGCAGGAGTGCCACCTGTCCGACAACTCTTTCGGGACACGGTTCAGGCAAACACAGCAATGCTGGCTTGTGCCAGTCGGATTAACCTTAATCCTTCTCTTTCCAGCTTTTTCAGCTTTGAAAGGTAGGATTTGGTTCACGAACTGACTGATTCCAGCATCAGCGAAAGACTTGTTCAGTCCTGCTTTTGCCGCTTGTCCATTGGGTAGAAACGTTCCATTTTCGTCCTGCTTTGGTTTGCACCGCTTCGTCATATTGCTGAGGTTAAAGTCTTCAACAAAGACCACATCAGCTTTGATAAGCAACTGATTCGCCGTCTCGCAGTGAAACTGATATCGCTGTCTTGCAATTTTCTGATGCAGTCGTGCAATCCTTTGACTCAGCTTCTTTCGGGCGACGCTGCCTTTGGGGCGAGCATCACACTTTTGCTGCAACTTGGCAAGCTTGGATTTTGCCTGCCTCAGGAAACGAGGATAGTCAATCAATTCACCCTCTGAATCTGCCACAAAATGCTCTAGCCCCATATCCAAGCCAATGGAGTTATCCCAATTTGGGACAACGTCAATCGTTTGTTCAGGAACCGAATCATCCTGCAATGACAGCGTGATATACCAGCCGTCAGCTTTCCGACTCAGAATTGCGCTTTTGACCTCAAACCCTGGAGGTAATGGACGATGCCAAACGACTTTCACTGCTCCAATTTTGGGCAGTTCGATTTTGTTGCTATCAATCCAGTCAATCGAAGCTTGAGGGTAGGTGAACGAACGATACCGATTTACACCCTTAAACCGAAGCTTGCCCGATCTTTTGCCGTTGCAGTCCCCTTTCAGGTAACGGGCAAAAGCGAGTTTGACCCGCTTCACCATATCTTGTAGCACTTGAGAATGAATCTCTTTGTACCAGGGTCTATCCCGCTTCAGCCTTACCAGAGAGCGTTTCTGTCCGTAGTATTCAGGCTTTTCTC
This sequence comes from Synechococcus sp. Nb3U1, assembly GCF_021533835.1. Classification (NCBI taxonomy): domain Bacteria; kingdom Bacillati; phylum Cyanobacteriota; class Cyanophyceae; order Synechococcales; family Synechococcaceae; genus Synechococcus; species Synechococcus sp. Nb3U1. The sequence continues at coordinate 2,141,657 of NZ_JAKFYQ010000001.1, read as the reverse complement.
TGGGTTCAGCGATGTTGCAAACCAGGGGGCAAGCATTGACAAGACAGCGATTCATTTCCCACCAATCAAACCAATCTGCCAGCATCCAGTTGTACTGCTGCCGAAGCATATCAAGCCAACGATTCATCGTGACAAGTTGCAAAGTGGATGGCAGTAGCTTGTATTGATAGGCAATTCTCATAGATTGAGTGTAGCATAAACAAAAAACAGTGATATACACAACGATTTTGTTTCAAGTGGTAGAGCCATGTCCGACCTGAAAGCTCATTTGGTGTTAACAACCAAGTACAGACGTAAGGTACTGACGGGGGAAATGCTGACTCGCATGGGAGAACTCATGAATGACCTGTGCCAAAAGTGGCAGTGCAAGTTGATTGAGTTCAATGGGAAAGAAAATCATATCCATTTGTTGCTTCAGTACCTCCCACAAACAGAACTTCCAAAGTTCATCGGTAATTTGAAGTCTCTAACCAGTCGTAAGATTTGCAGTGAGTTCCCGGAAGAAGTTGATAAAGTGTATTGGAAGAATGTTCTTTAGAATGAATCGTACTTCATCGCATCCTGTGGGGGCGTGACAGTTTCAGTCTTGAAAAAGTACATCGAAAACTAAGATGCCCCAGACTGATTCGTTGGGTAGGGCTTGTTGAGTGCGGCATCGTTGGCATAGCCTGCTGTAAGCATTGCCACACTCAACAAGCACGGCTTTCATCCCGACACTGACCTGAAGGTACAGTGCGGGGCTAGGAACGACCTGCGGTCTACCCGCCAATCAAGCTAAACCTGGCTGAAGCCCGCTATCCGTACCAGCCAAAACAGTGGTAGTAGAACCAGCATCCAGCGATCCAGTCGTCGCAGTTGCAGGGGATGCCAGCGCAGCGGGTGATCCGGGCCTGTTAAGCCTCGTGCCTGCATTGCTGTAGCCGTTTGTTCAGCCCGCAAAAGCAGATTTTCAAAAAACCGTTCCACCAAGGCCAGCAAAGTTTGGATCCCGCCCCGGAAGCTGAGGGATCCCCAGCGCACATCCCGAGTTCGCACTGCCCGCACCAAGTTTTGCACCTCCTCCATCACCAGGGGCAGGAAGCGCAGGGCCAAGGTCAGGGTGAGGATCACCTCCGCGATCGGTAGTCCCCAACCTTTCAAGGGCTGCAACAGTCGCCCGATTCCTTCTGTAATCTCTTCAGAAGCGGTGGTGAGCAAAAATAAGTTGGTGGCATAAAGCAGTGTGAACATCAAAGTCCCCAGTCGCAGCGCTACCGACAAAGACCGTCGGGAAACCTGAAAAGTGCGCCCAAACCCAGAAAAGCGGACCAGACGGTAGCGGTAAGGAGTTGGCCATTGGCGAGTTTGAGCCATCCACGCTCGGGTTGCCTCTTCAACTGCAGAACTAACTTCAGAATCGGGGATCCCGGTCAACCCATAGCCCACTACCTGTACATCCTGTCGTTGCGGATGCGGCGAAACCCCCAACCCATCCGGGGCCAAACTGGTGATCCCGAAAGTGAGCAGGCTCAAGGTCAGCACCAACGAGAGCTGGCGTGACCAGACCCGGCGCGGCAAGCGGGCCACAGCAGTCAGCAACAACAGCGCAACCACCACAGCTAAGCGCCAGACATTGCTGGCCAAAATGGGGCTGAGCAACACACTCAGCAGCCAGATCAGCTTGACACGAGGATCGAGGCGATGCAGCCAAGTCCGAGGTTCTTCCAGATAGACCCCAAGCGGGGCATTGCGCAGAATATCCACAAGACCAGAAAAGGGGTACTATCTATCCCGAGAGAGGAGCAGAACCTAGGCCACAGACCATCAGGGCCGTTCCACCAAACGAGTTGTGCCCGATTGTGCGGCAATCCAACCGCCTGGAGCCCCATCCCGCTCAATGCGCAACCACACGGGAACTTGTCCTTCTCCAGCCTGTACCTCCACCACCCGCAGCAGGGCTTGACGGGGGGCAGCCCCGACAATCGCTCCCGTCAGGCTAGGTTGCTGGCGAATGTTGATGCCATCATTCGAGATGACGCGCACCTGTTGCACACCCTGCCATTCGGCTAGGGGGCCGGTCAACTCTGGCTCAGGGGGAGGAGTCGGTTCTGGCTGGGCGGGGTCGCTAATGGCAACCGGGGGTTGATCCAGTTGCACCTGCGGCTGTTCAATCGGCGGTGCTGGGGGTGGCGTGAACAGGCCCCGTAACATCTGCCAAATCACGATTAAAGAGATGATGCCGATGCTAACCACCCCTGCGAGGCGAACCACAGCAGGAATGGCAGGGCGATAGGGATCCCCTCCACCAGCACGACTGCGGTTTCTTCTGGGCCCAGAGCGGTTGCGACGGTGACCCTCCGAGTCGTAAGAGGCACGGTTGCGGGCCGGAGGAATCTCATTTCTATCCGAGTAGGGGCTACCTTCCAGCCCATTTGCCCCCGGATAGACGGGTAGATCCGCCATCCGGGGGGTGTCCATGGCGGGTGGCGACAGGGTTCCTCCCCGTTGCAGAGTGCCTGGGGGGCGATTCAACTCTTGCGTTTGTTCCGTCATCCGGGAGCCAACCATGACGGGCAAATGGGGCTGAGGCGGGCTGGGAGACTGGGGAGATAACATCCCAGGGATCCCTTCCGGAGGATCCTCGCGGCTGGGCATCTCATCCAGGTAAGCCTGAACCTGCGGATTATCGAAATAAGCTTGCAGAGTCGCTTGGGCCGTTTCCAAACCACGAAATTCCGGGAAGACTTCCACTTCAAACCACTTTTCCGTGAAGCGGCACAGCCCCGGCAGTTGGTCAGGAGACCCAGTGGAGTGCTCCTCGATAAATTGCAACGCCTCTTCCTCTTGGGCCGATTGTAGATGCTCTAGGGCTTCCTCGGTGCGACCCAGCAACAGGCTGCAGATGGCTTGCTCCAGATGCACATCCTGCCGTTGCGCCAGCCGAGCCAGGTGGCCACGGGCCCGCCTGACCAAAGCTGGGCGATTGTCCAGGTATCCTGCCGCCAGCAACACCTGCACCGCCAAGTAGACCGCCACCATGGAGGGCCGCTCTGCCTCCCGCTCAAACAGCTCCTGTTGCTCCTTGAGGGTGAGTTGACGGCGCACCCGTTGGATAAAGCGCAGGAAATCTTCGGTACTGAGTCCGGAACCATCTTGGCCGGTGCCCTCAATGCCTCGCCGTTCATCTAACATGGCCTTGAGGAGGGTGAGGCCCTGTTGCCGCACCAAGGCCGGATCCCCTAACGATCCCTTGCTGGTTTCCGAATCGGACTCGTGGCTGAGAAGTTGCAAAATGCGGTAGGGGCGCAGCTTGCCCAGATCCACCCGGATCTCCGCCTGCATTTGTGGAAAAGCCTGATACTCCTCTAGCTCTGCCAAACCCGCTTGCAAAGAGCGGGCGGCCTCTTCGTAGGATCCCTGTTGCCAGGCTTCCCGACCCAACTCCAACCGACCGATGGCCCGCGACAAAATGGCGTCGGAACGGGCAGGGTGGCCTTGATCCAACATCGCTTGTGCCAAATCCAAGGCGGCTTGATACTCCCCGGATTCGCAGTGCAAACACAGCACGCCAGGTAGGAGTGAGTCTTCCACCATCAAAGTGGGATCTGCCGGGGTGAGGTGTTCGTCGTAGTTTCTTCTTGTTTCTGGGTTAAGCAACACAGCGGCTGCTTCCTGGATCAGCTGTGCCCGGCTTCCCACTGCCTCAGGAGAGAACCCCAGCAACCAAGAACGCTCTCCCGGCTTGAGATCGATCCGTTCCTGATAAGCTTGCTCAATCTGATGCTCATCTGCCCGTGCCGATAGCATCAAAACTCGATAGTAGTCGAGGGCCACCCGCACCGTCATGGTTTTTGTCTGCTCTCCTGTTGAATCACCGGAAGCTTGTCCTCCCCTTTCTTTGGCCCCAGGACACCCTATGGCAACGCGATAGCGATGTACAAGACTCTGTTTCTGTGGGACAGCACTAAAACAGCACTCAATGGGTTGAACCACCCCTAGCGGGATCCCTTGGTCGAGGACAACTTAACTCGAATCAGATTTACTTTAGTCCTTTTCGTCGGCAAAAGGGATCCCCTCCCTGCGAATCGATATCATAACCATGGATTAACCATGGATCCCGGCTGGACAGATTGGGGTCAACTCCGGACTTACCAACCCCAACTGCCCGGCCCGCCCTTGAAGGGGCCCACCACTCTACGGGTGATCCAGCCGCCATAAAAGCCCTCCGGTTGCGGCTGCACCAGTTCTCCATCCACCCGGCACTCTTGCATACGGTCTGGATAGAAAGCCAGATAGTCGCGGAGGGGCAAAAACGCCGGGCTGGGATCCGGGTAGCTCCAGGCAGCATCGATGGCTATTTGGGAACCGACCTGTACGATCCAGTAGCGAGCGGATCCCTTGAACTCGCAGAAGGAGGTGCGCAGGCTGGGCTGGAGATACTGCAGTTGAATATCGGCGGGAGGAATATAGTACACCGGCGGGTGACTGGTCTCCAAAACCCGATAGCAGCTTTGGCTTTTGGCGATCAGCTGATCGTTAAAGAGAACCTCTACCCATTCTGAGGTGGGTTGTAGGCGTGGGGGCCGAGGATAATCCCAGACGGATTCCTGACCGGGTTGAGGAGGGATGGGTTGTGGGCGCATGACAGGCTTGTGAAAGTTCTTCTGAAAACCTCTACAGCAGACGGATGGCTTCCGTCAGCTTGGCGTACTGCACCAACAGAAGAGCATTTTCCTTCGTCAACACCTTGAGAACCCCCTGTTGAATCAAGCGATCCAACACGGCCGTCGCTGCTTCCAGGCTGACCTGGCTGATATCCGCCAAATCCTGTATGGGTGGGTGAAAGATGCGCACCCCCTGGGGGGTTTTCTCTCCAAAGGCTTCCCCCAGTTGCACCAGCGTATGCACCAGGCGTACCGGCGGGCTTTGCTGACTGAGATCCGCCTGCAGGTTGGTCAGGCGCAGGCGGCGGGAGAGGCTACAGGCCAGTTGGTAACACAATTGCGGCTCCTGCACCATCAATTCACTGAAAATCGCCGCCGGAATCCCGGCGGCCCGCACCCTCGTCAGGGCCAAGACATCCCGAGACCGGGGGGCTTCATCCAAAACAGCCATTTCCCCCACCCAAGAGCCTGGCCCCAAAATAGCGAGGGTTTTGGAGTTATCTTGCACCGACTCCCCGTTGCGTACCCGCAAAGCCCGCCGCACCTTCGCCCAGCCGGAGAGAATCAGATAGACAACACTGCCCCAGGCATCCTGCATGAACAGCACTTGTCCAGCCGAGACCTCCCGCACCTTCACCTGGGATCCCAGCCATTGCAAAGAGGCCGCCGAGACCGCCGCCAACATTGGTGCTGCTCTTAGCTCTGAAAGAACAGCAGCCAGAGAATCAGGGGGAGGAAAATCAGAAGTCATGCGGTGTCGGGCTTTCAGACACAGAGCAAGCCCACTGTAGCCCAGTCATGGGGCCAAGGGCTATCCTGCAAAGGTGCTCTCAGTGGGTCAGCCCACAGCCTCGCAGTTTGCGCCAAGATCCGGGAGGGAATGCTCTTGTCCATGTGGTCTTGTCAGTACGGTTCTGTAGCCATTGCTCCTGCACCTGCCCTGGGGGGTAGGTTCTGGAATGAGGGGGGGAACTCCGTCTCTGCCAGTTCGTCCAGGAAACAGAGGTTCTGCCTAGGAGGGGATCCCTCCGTTTTTGCTTCTCACTCCATGGATGCCTATGAATGCTGCCCTCAGCGAAATCAGCTGCCAGCCCTGGTCGGTTTTGGTGACGAGTGTGCCTGTGCGGCCCGAAAAGCTCGCTGATTTGGATCTGGTGCTGCTTTGCCAGCAGGGATCCCAACCCCACCGCGAGGCCTTTGCTGAGCTGATGCGTCGTCATCAAGCCCATGTGGATAAGGTGCTCTGTCATCTTGCCCCCGACTGGCATGACCGGCATGATCTGGCTCAAGAAGTGTGGATCCGTGCCTACCGCCACTTGAAGCGGCTACAGGAGCCGGCCAAGTTTCGCAGTTGGCTGGGTCGGATTGCCACCAACCTTTTTTATGACGAGCTGCGCAAGCGCAAGCGGCAGCAGCAGCCTCTTTCTTTGGATGCCCCAATCCAAAGGCGGGATAGCCAGATGGAATGGGAACTGCCCAGCGAGAGTCCTAGCCCCCACGACCACCTCACCACCTGCGAGTTTTACGAGCAATTGCATCAGGCTGTCCGAGACCTGCCGCCAGCCTTTCGCCAAACCATTCTGTTGCGGGAAATTCAAGGTATGGCCTACGAAGAAATAGCCGAAATTACAGGTGTGTCTTTGGGCACGGTTAAATCCCGTATTGCGCGGGCCCGGGCCCGTTTGCAATCCACCCTGAAATCTTATTTGGAGGGTGAATGAGCATGTTTCGTGGCAACCTTAACCCCGACCGCGGGGATCCCCCGATTGACCCGCTGCAAGAATTGCCGGTGGTGGACAAACGCTTTGAGCAGCTGAGCGCTTATCTAGATGGGGAATTGTCTACCCAAGAGGCTCGACAGGTGGAGGATTGGCTGGCCACCGATGCCCAGGGGCGGCAATTATATAGCCAGCTGGCTGCCTTGCAGGCGGGGTTGGCCAACCTGGAAGTTCCGACGATGGACAGTACCCAAACGGAGTTGCTGATCAGCCGTGTTTTCGATGAACTGGATCAGGCTCCGGTGGCTCATCTGGGCTGGGGATCCCGGCAGCGGCGGCGTCATAACCCCTGGGGCCAGGTGGCGGCAGCCTTACTGGTATTGACGGGAGCGGGCTGGGCGGGCTGGCGCTGGTACCATCTGCAGCCGTTGGTATCGCTGGAGGAACCGCCGGTACGGGTGGCGATTGTGCCGGCTTCTGCCCGTGTGGCGCAACGCTACCTCTTCGAGCCGGGGCAAAAGCAGGACGCCTACTCAATTTTGTTTGAAGTGGCCTCCACAGGTGGAGCTGAGGTGCCTTGAGGATGACCCAGGAAGGTGGTGTGGAAAGACGTGTTCGCTGGGCTTGGAGCCTGGGGGTTTGTCTCTGTCTGTGCAGCCTTGGTGCTGGGGCTGTACAGGCCCAGATCAACTCCAACACTCGCACGCCAACCCATGGGAGCCCTGCTTCTGAAGCAAGCCCATCTCGGCCCCATTCGCTCTCTTCTTTAGAGGAATCGGAAGAGGAATTGGAAGCATCTCCAGAGGCTCAGGAACCAGGGTTGGGATCCACCCCTACTCCAAATAGGTCTCCCTTTCCGGGTCGCTTACCCCGCCTCACCACCCCCATGGTTCGCCTGCAATCTCCTACCCCAGAGCGGTGGCGGCCTGTGCTACCCAGTGCTGAAGCGGAGTTGTTTCCATTCTCCCGCTTCCCGCTCCTAGAAAAGATGGATCCCCCTCCTCCGACGTTGGCAGATCTTGGTATTCATCTGGAGCGCTTGGCCCTGCTGCCCGATCCCGACTTGGCAGAACACATGGATGTAGACTTCAGCCAACGCTTAGCCCGCCTGAACGCGCAAATTGCTGACAAACAGGAGCGCCTCTACCGCCTCTTGCAAGACTGGGGCTCTGCCGAAGCCGATATTCGCCAGATCCAAGCCCAACTGAGCGAATTGCGCACCGAACGGGATCGCCTGGCGCTGGAACACCTGCTGATGTTGCGGCAGCTCCAAGACAACTTTGCCCTTCCTTTGCCGAGCCGCTCTGCCACCAGCCCCCCTTAGCCCCAGGCTATGCTGTGACTGTGGGCAAATTGAATATGAGCAGAAACGACGGAGCTGAGCTATGGTCACAATGCCCAGCAATGCAGAACTTGAACAGTTGGCGGCCACCATTGGTGCGGAAGTCTATATCGATGTGGCCCGCTGGCACCTCTACCTGCGGGATGCCCATCTGCACACCCTCTTGGCAGAACAGCTGGCTCCACAAGTGATGACCGGCAAGGTGGATGAGGCAGCCGTGACCCAGGTATTGCAAGGGATCCCGGTCAAGCTGGGGGGTGGACGCAAAGAATTGCCCCTAGCGGATCTGCTGCCGATGCAGAGCTTACTGAATCTGCTGGATGTGCTGGAAGACTTTAGTCGCAAATGGGCCTAACTGGGGAGGAACCGTGTCGCATCATCAGCCTAGGTCTTATCCAACTGGATTGTCCGCCTGCCTCAAGCTGAGTGGAGTTGTCTGGCTGCTTTTTGGGGTGTCGGCCTGTCAGGGAACTGAGTGGGGGGATCAGCTGGGACGATGGGTGCAGCCTGTGGGTTCACCGGCCCTTTCAACTGATGTGCGTGCAGATGTGAGGTCAACAGAAACTCCAGCTACTCCCCGACCCCAACTCTCACCGGGATCCAGCCCAACCTCTGTCCCCGCTCCGGTTGCTCCCAGGATCCCCATTGCCCCATCTCCCCCGATTGAAGGCAGCGGTCGCTTTGTCGATCTGGAGACGGGATCCCTGGTGGCCCGTTCCGTAAACCTGTTGGATCAGTTGGGGGTGTTTGCAGATCTGACGGGCGACGAATTTCAGCCTCAGCGCAGTATCCGTCGCGGAGAATTTGCCCGTTGGTTGGTGCTGGCCAACAATGCCATTTATGCCGATGAGCCGAGCCGTCAAATTCGTCTGGGCTCAGCATCAGAGCGCCCGATCTTTTTGGACGTGCCGGAAGAGGATCCCCATTTTCGCTACATTCAAGCCCTAGGAGCGGCTGGGTTAATCGACGGCGATGCCCATCAGGAGTTTCGCCCCAACAGCCTGCTGTCTCGGGCCGAGTTGATCCGCATGAAGGTACCGCTGGATCTGCCCCCTGGCCAAGTGAAGGGATCCCTACCGGAATTGGAAGAAGGGTGGGGTTTTACGGATGCGGCGCAGGTGCCCCCGGAAGCGATCGCCCCTTTAGTGGCGGATCGCCGCCAGAACAATGCCTCGACAGTGTTGCGCACCTTTGGCCCAATCCGTACCTTTAACCCCTTTGAGCCGGTCAGCCGGGGAGAAGCGGCCATCGCTCTATCGGCTTTCGGGGAACGAACCGCTCAAGAAGCCCTATCGCAGCTCCTCCCACTGCCAGACCCAACCCCAGAGTCAGAACCCAAATCTGAGCCCTCCCCCCCTACCCCAGAGCTGGAACAGACAGCTTCTCCCGAACCGGAACCCAGCCCGGATCCCACGCCCGAGAGTGAACCCTCCCCAGAGCCTACTGAAGCTGCTGAGCCGACTTCCCCCAGTCCTCCTGATGTGGCCCCTGGGGAATTTGTCACCCCAACAGAACCCCAACCCTAAGGGATTCAGATTCAGACAGAAGAGCCACTTCCCTCAAAATCCCTCAAAATCGCACTGGGATCTCCGCCAGTTGCCGTCCACGCCCGATGGTCAGCCGCGCCGATTGAGGCCGAGTATCCAGATAATCCAGCAGTTGTTCCAAGTTGACCAAGCGACGCCCATTCAGCCCCACCAGGCGATCCCCCGGTTGTAGGCCGATGCGGCTTGCCAGGGATCCTGCTTGCACCTCTTGAATCACCAGTGTTTGCGGATCTACCGCCACCCCCAAGCGTGGCCCAGTTGGATTGCTGGCCACCAGAGGGGCATTATTCAGGTTTTGGGCGATGAAGGCTTGGGCGACGGTGGCGCTAGTGGCAAAGCCAATGCCCAGATTACCGCGCCCAGAGGAGAGGATGGCTTTGTTGACGCCGATCAATTCTCCGCGGGAATTGAGCAAAGGGCCGCCGGAGTTGCCGGGGTTAATGGCGGCATCCGTTTGCAGATCTCCATTGGGAGCAATGCGGCTAAGAATGCCGGTAGTGAGGGTGCCGGAAAGGCCAAAGGGGCTGCCGATGGCATACACTTGCTGGCCAACCCGAATGCCCGACTCGGAAGCCAAGGGCACCGTCGGGAAGGTAGCGCCGCCTGTATCCCTCAGGCGCACCAGAGCCAAGTCATTGGGCCGATCCACCGCGATCACATCACCGATGTAGGTGCTACCCGCCGCTGTACGCACCTGCACCTGTCCGTTGCGGGATCCCCTGACCACATGCTCATTGGTGAGGATCAACCCCTCAGGGCGGATAAACGTGCCAGATCCCGTACCGCGACCATTGCCAATGGTCACCACTGCCGGGCTAGCCGCCTGGTAAACATCGATGCTGGCCTGTTCTTCGCGGTTAAATTGGGTGGGCAATACTTCGACCGGGTTGGCATGGACCCGTAGCCCTAGCAGGCCGAGAGTGAGCAAGCCCAGCGAAAACCAGCGAGAAAGACGAGGAGAACCTGGTTGGGAAAGAACGCTCATGCTCATGGTTACACGGATGAGGAAGGGGATGAGGAAGGAATGGACGGAAGCCTTTTTTCCAGCTTGGCAGACGGAATGCCCCTTTAGGAGCCTCATGAAGCTGTCTTGGCTGTCGGCTTGGCGCAGGTTGGGCTAGGGCTTGGCGTAATTCTGCGGGGGAGAGCCACTGCGGCTTAAGATGAAAAAACAAAACCGGAAAGCTGTAGGGATCCTGCCCGTGTCCACAACTGTTCCCGAAATTCGTTCTGCCGATAGGTTGCGCTACACCGTGATCGGATCGCGGCGGGCCAGCGTTTACTTTTGGGCGGTGGCGCTGACAGGGGGCGGTTTGGGCTTTACCTTGGCGGGCCTTTCGAGCTATTGGCACCAAAATCTGCTGCCTTTTTCGGATCCGGCGGCCTTGGTGTTCATTCCTCAGGGCATTGCCATGCTCTTTTATGGGGTGATCGGATCCCTGACGGGGCTGTACCAATGGCTGAGTTTGTACTGGAATTTGGGGGGCGGCTATAACGAATTCGACCGCCAGGCCCAAAAGGTGACCTTGGTGCGGCAGGGCTTTCCGGGCAAAAACCGCGAGGTGCGCCTTGAGTATGATTTTGCCGATGTGCAGAGCCTGCGGGTGGAACTCAGAGAAGGGCTGAACCCCCGCCGGGCCATCTATTTGCGGGTGAAAGGGCGCGGCGATATTCCCCTCACCGGAGTGGGTCAGCCACCCCCCTTAGCCGAGATCGAAAACCAAGCAGCAGAGATTGCCCGCTTTCTCAATGTCAACTTAGAAGGCATCTGAAAACATCTGATCCTCCGTAATGCCAGTATATTAGCTTACAGGCTTTTGTCTGAGCCGTGAGTTATGCCTTGCAGAGAGAGGGGTATGTCCACCATCCAAGTCGGGATCCTGCATTCCCTCAGTGGCACCATGGCCATCAGCGAAGCCCCTTTGGTGGATGCAGCTCTGTTGGCCATTGATGAGATTAATCAACAGGGGGGCCTGCTCGGCTCCGAGATCGAACCCATCATCGAAGACGGCGCTTCGGATCCAGAGCGCTTTTTATCGGCGGCTGAGTATCTGATCCCGCAGGTGGCGACGGTATTTGGTTGCTGGACCTCCCTCAGTCGGAAAGCGGTGTTGCCCGTCTTCGAGGCGGCGGATGCCCTGTTGTGGTATCCCGTGCAGTACGAGGGCATGGAGCAGTCGCGGCAGGTGTTTTACACCGGGGCTTGTCTGAATCAGCAGGTGGAGCCAGCCTTGCGTTGGCTATTGCAGCAGGGACATTGCCGCATCTTTTTGGTGGGATCCGATTATGTGTTTCCGCGGGTTGCCCATACCTATCTGAAGGGGCAGTTGCACCATTGGGGCGGCCAGTTGGCGGGGGAATGCTATGTCCCTCTCGGATCCCGACACTTTGGGAGTGTGTTGCAAGCTCTTCGACAGGCAGCCCCGGATGCCATCTTCAGTACCCTGAACGGAGACAGCAACCTTGGGTTTTACCACGCCTTGGCGGAAGCTGGGATCCCGGCCAGCCAACTGCCAGTGATGGCGATGAGCATTTCCGAGGTGGAGCTGCTGCACATTGGCTCAGCAGCAGTGGGGCACTACGCCTGTTGGGGCCATTTTCAAAATCTACAAACCCCCGCCAACCAAACCTTTTTAAGCCGGTTCCGGCGACGGTATGGTCGTCATCGCGTTATCAACGATCCGATGGCTGCCGCCTATACGCAGGTGTATCTGTGGTGGCAATCTGCCCAAGCGGCTCAATCTCTGGAAGTAGAAGCGGTGCGCCAGACAGCGATTGGACAAGAGAGGGAAACCCCCGCGGGTCTGTGGCGGATTGCCCCCAACCATCACGTTTGCCGTGACTATCACATTGGCCAAATCCGCCCGGATCTGCAATTTGACATCCTAGCCAGCAGCCCTGAGCTGGTGGATCCCTTGCCTTGGCTGGGGGTAGAGCAGGCGGGCTTTGGCACATCTGCAGTGGTGATGGATTTGCTCCAGTCGGTGCCGCAAGCCATTCACGACCAGTGGCTGCTCAACCAAAAAACCGAGGAACTGAAGCGTTCGCAAAAGGCTCTAGCAGATGCCAACCGCGAGATCTCACAGCTGAACCAAGCTCTGCAAGTGGAGAACTTGCGCCTCAGTACCGAAGTGGAGATCACCCGCCGTCTGCAGCAGATGATCCTGCCCAAAGAGGAGGAATTGCAAGGGATCCCGGAGCTTGACATTGCCGGGTTTATGGAACCGGCGACAGAGGTAGGGGGGGATTACTACGATGTTTTGCGTCAAAATGGTTGCGTCAAAATCGGCATCGGCGATGTGACCGGGCACGGTTTGGAAAGTGGCGTGTTAATGATCATGGTGCAGATGGCCGTGCGCACCCTACTGGCTAATGGGGAAACCGACAGCAAACGCTTTTTATCGATCCTGAATCAGGTGATTTACGAGAATGTGCAACGGATGCGCACCGACAAGAACCTCAGCCTGTCGCTGCTAGACTACCACTCTGGCCAGCTTAAACTGAGCGGCCAACACGAGGAGTTAATCCTAGTACGCGCCAATGGGCAAATCCAGCGAGTGGATACCATCGACCTAGGCTTCCCCATTGGGTTGGAGGCCGATATCAGCTCCTTTGTGAACCAGCACGAATTTTTCCTGGAACCAGGAGATGGAGTGGTACTTTACACCGATGGTGTGACCGAAGCTGAGAACGAAGCCGGAGAGCACTTTGGCCTAAACCGGCTCTGTCAGGCGATTAGCTGCCATTGGCACCAGAGCGCTAGCCAAATTCGCCAATCCATCGTCAAGGAAGTGCGGCAATTTATCGGCTCCCAAACCTTGTACGATGATCTAACTCTATTGGTACTGAAGCAGCGTTGAAGGGCGTTCCACTGCTCAGTCCTACAGGGATCCCCGTGGGGAAAATCCTGCCGGAAATTGAATATTGTTTTCAGAGTAGCGGTATCCCCCCAGAAGAATGATCTACCCTTGAACCAGCACGGTTGTTGCCTGGGAGAAGCCTGTGATCGCTAACCTGAAACCCTTCACTCCTCTGCGCGCCATCTTCTCAGTGCCACTTCGCCTGTGGATACGGCTAGGGCTGACCCTGTTGCTCTCGCTGGGCTTGGCTCTGCTGGCCGTGTTGCTCACCCCCCATTCTGCTCATGCAGCCCGTGGGCCTCTCTATCGCTTGGGCCGTCCGGAGGGGGCAGTCTCGATCGTGGCTTGGGCGGGCTACATTGAACGGGGTGAAACGGATCCCGCCTACGACTGGGTGACCGGCTTTGAAAAAGAGACCGGCTGCAAAGTCAGCGTCAAGGTGGCGGCGACCTCCGATGAGATGGTGGCTCTGATGAACGAGGGAGGCTTTGATCTGGTGACCGCTTCTGGCGATGCCACCCTGCGCCTGATCAAGGGGGAACGGGTACAGCAAATTAACCCACGCCTCATCCCCAGTTGGGACACCATCGACCCGCGCCTGCAGGATGCCCCCTGGCATACCGTGGAGGGCAAACACTACGGTGTCCCCTACCAATGGGGATCCAATGTATTGATGTACAACACCCAAGCCTTCCGGGAGCCACCCACCAGTTGGGATGTGGTGTTTGAAGAGAAAACCCTGGCGGATGGCAAATCCAACAAGGGCCGCATCCAAGCCTACGATGGCCCCATCTACATTGCTGATGCTGCTCTGTACCTGAAGGCCCACCGACCGGAACTGGGCATTACGGATCCCTACGAGCTCATCCGTGAACAGTTTGATGCGGCTCTGGATCTGTTGCGTCAGCAACGGCAGCTGATTGGTCGCTACTGGCACGATGCGGCGGTGCAGGTGGATGACTTTGTCAACGAAGGGGTGGTGGCCTCTGGCTCCTGGCCCTTCCAAGTGAACCTGTTGCAGTACGAAGGACAACCCATCGCCAGCGTTGTGCCGGAGGAAGGGGCCACCGGCTGGTCGGATACCACCATGCTCAGTGCCACCGCCAAACACCCCAACTGCGCCTACCTATGGATGGAACATTCCTTGAACCCGAAAGTACAAGGAGATCTGGCGGCTTGGTTCGGTTCAGTGCCGGTGGTGCCTGCCGCTTGTCAAGCCAGCGAGCTACTGGGGCCAGAAGGCTGCCAAACCAATGGCATCGATAATTTCGAGCGCATCTCTTTTTGGAAAACCCCCGTGGCCGACTGTGGCGATGGCCGCATGGACTGTGTGCCCTACTACGAGTGGGTGACCAATTATATTGGTGTGATTGGCGGTCGTTAAAGGGATTTCAATCTGTCCTTACAGCCTTTTCCAGTGCTATCTAATATAGTAAATTCAAGCTAACTCTTGCTCCATAAAAGAACCTACGTGAAGTCAGAAAAGGTTGTTCAGCCGCCAGCAGGAGCTTTTCCTGAGGATGGGATCCCTTAAGTACTTTGGGAAGCTCGAAGATAAAGATGACGGATCTCTGCACCCAATAATCTATCCTTAACCCTTCATTAAACCCCTCTTAGCTTAGGCTCCAGCAGATAGTGTTACTGTGTTATTAAGCTTTATTAAGCGTTCTGAGTCCTGTGGAGCCATTGGGTTTTAGCGATAAGAGCTAGTGCTGAATTGAGCCTGGGATAACTTGATGTTTTTGAATGAACGGCACTTCACCTACTTTATTAATTATTAAGCTCGGCTCCTTCTAGCCTCAAATTCACCCCAACCAGGAGATCTTTGCAATGTTGGCCTATCACTCTGTAACTCGTCTGCTGTCTAAGGGTCTTGCTCTTGCTGCAGTAGCCATGACAATGGTGGGTTATCAAGCGGCTCAAGCGCAATCTTGCCCTCGTCCGGTGGGCATGGATGAACGGTACTGCGATGCTGATGGCGACCTAGTGGCAGATACGCCAACGGATCCGGCTCAAATTGTTAACCCTGATACCTTGCTAATCTCCTACACCTCCTCTGAAGATCCAGCGGTTTACTCCGAAACCTGGCAAGAATTCACCGACTACCTCAAAGAGGTGACTGGCAGAGACGTCCAATTCGTGCCTGTCGACTCTGAAGCGGCTCAAACAGAAGCGCTGCGGGCCGGACGGTTACACATCATGGGCACCTGCACCGGCTGCACCCCTCGTGCTGTGAACCAAGCGGGCTATGTGCCCTTCGCCATTTTTGCCAAGGAAGACGGCAGCTTTGGCTATGAAATGGAAGTGATCACCCGCATCGACAGCGGCCTAGAAAAGCTAGAAGACATCAAAGGCCGC
This sequence comes from Synechococcus sp. Nb3U1, assembly GCF_021533835.1. Lineage (NCBI taxonomy): Bacteria > Bacillati > Cyanobacteriota > Cyanophyceae > Synechococcales > Synechococcaceae > Synechococcus > Synechococcus sp. Nb3U1. The sequence continues at coordinate 2,126,189 of NZ_JAKFYQ010000001.1, read as the reverse complement.
CGCATTGCCTTTACCCAGCCCTCTTCCAACTCCGGCTACATCAGCGCCCGCATTTTGATTGAGGAGGAAACTGGCTTCAAGGATGGTGTGGACTATGAGGCCAACTTCTCCGGGGGTCACGAAAACTCCATCTTGGGTGTGTACAACGGAGACTACGATGCTGCCCCCATTGCCAACGATGTGCTCAACCGCATGTGCATCGCCGGACAAGTGGAGTGCAATCAGTTCCGCACCCTCTACAAATCTGCAACCTTCCCCAGCGGTCCTTTTGGCTACGCCTACAATTTGGATCCAAAGCTGCAAGAGAAAATCCGCGAGGCTTTCTACACCTTTGACTTTACCGGAACCAAGTTAGCAGAAGCCTTTGACCGTGCTGCTTTTGGCCCCATCACCTACAAGGAAGATTGGGAAGTGATCCGGTTGATTCAGGAGAAAGACCCTCCCCAATAGGTGAACTGAATAGAGCAGGGATCCCGTGTTAAGGGAAAACCATAAGGGATCCCTTTTTGTTGGATGCCAAAAAGTTGGGTTCTGAGGAAGTAACCGTTAAACCCTTGTCCGTTTAGAGTAGGTTATCCAGATGCTACGTATCGACTCCTTGAGCAAACGTTACCCTACAGGCGATATGGCCTTGAAAGGGGTGACCCTAGATGTTCCTGATGGGCAGGTGATGGCCTTAATTGGCCCTTCGGGAGCCGGGAAAAGCACCCTGATTCGTTGCATCAACCGCTTGGTGGAACCTACTAGTGGCAGCGTTTGGCTCAACCGTGTCGATCTCGCCCGCTTGAACACGCGCGAGTTACGGCAAGCACGACGCAAAATCGGCATGATCTTCCAGGAATATGCCCTGGTGGAACGCCTGACTGTGATGGAAAATATTCTCTCCGGGCAACTGGGGTACGTCAATTTCTGGCAGAGCTGGTTCCGCAAGTTTCCTCAGGCCATCATCGATGAAGCCTTTCGTCTATTGGAGCGGGTGGGGTTGTCGGAGTTTCCTGATAAGCGAGCCGATGCCCTCTCCGGCGGTCAGCGGCAACGGGTGGGGATTGCGCGGGCCCTTTTGCAGAACCCCGAGCTGCTCCTGGTGGATGAGCCTACCGCCAGCTTGGATCCCAAAACCTCCCGCCAAATCATGCGCTTGATCAACGAGCTGGCTACGGAACGGGGCCTATCGGTGATCATCAACATTCACGATGTGCCTTTGGCGCAGATGTTCGCCCAGCGGATCGTCGGTTTACGCTTCGGGGAGGTGGTGTATGATGGCCCCCCCAATCGCCTTACCCCCAGTGTCTTGAGCGAGATTTACGGCGAAGAAGATTGGAATGCCTCTGGCCCCGCCCAAGACTCTGAAGAGAGCGAGGCCGTCTCTGCTGCTGCTCACTAAAGGATCCCTTGCAGAAGTCAACATCGCGGAGCAGAACATGACACAGGCAACAACCCTGAGCAGTCGGAAATGGTCACCGCCGCCCCTGATTAAGAATCCCTGGGTTCGTTGGGGATTGGTTGTGGGTGGCATTATCTATCTGATCTTCGCTATATCCACCCTCAACTTCGACCCAGCCCGGGTAGCCCGCGGTATTGAGCGCAGTGGGCGGCTGCTACTGGCCTTTTTGCAGCCGGATTTCACCACCCGCGGCAACCTGATCTTCACCGGGATGATGGAAAGCGTGACCATGGCCGCCATCTCCACCGTGGCCGGGTTCATCGTCGCGGTTCCGGTGGGGTTTGGTGCCTCCCGCAACTTGGTGCCGATGCCGATCTATCTGTTTTGTCGCGGCCTGATCGCCCTGTCTCGCACCTTTCAGGAGGTGATCATTGCCATTCTGTTCGTGGTCATGTTTGGCTTTGGGCCTTTTGCCGGGGTGCTCACCCTCACCTTTGGCAGTTTGGGCTTTTTCAGCAAGCTTTTGGCGGAAGACATCGAAGAAATTGACCCGATGCAAGTGGAGGCGATTCGCTCGACGGGGGCCTCCTGGCTGCAAATGGTCAGCTATGCGGTGTTGCCGCAGGTGTTGCCCCGCATGATCGGTCTGACCCTGTATCGCTTCGACATCAACATTCGTGAGGCGGCTATTTTGGGGATTGTCGGTGCCGGCGGGATTGGCTCAACCCTGAATACTTCCCTGCGCCGCTACGACTACGACACGGCCTCGGCAATCATCCTGGTGATTATTGCGTTGGTGATGGTGGTGGAACTGACTTCCGGCTGGATTCGTAAGAGGGTGCAATAATGCCTGTTCTGGAAAGCAATGGGATCAAAACTTGGCAGTGGCGCAATCAGAAGCAAATTCTGCTGGAATATGCTTTCTGGCTGGTGCTGCTGCTGGTGATGTTAGCTTGTGCCCGGTTCATTGCCGAGCGCACCACTTGGAGCTTTGTGTTGGATGCACCCCGCCAAGGGGGAGAAATGCTCTCGCGGGGGGTACCGCCCCGCTGGGACTATATGTCGCAGCTTTGGCGGCCTCTTTGGGATACCCTCACCATTGCCACCTTGGGTACGGCCCTGTCCTTCGTCATTTCGGTGCCAGTGGCGTTCTTGGCGGCTCGCAACACCACTCCCAATTTGCTGGTACGTTACATTGCCCTGTTCATCATCGTGGGTACTCGCTCCGTTAACTCCCTGATCTGGGCTTTGATCCTGGTGATCATTCTGGGGCCGGGGGTTCTGGCCGGAACCCTAGCCATTGCCCTGCGCTCGGTTGGCTTTATGGGCAAGCTGATCTACGAGGGTATTGAAGAAATTAACGAAGAACCGGTAGAAGCGATCCGTTCCACAGGGGCTAGCGGTGCCCAGGTGCTGAGCTATGCCATTTGGCCACAGGTGATCACCAATATTCTCGGGGTCACGGTTTACCGCTGGGATATCAATTTGCGCGAGTCCACGGTAGTGGGTCTGGTGGGTGCGGGCGGAATTGGCCTACAGCTAGATGCTTCCATCAACACCCTGCGCTGGAACCAGGTGAGCTTGATCCTGATTGTCATCTTCATTTCTGTGTTCATCAGCGAGTGGATCTCCGCCAAGGCTCGCCAAGCTCTCACCTAGAGCCTGTCGTTTGGTTCACCGATTCGACGATTCCGCCACGGATTCTGTCACGATGGTCTGATCGGATAAATGGGCGATCAACCGATCCACCAGCTGGGAGAGGGTTTCCCGTTCTTCTGGGGTAAAGCATCCATAGGTATGATCCCGCATTTCCCAAATCAGGGGGGGCAACACCTCCTTCAGTTTTTCCCCGGCTGGGGTCAGGTAGACCCGCCAAATGCGCCGATCCTGGGGATCCCGTTGCCGCCGAATCAGATCCCGTTTTTCCATGCCATCCAATACGCCGGTCATGGTGCCCCCCAATTGCTGTAGGCGCTCGCAAATGGTGGAGGTCGGGATCCCGTCCTCTTCCCAGAGGCAGCACAGCACCACCCAATGGGAGGTGGTCAGGCCAAAAGGCTCCAGGTAAGACTGAAATTGCCGCCGCACCAATTGAGACAAAAGCCGAATGCGATAGCCCAACGAATTGGGGGCAAGAACATCGTGCCACCGCTCCAGGAAAGCCCGTTTCTCGGATTTAACCATCACCTTAGTTTGACTGTTTCCCATGGGCGGCCTGGAATGCTTAGAGCCTAAATTGTTTCATTCTATCCTTTGGGAGAAAAAAGGGTTTGTGAACTGTTACAAAAGTAGCTATCTCTCCCGCTCTGAAACAGTACAGCCTTTTCCGACTTCATGGACGACACAAGCTCAAGAAGAAATTCTTGTCGGACAAAGGATTGGCCTGCATCGGCTGTAGGATGTATTGCCGGAAAAGGCTGTAGCCTGAAACTGGGCTGCCAGCGGGTCATTGTAGAGATTTGCCAAGGCCATTCGGATGGCACTAGAGTAGCGTCAAGTCTTCCCAGCCTGTCGTCTTTTGCGAGGTGATCATGCCGCCTATTCCACAGTGGTTGCGCTCCTGCCGTCGTTCCTTCTGGGCAGGGATCCCATTGGCTTTTTCCCTCGCCTTGGGGGCCTGCTGGACGAATCGTACAGGATCTGAAGTGCCTCCTCTAACCCAGGCTGTGCAGGCCGGATCCCCGACATCCGCCCAAAATCCATTTCCCCCCATCCCCACTCCACCGCCGCCACTGCCTTCTCCTACAGGTACTCCGGGTGTACCGCCCTGGTGGCCCCGTTCTCAGACCCAAGTCTGGGAGTACTCCCCTTATGCAGTGGTGCTATCCGGCTTTTTGCAGGGGCTTGCTGCCCAGGGAGGGTCTCTCTCTCAACAGGGGATCCTGCTCTGGACCGCGGAAGGAGAGCTGTTGGCGGAGCATTTGTTGGATCAGCCTTTGCCGGTGGGGGCATTGGATCAATTGGCAATCAGCTTGATGGCTATCGAGACCTGGGGCTATGAACATCGCTTTGAGACAAGGTTCTATACCACAGGCCACTTGCTTGGGCATCGCCTCACCGGAGATTTGATCGTTGTGGGCGGCGGGGATCCCTATTTTACAGAAGCGAATGTAGAAGCGCTGGCCCGTCATTTGCGCAACTTCAATATCCGCCAGATCGACGGAGATGTGAAGGTGCTGCCCTCCTTCCATCTGGTGGGCCAAACCGATCCTTTGGCCAGCGGTCGGCGTCTTGCGGAACTCCTCGCGGATCCCGAACACCCCCACACGGTTTCTATCAGCGGTTCGGTGTCAACCCTGGCGGATTTGCCTGCAGAGGCCCGCTTCTTGGCCAGCTACACCTCCTTGCGCCTGGGATCCCTGTTGCAAATCCTGAATGGCAGCAATGATCGGGCCATGGCAGAAACCCTGTTGGCGGAACTGGGGGGCAAACCAGCCCTACTGGAGTACCTGCAGCATCGCTTGGTGGCTCATCCCATCTCCTATATGGATGCGGCCATGACTCTTGGAGAGGAGGATATTCGTCTTGGAAAAGCAGACCAAGCGTTGCAGCTCTCCCCCCGCGCTTTTGCTCATCTCTGGGAATATCTAATCGATTTCACCGCCGGGGATCCGACCCGGATCTTGCCCATGGCAGGGATTGGCCACAGCACTCTGCGGGTGCGTACCTTGCCTTTGGGCACATCTGCCCAGGTGGGATCTGCAGAAGACCGCCTGATGGTGATGGGGCAGTTGTCGGATGGCACCAACTTTGTCTTGCTCAACCAAGGGCCAGATTTGGGGCTCTTGCGCCAGCAACAGGATCAGTTTCTGCAGGATGTGCTGGTCATCAATGAGCCTTCTCACCGCTGATTCCCAAAGTTGGCAATCCTCTCCACATCCAATCTTCACTTCCAAAGGAAGGGCGTATTTTCCGCAGCCTTGGTCGGGATATCCCCTCTGATGGGGCCTATAAGTCCCACAAGCCCTTGTCCCACCAGACAGAATGAAAGAACCCCTTTCCAAAGGGCGAGCTTTCAAAAACTGGACAAGCAGGATGGGATAACCATGCCAAGACTCAGCCTTGTATCCAACGAACGCCCTACCCCAGAATCCACCACCCCTGTAACCCCATTGCCGGATGGCTCACTTCTAGATGCCTATTCGCAGGCCGTCACTCGTGTAGCCGAGCAGGTTAGCCCTGCGGTGGTCAATATTGAGGTGTATCAGCAGCGCCGCACTCCTCGTCGCGGGGTGCAGGAGGGCCGTGGCAATGGCTCGGGATTTGTGATTACGCCGGATGGATACATTTTGACCAACAGCCACGTGGTGAGTGGTGCCACCCGTATTGAGGTGTCATTGCCGGATGGGACACGGACTACTGCTGAGCTCATCGGGGATGATCCTGATACGGATTTAGCAGTGATTCGCATTCATGCCGCGCCGCTTTCTGCTGTGCGCTTAGGGGATTCGGCCCAAGTCAAGGTGGGGCAGTTGGCCATTGCTATTGGCAATCCCTACGGCTTCCAAACCACGGTCACAGCGGGGGTGGTCAGCGCCTTGGGACGCTCCTTTCGCTCTCGCTCGGGCCGGTTGATCGACAATGTGCTGCAAACGGATGCGGCTCTAAATCCTGGCAACTCGGGTGGGCCGTTGGTCAACTCCCGTGGCGAAGTGATTGGGGTGAATACGGCGGTGATTTTGCCCGCTCAGGGCATTTGCTTTGCTACGGCGGTGAATACGGCCAAATTCGTTGCTGCTCAACTGATCAAGGAGGGGAAAATTCGGCGGGGATACATTGGTGTGCAAGGCCAAAATACGCTTCTCCATCGGCGGTTGGTGCGCTTTTACGATCTGCCGGTAGAAAGTGGAGTGCTGGTGATTGCTTGTGAACCCAATAGCCCTGCCCAACGCTCAGGGTTGCAACAGGGAGATGTGATCATCGGCTTTGCGGAAGCGACCATTGCCAGCATCGACGACCTGCACCGCCAACTGACGGAGCAGCAAATTGGCGTGCCCTCTTCCATCACACTGATTCGAGGTACAGAGAAGCTGACGTTGGCAATTACGGCTGCTGAAGTTCCGCCGGTGCAGGGTTGAGAAACTCCAGGGATCCCTGACTCTTCTCTCAAGATTGAAATAGGCGAGAATACAACTGTTGGTGGGCCTGACCATCTCGCTCCTGTAAAGGGGCAAAGCTGCTCAACTGGGATCCCAGCTCAAGGCTCAGGTTCGGCACGATCTTCTGTTGCAACGCCTGCTCAATCGGTTCGTACAGGCTAGCCAACAAAGCTTGTCCGTCACTATGGCCCAGAGGAACCAACCGTACCGCTGCTGAGACCCATCCCGACAGAGCCGAAAACAAGTAGGCCCGCAAGGCATCCTCCAGGCCAACGCCCGCTGCGGCGCAAACCCAGCCAAACACCAAACAATGGTGCAACCCTTCTTCTGCATGGGTAGGAGGTTGGATCCCCCAGGTGCGTTCTGCCAGTTGGGCCAAGCGTTTGCCCAGATTCAAACTGGCCTGTCGGGGTTCAGCAGCCCAACGAGCGGCGTTTAGGTGCGCCTGCAAGTCCCTCAACTCAGCCGGGGATCCCTCCTGCGCCCGCAAATAGGCTAGCCCACAGGCTCTACCCTCAAAAGGAGCCAAGCTCAGATGCAAAACCCCCAATAGGTACTGCTGTACCCCGACTCGATCCCGCAGTTGCCCCGCTTGAACGGCAGTTTCTAAGCCCCAAGAGTGGGAATAGGCCCCAATCGGCAGAGCAGAATCGGTGAGTTGCAGCAGTAGGTAGAAAGCGCCACCAGACCTAAGAGAAACGAGAGAAACGAGAGAAACGGGTTCGCCGGGCATCTTCAACCCATCTTCAGCGGTGGGGGCGGATCAGGCCAAAGCCACCGTGGTTACGCACATAAATGACGTTGATTTCGTCGTTCTCGCTATTGCGGAAGACAAAGAAGTCGTGATCCACCAACTCCAACTGATGCAGGGCTTCCTGAACCGTCATGGGGGGCATGGCAAAGTATTTGGTGCGCACCACTTCCGAGGGTAACTCCGGCTGCCGCTCGGTATTCAAAGGATCGGTGACAGGCTGTTGGGCCACCGCCACGGAGGTTTTGGGGGCATGGCGGGTACGATGAACACCATTGCGCTCCTTGTATTTGCGCAACTTGCGAGCTAGCTTGTCGGCGACGCGGTCGATGCTGGCGTAGAGGTTTTCGCTGCTTTCTTCCGCCCGGATGATGGTGCCATTGGCGTAGAGGGTGACTTCGGCAGATTGGCTGGCACTGATGCGGGGGTTGCGGGCTACAGATAAGTTGACATCAACTTCACTGGTGATCTGGGCGAAATGGCTAACGGCACGGTCGATTTTTTCCTGAACATAGCTCCGGATGGAGTCGGTGATATCGACGTTTTTCCCTTGGATCACAAGCTTCGTCATGGGGACTCTCCCAGTCATATCGGTTTACGTCTGAGTTAGCATCTCACCCCTGCCAGGGATCCCCTGGGTTCTTTAGAACACCCCCAGCTCATGAGTTATTCATGAGCTATTTCAGCTTCAGCAACTTGCGAAAAATAGGGCTGTATAACGAGAAGATCAGCCTTTGCAGGGACGCTAACTTCTTGGGTTAAGTCTAAATTAACATCACTCCCAGGGATCTCTGTTGGAGATTAAGCATAACTTTAGGCTGTCTTAACCTTTACGAGACTGTGAATTGCCGCAACCTCCTTGTTGCAAAAGGCTATCCCAGACCGAGAGCGACAGATTCAAACTTCGTAGATTGATCGCAGCAATTCCAATTGATTACCAAAATTATCAAATCGAACAGCAAAATAGGGACAGACTAACTCTGCACAAAAAGTCTCTAGAAAAATCTCTGGAATGTTACTGAAATATTAAAGATAGAAGCCAAACTTGCGTTAGTAGATTATGAGTAGACTACCCATAGCTTAAGCAGCCCAATTTCCTTCTCAATTTTCCATAGGCCTTGATAGTACTTAATACTATCATACAGCCCAGCTCTACCCTCTGCGGATAAGGCTCGATAGATAAAGATAAAGGGGTATTGAGTTAAATTAAGGTTTTTATCAAGAGCAGGGATCCGAATTTGGGAGATATTATCGCTTGCGGCAGTGAGTCTGACAAGTCTGTTTTTCACCTCTTTTGAGGTGACAGAAGTGCTACCTTCAAAACCCAGCTTTGTGTGGGAAAGATGGGGTAATTTTTGGGCGCGGAGGGATCCGATTGAACCTGGTAGAACATTTGGACAACGCAGAAGCAGCCCTGCAAGAGCGCTTCCGGGCGATTGAAGCCACCTTGCGGCAGAATTTGGCGCGGGTCTTGGAGGCTTTTCGCGCTCAACAGGTGGGATCCCATCATTTTGCTGGGGTTTCTGGCTATGGCCACGACGACTTGGGGCGGCAGGTGTTGGATCGGGTGTTTGCCCAGATCATGGGCTGTGAGGCGGCGGCGGTGCGGGTGCAGATGGTGTCCGGCACCCATGCCATTGCCTGTGCTTTATTTGGGGTACTGCGCCCGGGGGATGAGCTGCTGGCGATCACCGGCCCCCCCTACGACACCCTCGAAGAAGTGATCGGCTTGCGGGGATCCGGGCAGGGATCCCTGCGGGAGTTTGGCATTACCTATCGCCAATTGGATCTGCTCGAAGGATCCGTAGATTGGCAGAGCCTGAAAACGGCGCTTAAGCCCCAAACCCGTCTGGTGCATATTCAGCGCTCCTGTGGCTACGACTGGCGCCCCAGCTTCTCTATTGCCCAAATCGCCGAGATGATCCAGCTTGTCAAAGCTCAAAACCCAGAGGTAGTGGTCTTTGTCGATAACTGCTATGGCGAATTTGTGGAAGCCCAAGAGCCAACCCATGTGGGCGCCGATCTGATCGCTGGATCCCTGATCAAAAATCCGGGTGGCACCATCGTACCTGCGGGGGGGTATGTGGCTGGGCGAGCAGAGTGGGTAGAGCAGGCGACCTGTCGCTTAACGGCGCCGGGCATTGGCTCCGAGGGAGGGGCAACTTTAGATCTAAACCGGATCTTGTTTCAGGGGGTGTTCCTAGCCCCGCAGATGGTGGCTGAAGCTGTCAAGATCGCCCACTTAGCCGCCCAAGTGTTTCAGGATCTGGGCTATCCTGTCTCTCCTTTGCCCCAAACTCCTCGTACCGACATCATTCAGGCCATTCAGCTGGGATCCCCGCAAAAATTGGCAGCCTTTTGCCGAGCCATTCAAAGGAGTTCCCCCATCGAGGCTTATCTCACCCCCATTCCTGAAGTGATGCCCGGTTATGCCGATCCTGTGGTGATGGCGGCGGGCACCTTTATCGCCGGGAGCAGTGCCGAACTTTCTGCGGATGGGCCGATGCGGGATCCCTACACGGTCTATTTGCAAGGGGGAACCCACCTCTGCCACGGGCGCTTGGCCCTAGAAGCGGTGCTCACGGCATGGGAGGCCCTTTGAATGTCTGAAGCTTTCCTATAGGCTAGGGGCATAAACCCTACCAGCGACTAAAATTGGGGTGATCTGCGGCTCTTATCCCTCAGGCGCACTTATCTAGGGGAGTCTTTTCGATGTTGAATTTGCGTCGTTCTTCTGCCTCTCCCCGCCGTTGGGGATCCCGTTTGGCCCTCAGTTGCCTGGCCTTGGGGCTGGCCAGCAGTTGTGGATTGCTAAATTGGGTGCGAGAGAGTGGCTCTCAGGTGGGATCCTCTCTGACCCGTTCTGCCCTATGGAGAGACAGCCAAACCATCACCGGAACCCTTGGCTCTGGGGATCAGATCAACCCCCACGATGGCAGCTTTTTGGATGAAATCTCGATTACGGCTCAGCCGGGGCAAATTTTGATCGCGTCTATGGAAAGTGAGGCCTTTGATGCCTATTTGGAAGTGGTGAATGGCCAAGGACAGGTGATCGCCTTTAATGATGACTCTGGCTCCGATGTGAATGCTCTGTTGGCGGTGCGTTTGCCGGAAGGGGGTACCTACACGTTGCGGGCCACCAGCTTTGAACCAGAATCTACTGGCGACTACCAGCTCACCTACACCGTCACCCAACTGGATTGGCAAGAAAGTCACTCCGGTCGTCTGCAGCCGGGATCCCTGCAGCACCCCGACGATGGCAGTTGGATGGAAGAACACCCCATTTCCGCGCGAGCCGGGCAAATTCTGATCGCCTCCATGACCAGCCCGGATTTCGACGCCTTTTTGCAACTGCTGGATCCCGATGGGGAAGTCATGGCTTGGGACGATGACCAGGGGGGCGGAACCCATGCCCTGATGATCGCCTTCCTACCCCGTACAGGTACCTACACCCTACGGGCCAACACCTACGAACCGGGGGAGCAAGGGGCTTACGTATTGCAGTACACATTGCGTTAGCACCTATGTCTGCAAAGGTTCTCCAGCTCTCTGACAGCCTTTTCCAGCGCTATCTGATACAGCAGATTTAGGTCACTCCCTTGCCCCATAAGGTTTTTTGCCTAGCTCAAGGGCCTGCGTAAAGTCGGAAAAGGCTGTCAGTAAGATCCGCGATCAGGTTTACAAACCTTTTGATGTTGATGTCGAGGTTTTGACAGTAATCATTATTTTTTAATATTCAGTGCAAAAAGCCTCTGGATTTCTTCCTGAAAAGCCTTCTAAAGCAAGGATATTGGGCACTTGCTGAGGTTTATGGGCAAGCATGACATCTTATCCTAAGTTGTGACGGAGCTGAAATATTCTCAGTTTTGATGGGGTCTCTTTTCTAGAATCAGGGCTGTGGCCTAGACCACTTTCGAGCAGTCCAGACCCTACTCTTTATCAAGATGGATGCCATGACTCCTGAAATGGTACGCCAGTTTTGGTCTTTGGTCGGCGAAATCGGCAGGCCAGAATGGCTCACACAGCGCGACGATGACTTGGTGCGGTTGCTCTTGAATGCCTGCCGAAAGCAACATGCCCTCAGCCTCGTAGATACTTCTATTCTGAATCGTTACATCACCATCCGCTTGCCGTTAATCCGTGATATCGTCCTGGATTAGACAGGAATTGAGCGGAGGTCTGCAATCATGGTGACCGCACAAATTACCTTGCTGATCTATGGGGTACTGCTTTTGGTGGGCGGAGTAATCGGCTATGCCAAGGCCAAAAGTCCTAAGTCTTTGCTAGGTGGCTTGGTGGGATCCCTGCTGAGTGGGGTGAGCTACTGGCTGCTGGGTTCGGATCCCCGTTGGGGTCTGGGGTTGGGGTTAGGGACGGCAGTTCTGTTGTCGATTGTGTTTGGCATTCGCTACCGCAAAACCCAAAGTTTTATGCCCGCTGGCTTGCTGTTGATCCTGAGCTTGGGGGTAGCTGCCCTCTTGGGCTTCAGTTTTCGCTTGGCCTAGACCTCAATCTTCCTGTTCACTCTCCCTGAGAGACTTCCGATAGGCACTCAATCTGGTCAATTTTCAGTTCCCGGCCTGAGCGGATCTCCTCCATCGGGGATCCACAGGTGGGGCAGGCGTACCGTTGGCCGATTTCTGGCTTGTATTCTTGTTTACAGGAATAGCAGTAGGCGATCAGCGGGGTTTCCCGGATCACCAGCCGGGATCCCTCGAGGAAAGTAGCCTGGGTCTGTACCGCGTAGGCAAACTCCAGGCTGACCGGCTCCACACAGGTGAACCGCCCGACGATCAAATGGACGTGGGTGATCCGAGGTCGTTCCGGCTGGCTTTCCCACCAGTCCCGCAGGGTTTGGATCAAGGCCCGCGTCATATCCGTTTCATGCACCCTTCACCTCCAGTCGCCTGCCATTTCTGGTTCTGCTTCGGGGTGAAGGTAGGCGGGTTTTTCGCGGCGGGGCAGTTGCCCAGACACCACCAAGTGGGCCAGCGTATCGCAAATAACTCGGGTGGCCATCAGGGCAGTGATGTCGCTAATGTCGTAGGGGGGCGATACTTCCACCACCTCTAGCCCACACACGGGCGCCTCCCGTACGATGCGCTTGAGCAGGTAGAGCGCTTCTCGGGGCAGTAACCCGCCCGGTTCTGGCCAACCCGTACCTGGCACAAAGCCTGCATCGATGCAGTCGATGTCGAAGCTGATGTATACACAATCGGTGCCATCCAGGGCTTTTTCAAGGGCAAAATCTGCCGCCGCATCCAACCCCATTTCGGTGATATCCGTTACTGTGAGGATGTTGGTGGCCCGCTCCCGACACACCTTCACCCCTTGCCGGGGCACTTGCCAGCCGCCGATGCCCAGTTGTACCAGGTTGTGGGCGGGCGCGTTGCGAATGTTGGTGGCGTGAAACCAAGGGCAGGTGTGCATGCGCTCATCCAGATCGGTCTCTTGGGTATCCACATGGCGGTCGAAGTGGATGATGCCGACTTTTTTATCCCCCAGGTGGCGACAGACCCCCCGTACCGTCGGGAAGCCAATCGAGTGATCGCCGCCGAGGATGATCGGGAAGGCCCCGGAGCCGAAAATATGGGCCACACCTTTGGAGATTTGGTCGAAGGATTTTTCGTTGTTGGCTGGGATCGTGAAAATATCGCCGACATCACAGAGGGTGATTTGCTCCCGCAGATCCACGCCAAACTCGAAGTTGTAGGGGGTGTAAAGGGCGGAAATGCGCCGGATCCCTTGTGGGCCAAAGCGGGTGCCAGGTCGATAGGTGGTGCCAGAATCGTGGGGAACCCCCACCACCGCCACATCGTACTCGCCGACTTTGCGCACATCCTCTAGATAAGGAGCCTTGAGGAAGGTGTTGATGCCCGCATAATGGGGCAATTCGCCACGCGAGAAGGTGGGAATGGAGCGGTCGCCGATGCTGGCTGCGGCCTCCAGGCCAAATTCCAGGCCCCGGCTGACTTCCTGTTGCCAGCCTGATAAGGATAGCCCCGCCTCTTTGGCCAGAGCGGCTTGGGCCTCGCTGGAAAAACCGTTATTCACGTTCGATTCGGTGGTCATGATCGGATCCCTTTTGCCAAACAACAAACCCGGAAGGCCGCTTCGTGATGCTAGCTCTCCCGGGCTTTTATCCCTCCGTGTGTCCGAGGGCTACCCATGAGCCGCCGGATCCCTCTCTTGAACCAGACGTTCGTGAGTGAGAACCGGAATCCTAGAGGTTTTGTATTGCGTTTGCCTCAATCCTACAGTGAGTTGGCCCATTCAGCGCTGGGAAGGACTGCTGGAGTTTAGGTGGTGTATTCGGCGTTGATGCGCACGTAGTCGTAGCTGAGATCGCATCCCCAAGCAATACCCTGGCCGGATCCCTGGTGCAGATCGACCGTGAAGGTTACCGGATCCCCTTTCAGATACGCTGAGGCGGCTTTGCGATCAAAAGCCAAGGGCATCCCTGCCTGCATCAGCAGAAATTCCCCCAGGTAAATATCCAACCGGCGGCTGTCGAACGGGATCCCTGCCCGACCCGCTGCTGCTGCCACCCGGCCCCAGTTGGGATCGTTGCCAAAAGCTGCCGACTTGACCAAGGGGGAACTGGCGATCACACGGGCCATTTGCCGGGCTGCCGCATCCTCTACAGCTCCACGCACCTGAATTTCCAGCAGCTTGGTGGCCCCTTCTCCATCGCGGGCAATGGCCTTGGCCAGATGAATACAAACTGTGTTCACCATCTCCGCCAAAATCTGGGCGGCTTCTGTACCCGGTTGCAGGGTCGGGATCCCGCTTTTGCCGTTGGCCAGGGCCAGGAGCATGTCGTTGGTGCTGGTATCCCCATCCACGGTGATTTGGTTAAAGCTCAGATCCGCAGCCCGTTGCAGGATCCCCTGCCATAGGGAGGGTTCGACGGCGGCATCACAGGTGAGAAAGGCCAGCATCGTGGCTAAGTTGGGATGGATCATGCCGGATCCCTTGCTGATACCCCCCACCCGGACGGTATATCCCATAATCTCAGTCTCTAGGGCAATGCTCTTGGTCACCAGATCGGTGGTGATGATGGCGCGGGCCGCGTTCTCCCCCCCTTCTGCGGAGAGAGTTTTAACCAAACTGGGCAGAGCCGCTTGAATTTTCGGCATATCCAATTGTCGCCCGATCACCCCCGTCGAAGCAGTCAGCACCTGTGCAGCCGGGATCCCCAACTGTTCTCCTACCCAGGCGGCCATCTGCGCGTTGTTGCGATCTCCTTCTTCTCCGGTGCAGGCGTTGGCTTGGCCAGCATTGCAGAGGATGGCCCGTACCGGCTGCTGTTGGGCGAGGATCCCTTGTCCGTAGGTGACACAGGCCGCCTTCACCTGGCTGGTGGTAAAAACCCCCGCCCCGACCGCATCACACTCAGAAACAATCAAGGCCAGATCCGCAGCCCCTGAGGGCTTTAACCCGGCGGCTACCCCGGCAGCTTGAAACCCCCGTGGGGCAGTGACGGCGCCTTCAACTTTCTGAAATCGGGATCCCATGCGTTTCTTGGCCAGGTGGTGGATCTGCCATATCATACCGGCTCCACTGCAGGGTGATCTGAGGATCCCGGCTCGTTTTTGTGGCTAAAGTGAGAACCTCTCCATTGAAAAAACACGTGATTGAGGATCCAAGACTCTCCACAATTCTTATCGGGCAGGAGATCAGCCTGAATGAGCGGTAGAAGCTGTCGCTGGGAAAAGCAGTATCTTGGGTGGAGATCCAATAGGGGAAAGACCGAAGGACAACAGATGAGCTACGACGCAGTGGTGATTGGCGGTGGGCACAACGGCTTGGTCAGTGCCTGCTATTTGGCCAAGGCGGGCAAAAAAGTGTTGGTGCTCGAGCGCTATCACACCGTCGGTGGGGCAGCGATTACCGAAGAGATCCATCCAGGGTTTCGCGTGTCGGTGGCTTCCTACTCCTGCAGCTTGCTGCGACCCGAGATCATCCGTGACCTGCGCCTGCCAGAGTACGGCTTTGAGGTGTACGCCAAGCAGCCCTCCTACTTCATGCCTTTCCCGGATGGGCAGCACCTCTTCCTCTACGCCGACAACCGCGCCAAAAGCAAAGCGGAAATTGCCAAGTTCTCTGACAAAGATGCCGAAGCCTACGACCGCTGGGAAGACTTTTGGGATCGGGTGAATGAGGTGATTGAGCCGACCTTGATGCAGCCTCCTATTTCACTGGGGCAATTGGCGGAGCGCTTCGCTCAGGCAGGGTATGAGGATGATTTTCGCCGCATTATGCTGCTTTCCACCACCGATCTGCTGGATGAATTTTTCGAGTCGGATCAGGTGAAGGCGGCAATGGCGCCACAATCTTTGATTGGCACGGCAGCTGGGCCGATGACCCCCGGCACGCCCTATGTTTGGCTAATTCATGCGGTGGGCCGGGCGATTGGGATGCGGGGGGTATGGGGCTATGTGCGCGGGGGCATGGGGGCGATCACCCAGGCCATGGCCAAGGCGGCCCTGGATTTGGGGGTGGAGATTCGCACCTCAGCTCCAGTAGTCGAGATCTTGGTCGAAGCTAGGCAAGCCACCGGAGTGGTGCTGGAAACGGGCGAGACGATTCGCGCGCGAGCGGTACTTTCCAATGCCCATCCGCAGATGACTTTCTTGAAACTGTGCCCCACGGGATCCCTGCCAGAAGCGTTTCGGGTGCACCTGGAACGGAACTATCGCACTTCTGGCCCCGTTTACAAACTGAACTTGGCTCTAGAAGAATTGCCCCGCTACACGGCAGCCCCCGCCGAGATAGCCCCAGAAGTGGTGAGTTCGGCGACAGTGGATATTGCCCCTTCGGTGGCCTACCTGGAGCGGGCCTGGGATGACTACAAGTACGGGATCCCCTCTCGGGATCCGTTTATCGAGATCTATAGCCAATCCCCCACAGATCGAACGATGGCCCCGGAGGGTAAACATATCCTCTCCTGTTTCTGCCAGTTTGTGCCCTACCACCCAAAAGGACGGGATTGGAACGATGGCCTACGAGAAGAATTTGCCAATCGGGTAATCGATAAAATTGCCCAGTTTGCCCCCAATATCCAAAATGCCGTGATCGCACGGCAGATGTTGTCACCGGTGGATTTAGAAGCCCGCTTCGGCCTGATGGGGGGCAGCATTTTTCATGGGGAAATTACGCCGGATCAAAGCTATGATCTCCGGCCCATCTCTGGCTTTGCCGATTACCGCTCCCCGATTGCCGGTCTTTATTTGTGTGGCTCCGGGGCGCATCCTGGCGGAGGAGTGACAGGGATCCCTGGCCATAATTGCGCCCAGGTGGTGCTTGGCGACTTCCCGAAACTTTAACTCCACTTAACAAAAAAGGCTCAGCCACAATGACCAAGCCTAGGGGATCCCTTGTTGGGGGTTAACTTTCTTTTGGTATCAATTTTGGCCTCAAAGGCGAACCTGAGCCCCGTTAAAGAATCCACGGATGATCAGAATAGCCCCTTGCAGGCTAGCGGGTGTACCGGGTTCATCGGCTGTACCGCCTTCAACGTTGCCAGTTGGGAACTCTTGCTCCAAGAACCACTGACCCGAAATTTGGTCTGCAGAAGTGGTTTGGTCGAAGACAAGGTTCAAGTTGCCACGTTGGGTACCGCCCCCAATATCGAACCGGTTAAATGGCCCCGCCAATTGTGCCCCAGCCAAGGTGCGGAAGATGAAGTCGCCCGTAGTGGGTACAATGCCCTGCAACACCACTGAGCCTGGAGTCGTTCCTTCTCCTTCTCCTTCTCTTTCTGTGCGCAGAGAGAAGAAGTAGTCAAAGGCGGTCGGAGCACCCGGACGGGTGGGAGGTGGTAACTGCGGAATCGGCGTGGGAAAAGGCTCCGGTGGAGGATTGGTTTGCACAAAGTTCAACACCGTACTGGTATTGGCTGGGTCAAACTCTGCTTGTACCCGTCCATTCAAAAGGCGACGGATCTGAACCAATTGATTCGTAAGGATATTGGGCCGAGTCGGATCGGGGGCGAAAAGAACCGATTGAGTTCCGGTTTGTGTCGGACGATAAACGATCTCCGCTTGGTTCGGTTGGAAATTCAAGCGCGCCAATAAAGCCAGTGCGTCTTCACCACCACCATCTCCAGCAATACCCCGCTGCCGTACCACAAAACTGGCGGAGAAAGAGCCAGCTCCCATGGTCACAATCGCTGTATCTGGAGGATTGCTGCCCAAGGTTTCACCCGTTACTGTATTAAATACATTCGTGGTGCGAGCTTGCAGAGAGGCTTCTCCTTCAATCACCACCTGAGTACCCGTAGTGTTCACCAAGATCCGGTTCACCCTCAGAGTCAGAAGCGTTCTTACTTGAACGTCCTCAGCCAGATCTGCATTAACCAATGCGCCACGAAAGCTGGAATTGACTCGGATCCGCTGGTCTTCTGGTGTACTGGAGATCAGCTCAATTCCATTAACAGATGCTTGTGTCTCTAGGCGAGCATCATTGGGAGCAAAGGCAATAATTTTCAGAGGTGGCAATGTTGAGGATAGAGCAATGGCCAGGGTACTGCTGCCATTAGAATCGCCAATGGTAGAGCCTGTCTGACCCACGGGCCGTATAGAAGCTTCAATGTTGGTAAGGCGGGCCTCACCACTCCCTTGACTGCCTGTATTTCGTACAGCAATGCCTTGATCAAACCTTGGATTGACAAAGTCCAGCCTCATACTGGTGGTTTCCAGAACAGATCCTGGAGTGAATTGATATTCTTGAGCCGAGACAAAGGCACTGGGATCCACCTGGACAGGCCCAGGCAACGCGGGGGACTCATCAACTTCACCGCAACTGGCTAGCAGCAATACTCCACATAAAACCGCCAATGAGCGACATTTGAAGTTCATACGGCACTTCCTCACACACCATAATCTATGCACAAAAGGAGACAACAGGCACTCGACCACAAACGCTACGGGTAAGCTGCCCACCCCTGCTCGAAGTTATAATACCCCATATGTAGGGGATGGGCCGTTTCCGGAAAATTCCTTTGATTTGCTGAACCAGTGGGTTGACAACGCCTCAGGATGAAGTAGAACTAACAGCAGGTGATCCCTCCTTTGAAACGGGATCCCGTGGATACAGGCATATCCTGCAAATTTGTGGTTGAGTTGGATCCCTGCTGGACTTTGTCCAGAACTTTTTGGTGTGAGTGAGTGGAGAATTTCTCGATGAGACGACTTTCTGGCTCAGCCCTTTGCCGTGGCGGCCTCTCTCTTTTGGCAACCTGTGCCTCGATCGCGCTAGCCGGTGGTTGTAGCAGCGAGACCACCAGTGGCGTACCGCCCTTGTTGAGTTCTAGCTCTGCCACCCCTCGGCCTGTGGCTGTTGCCCCCACGATTGCCCCTAATAACAATCCGACCACGGTACGCCCTGCCCCCGATTTTGCCCCGATTACGCCACCGCCTGTTCAACCCAACTTGCCAGATCAGCCTCAGTTTGATCCGACAAATCTAAACAGTGGGTTCAATGCCAACCAGGAACTTGCTTCGTTATCCTACAAGGTCGATATCATTGATTTGATTGTGCGTGGTGTTATTGCCAGTGTTGATATACAGGTTCTGAACATTACCTGTGGCACAGATGTGACAGAGGTAATTCTCCCAACCGCACTAGAACAATTTCAGAACTTGTTGATTGGTAGGGGCAACACCTTCGCTGATGCTGGGGGATTTAGCTTTAGCTTTACTTTCCCAACCGATCCTCGATACTTTGATGATCTTAGGATTTTATCCAAAGGCACTCGCGGCGTTCGTAAAGTTGATGCACAGGGGCAGGTTACTATTGAGGATGAACTAACAGGTGATGATATACTCATCATCCTGACTATCCGTGATACTTTTGGCCAAGTGCTAAGAGTTGACAACTCCATATTTAGTGGGGAAGAAAGCCGAACGGAAATTCGTGGGTCTCAGGTTCCTGCTTGTGGAAACCTGTAAAGAAAGTAACTCCAGAAAGAAGTTGCCAGATGAAGCAGAGGCTGAATTGAGAGTTTCAGTGAGTGTGAGAGGGTGTGATGATGAAAAAGGATCGCTTGGTTGCAATTAGTGGTGCCTCTTTGTTGTTGGCTGTCTTAGCATTAGGCGGATGTCAGCAAGCCAAGGATAAGAATGTGACGAGTTTTTTGCCAGGGCCAATCATCGGTGTGCAAAACCCAACCGTTGAAACGGGTGGAACCAACGTAGGATCTAGCCCTGTGGCTGTGGCTCAACCTACTCCAGGGATCCCGAGGCCAATCTCTGCTCCTACCATTGACCCGGTTGTCACCCCAGATGCCGTCCCTCCAATTGTTGCTGAAGGGCCCATTCCTCCTGCTCCAGTTCCCCCAGTCTTGACAGTCTCCATTTTGCCGGGTCGGGATCAGATCAACGGTGTAATTCCTGTGGGTGAAGGAACGGGTTCTGGTGCTGGCTTGATCTCTGGAACAGCCAATATCAATGCAATTGTTGCCAGAATTACGGGTGGAGTTGCACCAATTACTGTTGATGTTCAGATCGATCCGACTCCTGTTCCTCCAACAATCACTAATGTAAATGGCACCTTTACAGCCTCATTCTCGTTTAGTGTCATCAACAACCAAGTTTTTATCAACTCCGCATTTATCTTCCCTGGAATTTATGACTTGCAAATTTCAGCTGTAGATGCTAGCGGGCAGCTTGCTGTAGGGAATATAACTATTGTGATAACTCAAGGTCAGTGAGTTTTCTTGCATCTTGGTTACAGCCTTTTCCAGAGCTGCCTGAGACAGCAGATTCAGATCAATCCTTTGCTTCATAAGTTTTTTTGCCTAGCTCAAGGGCCTGTGTGAAGTTGGAAAAGGCTGTAAGGTGCTTGATCATCTTCTGCCCCAAAATCTCAACTGAGGGATCCTTTGCTGGATTCGTAAAAGTTTCAGGTGATACCCCTCAAAAGCCTGTGTAAAGCCAGAGGGGTAGACCAGAGCTCACCACATCAAAATGCAAACGCGCCAGGGCATCTCCCCCAGGGATCAGCCGCGCCAAGCCAGTGCGCCGTGGGATCAGATCATAAAACTTGGTATCCGGCTCTAGCCCTGCTAGTTCCGCCGCCCATAGGCGGGCATCTTCTTCTGTGCCTAACCGATCCACCACACCCAAATTGAGGGCCTGTTCCCCACTAAAAATGCGCCCATCGGCAAAGGTTCTTACCACGTTCAAGCTCAGCTTGCGAGCTGTTGCCACTGTCTGCACAAACTGGCTGTAGGTAATATCAATCAGCTCTTGCAGGATGTTTCGTTCTTCTGAAGTCAACTCACGATCAAAGGAGAGAATATCTTTATAGGGGCCAGACTTGATCACCTTAAAGGAGATCCCCACCTTGTCCAGGAGGCGCTCGATATTATTGCCCCGAATAATCACGCCAATACTACCGGTGATCGTACCCGGATTGGACATAATTTTTTCGGCGCCCATGGCGATGTAAATGCCTCCAGAGGCAGCAATGTTGCCAAAGCTAGCAATAATATGGGTGCCTTTTTGTTCTCGCAAGCGGAGGAGGGCATTATAGATTTCTTGGGAATCGGCCACGGTACCACCAGGGCTATCAATCCGCAGCACCACAGCAGGAATATGTTTTTCCTCCACCTCTTTCAAGGCTTTTAAGACACGTTCGCGAGTTTTGCCATCAATGGCCCCAGTTACCTCAATGCGGCCAATTCGTCGACGCAAGCCACCCAAAAATAACCGCTTTAGCATGGAGAAGAATTTGATAAGTCTATATTTTGTATCATGAATGGCGGCTCATGGCTTGGTCAATGGCAATTCGCGCCGATCCGAATCTAAAGGGGGCGATGTCGGTCGAACCAGCGCATCAGCATAGCAGCCAGCCGTTCTGGGTTATGGCGCACCAAGCCTGTCTCGGGATCTTCTTGCATCACATTGGCCAATACCGCCCGACACCCCAGGTAGGCCAGTTTATCGGGATCCAACGGCACAAACTCCGAGCCGCTACGCCGATAATGCTCCAACGCCCGCGCCGAGGGCAACTCCCGCTGCACCAATACCCCGTCGAAGAGACGGATCCCGGCCACTTGATCCAGCGCCATGACATGATCCCCAACCGTGTAGCCATCTGTTTCACCCGGCTCCGTCATGATGTTACACACGTAGATGTGGGGGGCGGTGTTTTTGGCGATGGCCTCGACAATTTCGGGCACCAACAAATTGGGAATCACGCTGGTGTAGAGGCTGCCCGGCCCCAAGACCAAAAACTCTGCCGACTGAATAGCCTCGATGACCTCAGGTATAGCCGGAGGGTTGGGTGGATCACAGCCGATCCGGCGAATGTGCCCACCAGCTTTGGCAATGTTTGACTCCCCCACTACCCGGCGGCCATCACTCAGTTCCGCCCATAGAGTGACATCTGCCAAGGTGGCAGGCAACACCCGTCCCTGGATCGCTAGAACTTGAGAGGTAGCAGTGATGGCCCGAATCAAGTCGCCCCCGGTGACCGCAGTCAGGGCTGTAATGAAAAGGTTGCCAAAGCTGTGCCCCGTCAGCCCATCCCCCGATTGGAAGCGATATTGAAACAACTCCGTGAGCAGTTTTTCTTCATTCGCTAGGGCCGTGAGACAGTTGCGGATATCTCCGGGGGGCAGCACGCCAATCTCCCGCCGCAGCCGTCCTGAGGATCCTCCGTCGTCGGCAACCGTCACCACAGCGGTAATGTTGGAGCTATAGCGTTTCAAGCCCCGCAGCAGGTGGGAAAGTCCGGTGCCTCCTCCCAACACCACAATGCGTGGCCCCCGACTGAGGCGACGGCGAGACAGGAGCTTATCCACCAGGGCTTCGTCCCCTTCCGGGATCAAAACATCCTCAATGGAGCGCATGGCACTGTAGAACCCGAGCACCACCAGCAGTAAGCCGATCCCAGTCACCAGAGGGCCGCTGATGTTGTTTGGGATCCAGGTGGTGATCAGGCGGAGGGTAAAGTCAATCAGCTGTTTGAGACGAAAAACCGGGGTGAGTTCCGTCCAGATGGCAATGCCCAGCACCATCAGTAGCACACCCCCAATCGCTAGGCTCAGCCAGCGTTTGACCGATAGGCCGGGAGAGAGCCATTTCCATCCGCTTCCTGGCCAACTGGCCAAGTGACGGTACAGACTCCAGCGAGAGGGAGGTAATTTATTGCCATTGGTACGAACAGGCCTAACCATGGGGGATAACAGGAGCAACTGCCGTTCTGGCTAGGGTGCCGTCCGGGATCCTAACCTCAGGCACCGAACCAAAACGAGCCTCTAGCTCCCGCTGTGAATCCAGCAAATGACGATGGTGTACCTGCACACTGAGACGGGGTAAACCATGTTCGGCAGCCAACCAAGGCTGCAAGTCCTGCGCCAAGCGCTCTACCAGGGCCACAGAGCGGTGCTGACCACCCGTACAGCCGATGGCAAGGGCTAGGTGAGGGCGACGCTCCGCCTGGTAGTGGGGCAAAAACTCCTGAATCAGGGAGAAAATGTGCCCATAGGCAGATTGGGTGACGGGATCTGCGAAGAGAAACTCCTGCAACAGGGGATCCTGTCCGGTCAAGGGACGCAGATGCGGTTGAAAAAAAGGATTGGGCAAAAACCGCACATCGAACATCAAGTTGGCATCTGAGGGGATGCCGTACTTGAACCCAAAGCTAATCAGGCTGAGGTTGAGAGGTTGCGGGATCCCTTGGATTAGGGCTTCCAACTGCTGCCGCAGCTGCTGGCTATTCAGATCCGAGGTGTCCAGGAGGTGGGTACAGCGTTCACGGGCCGGGCGCAGGGCCAGCCGTTCTAGATCAATCGCTTCCAGGAGGCCGCAAGCCGCAGATTGGTGGGGGTGGGGGCGGCGGTGGGCACTCAGGCGGTTCAGCAGCACCTGGGGGCTGGCCTCCAAGAATAAGAAGGGGATCCCTTCCGTTTGCAACCAGGCATCGAGGGCGGGGAGCTGTTCTAGGTAATCGGGCTGGCGCAGGTTGAGGGTTACCACCAGAGCCTGATGCTGGGGGCGCATCGCCTCGATCAGAGGGAGGACATGGGCGGGTGGGATCCCTTCCAGGCCCACATAGCCCAACTGCTCCAACTGCTGAACCGCCAGGGTTTTACCTGCCCCCGTCAATCCCGCAATTGCCAAAATCGGTGTTGCTGCTCGCATAAATCCCATTGTAAGGCTAGGCGGATCTACCTAGGGTACGGGCAGGCTTCTACAGGTGCACCTCTAAGGTTGGGTACGAATTCACGCCCTGGCTTGTGAAGGAACTTTGGTTTTATCCTTGGTCTTGGGGCTCGCTGGCTGAATAAGGGGGGCAGTGGGGCAAAGATCTGCCAAAAAACACTGATCACACCGGGGCTTGCGGGCCTCACAAATGGCGCGTCCGTGAGCGATGAGCCGGATCGACCAGTTTTCCCAATCCGACTGAGGCAAGAGCTGCATCAGATCTTTCTCAATACGCACGGGATCCTCTTGCTCCGTCAAGCCTAGGCGACGGCTGAGCCGTTTCACGTGGGTATCGACGGTCACCCCGGCATTGATGCCAAAGGCATGGGCCAAAACCACATTGGCGGTCTTACGGGCCACCCCAGGTAGGGTGAGCAGCTCAGGCATCGTACGGGGCAGTTCACCACCAAAATCCGTCAGGATCTTCTGGCAAGCCCCTTGAATATGCTTGGCTTTGTTGCGGTAGAAGCCGGTGGAGTGAATCAGGGTCTCGATCTCCTCCCGTGGGGCCATTGCCAGGGCCTGAGCATCGGGGAAGCGGCGGAACAGCTCCGGAGTAACGCGGTTCACCCGTTCATCCGTACACTGGGCCGAAAGGATGGTGGCCACCAGCAGTTGCAGCGGCGTTTGGTACTGAAGGGCACAGGTGGAGTCGGGATAGTGCTGCTTCAGACGGGTCAGAATCTCCAAAGCCCGTTGGCGCAGGGTGCGTTTGCTGGCCATGTTGCCCGACCCTTAACCCGAGCCGGTGACGATGGCAATCGTGTCTTTGAAAATCAGCACCACCCCCAACCCCAGGAGCAGCACCAGGCCGGTTTGCATCACGCGATCCTCCAGGCCCTTGGGCAGACGTTTGCCTCGGATCCCTTCCAGAATCAAGAAGGCGATGTGACCCCCGTCCAAGGCGGGCAAGGGCAACAGGTTGAGAATGGCCAGGTTAATACTGATCAAAGCGGTGAAATTAAACAGGCTGGCAGCATCGTTGCGGGCCAAATCGGCACCGATCTTGACAATTCCCACCGGGCCAGAGACCTGAGTGGCCGTACTCTGAAAGTTTTGCACCAGCTGGCGCAAGCCATTTACGTTCAGCATGACGATTCGCTGGTAAGCTCCGCCTGCCTCCGAGAAAATTTCACCCCAGTTGGCGGCAGGACGCAGGGCTGTTTCTTGGTTGGGAGACAGGTTTACCCCGATCACCACCGTATCTTCACGGGCTTGGGGGATCACCGTCAGTTGTACGGGATCCGCCTCTCCTCGTTGGATCTCCAGGAGAATGGGCTGATTTTCGTGGGTGCGGATCAACTCCTGAAACTCGTTCAAAGCGGATAGAGCTGCCGTTTCATCCGCTACCGTGCTGTAGTCTTGATCCGCCGCCCGCAACACCACATCTCCCGTCTGCAGTCCAGCCACCTCCGCAGGGCTATCGGGCATCACCTGGGGGATGAGGATGCCAGGATGGATGCGAGCTACCGATGGGATCCCGATCGAAGCAAACATCAACACCAGCACTAGGTAGGCGAAGACCAAATTGGCCATCACCCCTGCCGCCATCACCACCAGTCGATCCAAGACGGGGCGGTTCTTTAATAGGTTCGGATCAGTCTTGGAGTAGGGACAATCCTCATCCTCATCGGGAAAACCGACAAAGCCCCCCAAAGGCAGGGCGCGAATGGCGTACTCCGTTTCCTTGCCCCGGTAGCTCCACAAAACCGGGCCAAACCCGAGGGAGAAACGATTGACATGGATCCCTTGCAACTTGGCTGCCGCAAAGTGGCCTGCCTCATGCACCAGGATCAGGAGGGCGAGAATGGCGATGGAGATGAGGATAAACATGCGTTAGGGGTGAGAAACAGGGAACATAGCGGCCCGAAGCCGAGAAAATAGCCAACTTCAGAACACCTGTTCTACCTCTAGAACATCGGGAATGCTCTCCCGCAACTTGCGCTCGATGCCCATTTTTAAGGTCATAGTAGAGCTGGGGCAGGCACCACAGGCCCCTTGTAGGCGCAGTTTCACCACCGGGCCATCGATTTCCACCAGCTCCACATTGCCCCCGTCGGCCATCAGGTAAGGACGCAGCTCATCCAGCACTTTTTCGATGTTGGCGGGATTCAGTTCCAATGCTTGTGCCATAGTTGCCTTCATCCTGGTTTCAGGTTCTGATTGTAGCGATTTCTCCACAGGCCACTCAAGCTAGCGTGGGATCGCTATTATTCAGCATAGTCTGCTTCTTCCTGGCGGCTGTATACCAGCTTCAGGGGATCCCTCCAACACAAGTGACTAGAATAAGAAGCAGATTTGCGCATTGCTAGCAGCATCACCCAAGCACATTCTGAGCAGGGCCGCCTTCCTCGCTATGCTAGACGCCTTACTGATCACGATCTTTATGCTGGCCGGGGCTGGCCTCGGATTTTACGGTCTGGATCTGCTCCCCCCCACCGTTACCCAGGGAGCGAATGTGGAGGGGGCACGCATTGTCACCAGCGGCTTTGGGGTTTTGGCCGGCTTGGTGCTGGGATCCATCGTGCGCTGGAGCTACCGTCGCTTTGAGGCCAATGTGCGCTCGCTGCCGCCGGATGTGTTGATTACCCGCTCGGTGGGGTTGGTGATCGGGTTGGTGATCGCCAATTTGGCCATGGCTCCCGTGTATTTGCTCCCCCTGCCGCAGGAGCTGAACAACTTTATCGAGCCGCTGGCCTCGGTCTTTTTCAGTTTGTCCTTCGCCTACCTGGGGGTGAGCCTAGCGGATACCCACGGCCCCTCGCTGTTACGGCTGTTTAATCCCAACTATGCCCTGCAGGTGGCCCTTTGGGCAGAGGGCAATGTGGTGGCCGCCAGTGCCAAGGTTTTGGATACCAGCTCAATCATCGATGGTCGCTTGGCCCAGTTGATTGAGACAGGCTTTCTGGAGGGCACGCTGGTGGTGCCCAGGTTTGTGCTGGCGGAATTGCAAACCATCGCCGACAAAGCCGATGCCCAAAAACGGGAGCGGGGCCGTAAAGGTCTGGATACCCTGCAGGCGCTACGGCAAGACTATCCAGAACGGTTTGTGATTCACGAAACCGACTATCCCGATCTGGCCACCGTGGATGACAAGCTGGTACGGCTCACCCAAACTGTGGGCGGTACCCTGCTCACCACCGATTTCAACCTGAAGAAAGTGGCCATGGTGCAGAATGTCAAGGTGCTGAATGTGAACGAGCTGGCGGAGGCTCTACGGCCCCTCTATATTGCCGGAGACAGCCTCGATATCAAGATCACCCGCGAGGGGAAAGAACCGGGCCAAGGGGTGGGTTACCTGGATGACGGCACGATGGTGGTGGTAGAAGAGGGGCAGCGCTCTCTGGGCAAAACCCGCTCTGTGGTGGTGACCAGCGCCATTCAAACCTCGGCGGGCCGAATGATCTTTGCTCGTCTCAACTCTGCGGCTGCCCCCACCAGTTCTACTCCCCCTGTAAAAGCCTGAGGCTTTGGGCTATGGTGGCCTCCTCTCGCCTGAGCGTGCTCCGACCCGATCCGATCTTTTACACTCAGGATCGACAGAGGCGTTTTTGGAGTTTTTACTGGGAGGACGCCGAGAAATATGCCATTCATCCGCAGCAGATCCTAAGCGGACAACAGCCCTGGGAGTTGGCCAATGCAGGAGAGTACGAGGCCAAGGTTAGTCAGGTGTTTGAAGTCGGGGATCCCCTCCAGTGCCAATGTCAGGTGCTCTCCCCCCGCTATAAGTTGCACCTTCACCTTTCGCTCAATCCTGTGCGGGATATGGAAGGAGAGGTGATCGCCATCTCGGTGGTGGGCAAGTTGTTGGGAGCGACACCTTTTTCTTTAGCCGGACGGGCTAGCAGCTCCAGCAACCCGCTCAATCCGGTCGTTTTGGATCCGGTGCAGGGGATCACGACGCAGTTAATGCGCAACATCCGACATTCCCTTGATATCCGCCAATTGTGCCAACAAACCGTGGATCAGCTGGGGCAGTTGTTTGGGGTGGATCGCTGCCTGATGGCCCTCTACGAAGTGGGGCACGATTCTTTGACCATTGCTGCGGAGTATCGACAACACCCCAAAGCGGGCTCCCTGCTCAACCAAACTCTGCGGCTGGCGGATTACCCCCACCTGTTGCAAGCCCTCAAACAAGAGGAACCACTCGAGGCGGGCCGCAACCTAGTGATCGCCATGTCCTACCAGGGGTACGCCAACAGCTTGCTATGGCTGGAGATTCTCGACCCGGATGTGGATCCCATCTGGCAATCCGGCCACATTCAAGTGCTGCAAAGCATTTCTACTTACTTGGGCACTGCCATTGCCCACGCCATTCTGTTGGATCAGAGCCGTCAACTGGCCACCCGTCTGCAACTGGCTAACCAAACTCTGCGCCAAAAAAACAAAGAGCTGGAATATGCCCGCACTCAGGCGGAATCCGCCAACCAACTGAAGAGCCAATTTTTGGCTAATACCTCCCACGAGTTGCGCACCCCCCTAAATGGCATGATCGGCTTCATCAAGCTGGTACTGGATGGCATTGCCGAAGATCGCGAAGAGGAGTTGGACTTTTTGCGAGAAGCCTATCGCTCCGCTCTGCACCTATTGGCTCTGATCAACGATGTCTTGGATATCGCCAAGATCGAGGCGGGCAAAATGCAACTGGAATCGCAGCCCTGTGATTTGCAAACCCTCTTGAAGGATGTGGAAGCCAAGACCAGTTTGCAGGCCAGCCAAAAGGGCTTAAAGCTGAGCTTTCATCTGCCCAACACCCCCGATCAAATTCTGCTGTTGGGGGATTACCAACGTCTGTTGCAGGTGCTGCTCAATTTGGTGGGCAATGCCATCAAATTTACCCCAGCCGGCTCCGTGACGGTGCGGGCGGATATCATTCCTGGCAACCCCTTCCGTGCTCGCATTCGGGTGATCGATACCGGTATTGGAGTGTCGTTAGAGAAGCAGCAGCGGCTGTTTCAAGCCTTTAGCCAAGTGGATGGCTCCACGACCCGCCAATACGGGGGCACAGGGTTGGGGCTGGCGATCAGCCAACGGTTGGTGGAGGCGATGGAAGGGGAGATGAATTTCTACAGTTTGGGAGAAGGGTTGGGATCCACCGTCACTTTCACGGTGCCCCTCTACCGCAAGCCGCTCCTGGGTGGAGAGGAGGAGCTGCCCACCGCCGCTCTACCTGTTCGTGAACTCCTGCCGGAAGAACAACCCGAAGAACGGGAAGATACGGATCCCACCCTGGTGCCTTTCCCCAAGCCGCCGGTGCGGCAATAAGCTCCCATGCCCTACCCCCGCAAACGGTTTGGCCAACACTGGCTCAAAGATGCTTCTGTCCATGAGACGATCCTACGGGCTGCAAACCTGGATCCGGCCCAAGCGGGTGTGGACCCCATCTGGGTGCTGGAGATCGGCCCAGGTACGGGGCAGTTAACCCAACGGCTATTGACCCGGGGAGTACAGGTTCTGGCGGTGGAGATCGACCGGGATCTCTGTCGGTTGCTGCACAAACGCTTTGCCGACCAGCCCCATTTTCATTTGGTGGAGGGGGATTTTCTACGGCTGCCCTTACCCAAAGAACCACGCCTCTTGGTGGCCAATATCCCCTACAACCTCACTAGCCCGATTCTAGAGAAAGTGCTGGGATCCCCGGCCCATCCTGTGCAGCAATTCGAGCGCATTGTCCTGCTGGTACAAAAGGAGCTGGCGGAGCGTCTCCAGGCTACCCCCGGCAGTAAAGCCTATGGAGCCATGAGTTTGCGAACTCGTTATCTGGCGGAGTGTGAACTGATTTGCACTGTGCCTCGCAGCGCCTTTAAGCCCTCACCCAAGGTGGAATCTGCCGTTATTCGTCTCAGCCCTCGTCCTGCCCCCACTCCCGCCCGGGATCCCCGTTGGTTTAACCAACTGATTCAACAGGGATTCTCCACCCGCCGCAAGAAGTTACTCAATGCGTTGCAGGGCCTAGTGGAACGGGAGTTGTTGTCGGCAGCCTTGACACAGCTCAACCTGAACCCCGATGCCCGCGCTGAAGAACTGGATCTGCCCGATTGGCTGGCCTTGAGTGATCTGTTGTTGGATGAAGTGGAAAGGACTACCCTGGCTCACTGCCAGGGGGAAGAATCGCGCTAGGGTGAGAAAGGTGGCCTACACGAGGGGGCACCGAGGATTGAGTTTTTCCCCAGGAACAGAGCCATGCAGGGCAAACAGATCTTGCTGACGGGTGGTACAGGTGGGTTGGGATTGGGGGTAACCCCGGTGGTACTGACCACAGGGGCAGAGCTGACCTTGCCCTATCGCAAAGAAAAAGATCTGATGGCCTTGCGAGAAACTCTACCGGCCAACACTTTGGAACGGATTCGCTTTGTGCAGGTGGATCTGCTGGATGAAGCCGCGATCGCCCAGATGATTGACAGTATGCGGCGGGTGGATGGGTTAATCCATTTGGTGGGAGGCTTTGCCATGGGGCCAACCCACGAGTACAGCCTGGAGGATTGGCGGAAAGATTTTGATCTCAACCTCACCACCACCTTCTTGATCTGTAAGCACAGCCTGCGAAAAATGTGGCAGCAAGGCTATGGGCGGATCGTGACGGTGGGATCCCGGGGGGCGGTGGAGCCGGGCCCACAACTGGCCGCCTACTGTGCCTCCAAAGCTGGGGTGGTCGCCCTCACCCGCAGCATCGCTGCCGAAACCAAGGGTACGGATATCACAGCCAATGTCGTCTTGCCGAGCATCATCGATACACCGACCAATCGAGCTGCCATGGGCTCCGAACAGGCTGAGCTGTGGGTAAAGCCGGAGTCTTTTGGGCAAGTGCTAGCCTTTTTGGTTTCTGAAGCAGCGCGAGACCTGCGGGGTGCAGTAATCCCGGTGTATGGCAATGTCTGATGAAGTATTTGATGCAGTGGGTTTGAGAAGTGGGTTTTACTCTGTCTCTGGGGATAAGGAAGCTACGCTTGTATCGCAACGCAATCCGGTGTAGTGCATTCACAATAAGCGAGGTAAGTCGATGGGCCAACGCACCTGGATCCTTCAGGGGTTAGCTTTGCTGGCGGCGCTGCTGTTTGTGGCGGTGGTGATCCTATGGGTGGGGGCCTCGCCGCTGCAGGTGGCCCGGAGTATGTGGAGTGGGGCGTTTGGCACAGAAGCTCAGTTTGGGCGGGTTTTGGCGACCTTGGCCCCCCTTTCTCTCTGCTGTTGTGGTCTGGTCTTGACTTTCGTTGCTGGTCTCTACAACCTGGGTATTGAAGGGCAGATTACCATCGGGGCGATTGCGGCGACATTCCTGTTGCGGCTGGAAGATGGCCGTTTGCCACCGACTTTGGCTATAACCTTGGCACTTGGGGCAGGGATCCTGGGGGGAGCAGGCTGGGGCTGGCTAGCTGGGATCCTGAATGTCTTTGGGCGGGTAAACGAGATCTTCGCTGGCCTAGGGCTGAACTTCGTTGCTCAGGGCTGGGTGCTATACCTGATTTTTGGCCCCTGGAAACGACCAGGGGTGGCCTCTATGAGTGGGACGGAATTATTGGAGCCCAGTTTGTGGCTGCCCACTTGGGGACGGTCAGAGGCCAGCCCGGTGGCATTGTTTCTGGCTCTGTTGGCCTTGGGCCTGACGGTGATGGTGGTACGCAATACCCGCTTTGGCTTGCAGTTGCGGGCGGTGGGGAAAAATCCTTTGGCGGCCTTTCGGTTGGGGATCCCTTCGACGCAGCGGTTATTGATGGCCTTCGGTTGCTGTGGGGGCTTGGCGGGGTTGGCGGGGGCTTTGCAGGTTTTGGCCTTGTTCCATCGCCTGATCCCGAATATCTCTAGTAATTTGGGCTTTTTGGCTTTGCTGGTGGTGATGTTGGCGGGCTTTAATCCCCTGCTGATTTTGCCGATTGCCTTTTTCTTCAGCAGCCTTAATATCGGAAGCTTGCAACTTCCCCTTTCGTTACAGTTGGAATCTTCTTTGGCGGGGGTGATTCAGGGATCCCTGGTATTGTTTGTGCTACTGGCACAGGGGATCAGCCGCCGTTATCGATTCGGGCCAAGCAAAGGATCCGTTTAGGAAGTCAGGGGTTTCTCTTTCCAGTTGATTCTCTAGTCTCTCCGTAGAGGGCGTTGCCCGCGCAGGCGTCTTTTTCAGCCTAGGCCAAGCTAGATAGAGCAACAACAGCCCATTCAAGGCCAATTCCACCCCAAAAAACCAGTTGCCCCCATAGCGGGGATCCCAGTAGCTCACCGGGCCACGCCAGCGGTAGCTCCAGTTAAAAGGGAAAAACAGCAAAGGGCCATCTGTGACATGGACGGGGATATCCACCAGTGTATGCAGCAAACAAGCAGACAAAAAAACCAGCGCAGCCAGAGGGATTGGGATCCCTTCCAAAACAGAGTCCAACCCAAGCTCAGCACTAGGACTGTTGGTGAATGCAAAACATTGTGGCTAGCGATCCAAAAGGGATTGCGAAAAAACAACTGCCGAAACATATAGCGAAAGGCATTGGATGGATCCCAGCCCAGGATCAGACAGTAGTAGACCCATCCCCCCAAGGTGAGCAGATATAGGGGAATGTCGGGAGCAAGAGATCCCCACCACCAAGCTGAGCGCAGCGGGTGGATCCCCTGCTGCTTGAGAGGCCTCCCCAAAGCCACCGTCAGCAGGAAATGGGTGGGGGTATTCATTAAATATCCAGTGCTGCCAGATCCAGGTGGGCACTGTGGGTTTCGATAAACTCCCGCCGAGGGGCCACAGCATCGCCCATCAAGATGGTGAAAATGCGATCCGCCTCCACAGCATCTTCAATGGTGATTTGCTTGAGGGTGCGAGTCTCTGGGTTCATGGTGGTGTCCCAAAGTTGTTGGGGCATCATCTCCCCCAAACCTTTGAACCGTTGAATATTGTACTTGGCATTGGCGGGCAGACCGCGCACAATCTGATCTTTTTCCGCATCACTATAGCAATAGCGGACATTGTTGCGGCCCCACTCAATTTTGTAGAGAGGTGGACAGGCAATATACACATAGCCCTGTTCCAACAATGCCTTCTGATAACGATAGAAAAAGGTTAACAACAGAGTGCGAATGTGGCTACCATCTACATCAGCATCAGTCATCAATATAATGCGGTGGTAACGCAATTGACTGGGATCAAATTCATCGCCTTTTATCCCTAAACCCAGGGCGGTGATCATGGCTTGAATTTCAGCGTTTTTGTAGATCTTTGAGGGATCTGCTTTCTCAATGTTGAGGATCTTACCTCGCAGGGGCAAAATAGCCTGAAATTGTCGATCCCGTCCTTGTTTGGCACTGCCCCCCGCAGAGTCGCCTTCCACCAGATAGACCTCTGATTCTGCCGGATCTCGGGAACTGCAATCGGCCAATTTCCCTGGCAAAGTAGAAGATTCCAGAGCAGATTTACGCCGCACCAAATCCCGTGCTCGACGAGCCGCTTCGGCAGCATTAAAGGACTGAATAGCTTTATCAACAATCCCCTTAGCAATGCCGGGGTTAAACTCTAGAAACTCTGTCAGGGCCTCGGAAACTATGGTTTGGACAATACCGCGAACTTCTGTATTACCTAGCTTGGTTTTGGTTTGCCCTTCAAACTCGGGATTGGGCACCTTCACCGAAACGATCGCCGTCAACCCCTCTCGTACATTTTCTCCGGCTAGATTGTTGTCGGAATCTTTGAGCTTGTTGAGTTTACGAGCCTGGCTGTTGATGGTGAGGGTAAGGCAGGTTTTAAGTCCTTCCAGGTGAGTGCCCCCCTCGTTAGTGCGAATGTTGTTGGCAAAGCCAATCAAATTGTCGGTATAAACATCCGAACACCACTGCATGGCCACTTCCACCTGCACCCCGTCCCGTTCCCCCTGCACAGAGATGATGTCGGAATGGATCGGGGTTTTCTCGTGGTTAATGAAGGCTACGTATTCTTTAATGCCGCCGGCATATTGATAGGTTTCGCTGTGAACCGGATCTCGCCGCAGATCGCTAAAGGTAATCTTCACCCCGGCATTCAGGTAGGCCAGTTCCCGGAAGCGCGCCGCCAACAACCCGTAGTCGAACTCCCGCTCCAGAAACACCTGTCCATCGGGCATAAACTGTACCCGTGTGCCCCGCTGATCGGATCCCTTGAGTTGCGGCTCGGATTTGAGGGATCCCACCACTGCTCCCCGCTCAAAGCGTTGAAAGTGAACTTTGCCCTCCCGCCAAACCGTCACCTCCACCCATTCCGAGAGGGCGTTCACCACCGACACCCCGACACCGTGCAGTCCGCCGGAAACCTTGTAGCCACCACCACCGAACTTGCCGCCCGCGTGCAGCACCGTCAGCACCGTGATTAGAGCCGATTGACCCGTTTTGGGATGAATATCCACCGGGATGCCGCGACCATTGTCCAAAACCGATACCGAGCCATCTGGGTGCAGGTTGATCTGAATGTCATCGCAGTAGCCCGCTAGCGCCTCATCGACGGAGTTATCCACCACTTCATAGACTAAGTGGTGCAGTCCTTTCGGCCCGGTGGATCCGATGTACATGCCAGGCCGCTTGCGCACAGCTTCCAAGCCTTCCAGTACTTGGATCTGCTCTGCACCGTAGTTCTCTGCCATTTGCAACTCCAATCCAGACAAGGGATCCAGGCCAGGGTCAACAGAATTCCAGTAAAATTGACCTTGAAGACCAGGCG
>NZ_JAKFYQ010000001.1:305000-591978 GCF_021533835.1 Synechococcus sp. Nb3U1 | reverse complement strand
ACGCCTCCAAGCAATGGCACGGTCAGTGTTAATCCGCTAACTGGAGAGATTACCTACACTCCAAATCCCTCATTTACTGGTACAGACACTTTTGTTTACGAGGTTTGTGATAACGGTTCTACACCCCTCTGTGACACGGCTACTGTCACAGTGACGGTGGAATCAGTAGGGCCGACGCCTAGCCCAACCCCGGATCTAGGTACAGGTGGAATACGGCTGGTGAAGAGAATTACTGCCATCAACGGCAGTCCCATTCCTGGCTATGTAAACCTGCCAGAGGATCCCAATGATGAGCCGGGGATCCCTTGGCCAGGGGGAGCGGAATCCTTCTTACAGGGATCCATCAGCCAGGCGGTGCAATCCGGTTTGGGGGTTGAGTTCTCTATTTACTTTTTGTTGAATTCTCCTTCTGCAGCTCTTTCGGTGTGTGATCCTCATAGTGCCGGGGTTTAGCTATCTGCCGGGCAGCCTATCGATTAACTTTACAGGTCAACCTGTCAGCAACCTGAGTGATGCTCAGGATAGTGATGCAGGAGCTTTTATTCCACCCGGTTTGCCTGTGCCTGCTGAGTGTGGAGGGATCCCTAACTCCAATGGTATTGTGGTGGTCAACCTTGCTGGTGGAGCATCTGGGCTGATCCGATTTGAAGTCGTAACGTCAAACTAGAGAAAGGGCTATACCTGGTTTAGGCACTTTACAGCCTCTCCCAGCGCTCTGCGGAGCGGGACGGAGTTCTTTATCTACTATAGCTGATCCAGGTAAATTCCTTATCCAGCAAGAGTTTTCGCTGAGTCTTACACCCTGCGTTAAATCGGAAAAGGCTGTACGCTGCCGAGATAAGGCACAGCAGTGGACGGCTTAGGCTAACCTGAAAGCAATTTGATGTTGCCTTGGGTATCCTGATGTTGCAGCTTTCTTCTGCTGATTCCAGGTCTGTTTCAAAGACCGCAGTTCCTCAACCCAGTTATACCCGTCTGGCAATGCGCAATATGGTGCGCAAGGGTAAAACTTCCTTGATGCACTTTGCGCTCACGTCCGTTGGGCTAGCAGCAGTCTTGGTCGGGTTGGCCTACATATTTTTTCACTAACTTTCCGGATGCTACAACGGACGGAGGCGAGATTGTTTTCCTTATTACATTCGATGATTCTTCCTCAGCTTTTCCTCGGATTGGATGTTAACAAGGGGAAAATAGCCTCATAGCAAGGGATCCCTGTAGCCCTACTGTTGCCCTTTTATTTGCCTCCAGCCCTTTCGGTTTTGGCCTATGGAGACGTCACGAGATCCTACTTCCACTTGCTCAGGTATTCACCTGTTGTTGTTTGCCAAGAGCCGTCCCAGTGTTGCTGATCTGGCTGAGCAGCTACGTCAGCATATGCAAGGGTTAGCGGGTCAGTACCCCGCGCGGTTGGAGGTAGTATTGCTGGAGGAACAACCCTATCTGGCGGAGCACTACAAGCTGGTGGTTACCCCAGCCTTGGTAAAGGCTAAGCCCTTGCCTGCCCAGGTCTTGGTAGGAGGAGATTTGGCTATGCAACTGGAGGTATGGTGGCCCCGTTGGCAAGGACAAGCAGCTTTGGTTTCTAGCCAGGCGGGCCAGGCTCCCACCCAGGATCTCCAACAACAGCTTGAGGCGCTAAAGGTAGCCTATCAAGAGCAATTGCCCAGCAAGGTAGATCAGCTCATCTACTTATGGCAACAATATAGAGAGCAATCCTGTGATTTGACCCAATTCAAAGACTTTTACCGGGCTGCTCATACCTTGGCAGGCTCTAGTGGTATGTATGGCTTTGATGCCATTAGCAGTGCTGCTCAGCACCTAGAACTCCTTTGCAAACCCTGGATAGAAGCTGCAGATCTACCGGATCTCAATACCCTAGAAGCAATTGAACTGGGTTTAAGAGGACTCCAAGAGCAGCCCTTACAATCCTCTGATCGATTGGAAATTGGCCTATCAAAGCCTGACCCTATCTACTGGGTAATCCAAGCAGAACAGGATCCCTTGGATCTGGCCAATACTTTGGCTCACCAAGGTTATCAGGTGATGATCTGTTCTTCGCCAGCAGAGCTGCAGTCCCTCTTGCCCGCTCTAGCAGCCCCTCCCTCCTCAAACTTGGAGGGTCTTCTACCCCCTAGCGGGGAACAAGCTCACCCTATGGCCAATCGCGTGCTGGTGGTGGATGACGATGCCGATATCAATCGGTTGCTCTGCCAGTGGCTGCGAGCTTCCGGCTTTCAGGTGCAGGGGGTGGATAGCGGCGAAGGGGCTTTGGCCTACTTGCAAGCGGATCCCTCCGCCGATACCCCAACGTTTCTGCCCGACTTGGTCTTTTTGGATGTGCTGATGCCGGGGATCAGCGGCCTCGAAGTGCTGCGGCACATTCGTCAGCAACAGTGGGATATGGCGGTGATCATGACCACAGCCTTTGGCTCAGAGCAGGTAGCTATCGATGCCTTGCGACAGGGGGCAGACGACTATTTACGCAAACCCTTTGATCCGCAGGAGTTCCAGACGGTGTTACAACGTACCATCGCCCGCATAGAGCTACGTCGCCAAAATGCCGCTCTACGAAGACAACTGCAAATTGAATTGGCTCGCGCTGCTGAGATCCAACAGGAACTATTACCCCGCACCACACCGGAATTGCCAGGGTTTGATCTGGCAGCCCGTTGCCTGCCCGCCCGAGAGGTAGGGGGAGACTTTTATGACTGGCAAGTACCAGCTCCCGATTTGTTTAACCTTGTGTTGGGAGATGTGATGGGCAAGGGTTTACCCGCTGCTTTGATGATGGCAACGGTGCGGGCGGCAATCCGAGCACTAGCACGACAAACTTCCCCCTTAATTAACATTCAATATACTGCCAAAGCATTAGAGTCCGATTTAATTCGCTCCGAGAGCTTTGTTACTCTATTTCATGCTCAACTACATATCCCACAACGTCGACTCACCTTTGTGGATGGGGGGCATGGCCATGCCCTCATGTTGCGCCGAACGGGCCAAATTGAAGCACTACACCCCCGTGGAATGCCTCTAGGATCCTTTTTTGGAGATGCCTATGAGCAGGGGGAGATTTATTTTCATTCAGGGGATGCGCTGTTACTTTTTAGCGATGGATTATTGGAGGCCCGGCCTGATTTGTCAAAAGATCGTTCACCCCTGTTGAAGCCTTTCTTAGATTATGCTTCTGCAACAGAACTCATGGAATATACTCTTCATTTGGCACTTCAGGAATTTGCTGATCATCAAACGGATGACTTGACAGTGTTGGTTCTGCGCTGTCAAGCCTAAAGAGACTTTGGATCTGCTTTTGGATCTAGACAAGGATCGGCTCCCACTGGAAGGGTTAGGATCAAAAAAGCAAGCAAGCGAGTTGGACTGGGTGAACAAACGAAGCTGGATGGGAACAGCAAGCCTACTGGCTCTACTTAGTGGTCAGTGGGATGCAGCTTTGGCTTTGCCCCCGGCTGCTGAAATCCCAGAGGAAGTGTTGCGGGTACAACCCGATTTACGGGCTCGTTCACCCGTTGATAACCAGCCCCTGTCGCCTACGGAGATGCTAGCTTTACAGGAAGCTTTGGCTGCCCCAGATCCAGAGGGATCTGTCTCTCCAGAGGTGGAACAGTTAATCTTTCTACTGAAGCTGCGCAAAGGTTTTCGAGATGTGTTTCCTTTTTTGTTTTGATGCTCACTAAGTGCGGCCACGTTCAGCATCTTAAATCAACCTCAAATTAAAGTCTCAAACCAAAAGAGTGGAGATAGCCTAGCTAGCAGAAATGGATATCTCTAATCCGCTCCCCATAAGGTGACATGTAGCGAACTTCCCGTTCGACCAACTTGTTTAGCAAAACTTCCAAAGCATTAAGGTCTGCCTCTGTACAAGGGTAATTACGGAGAAGATGGTAGATGATAGCCTCTTGCTCTTGGGACAACACACCTGAATTTAATGCATCTTCAACAATAGCTGGGATAATCATGAAAAAACGAATTGAAACTATGATTACTTCACTATCGCTTTGAACAGAGAAACCCTGCCTCCGCTGATGTGCTGAAGTCCCTACGCCAATTGCAGAGGTACACCTGCTCAGTTGAGAAACCCGGCTAGCAGAATCACCACTGCCCCTATGGCTGCCAAGATCGCCAGCACCCGACCGGCATTGGGGCTACCTTTCCAGGAATAATTTTTCTCGGTTTTTTCGGGTTCTTCCGACATCATCCGTCCTCTACAGGGATCCTATCTCTTCATTTTACTTTAGAGTTTTAGGTACAGCTTCCCCCGATTTCTTGAGAAACCTGGGGCTAGTAGGATCCTTTTCCTGCAAGAGATTAGTCTGGATTAGCTTATGGGGTTAGCTGTATGTAATAGGTGTCGCTGGAAAAAGCTATAACTTGAGCCAAGGGATGTCATTACGTGCATAGTTCAATTTCAGGAACGACGCGGTTGCTCGGCTTAATCGGGGATCCGGTTGACCATAGTCTGTCTCCAGCCATGCATAATGCCGCTTTGGCTGCCCTAGGGGAGAACTACTGCTATGTACCCTTTCCGGTTGCTCCAGATCACTTGGCCGCTGCCGTTGCTGGGTTAGCCGCCATTGGAGTGCGAGGCTTTAACGTCACCATTCCCCATAAGCAGGCAATTTTACCCCTCTTACAGCAGGTCGATGCGCGGGCATCTGCTGTGGGTGCTGTCAATACGGTGTATCCCTTGCCGGGTGGGGGGTGGGCGGGCACAAATACGGATATCGATGGCTTTTTGCAGCCGCTCCTACCGCTGAAGCTGAAAGGGATCCCCACCCTTATCCTGGGATCCGGTGGGGCGGCGCGGGCGGTGATCCAGGGGTGCTTGGAACAGGGCCTGCAGCCGTTGCGAGTGGTAGGGCGTTCCCCCCAGAAGTTGGCAACCTTACAACAAACTTGGCCGCAGATCCAGGTTCTCACCTGGGCGGAGTTGGATTCCTGCTTGGCCCAAACCCAGTTGGTGATCAATACCACTCCGATAGGGATGCAAAAGGGGGAATTTGACGCCAAAAATACGGCCACTTCTCCTCTGAGCTGGGAGCAACTGCGTCTTCTGCCCACAGGCGCGATCGTCTACGACCTGATCTATGTGCCGGATCCCACCCTTCTGCTGCAGATGGCAGCCGATCTGGGTCATACCCCGATCACCGGCCTAGAAATGCTGATTCAACAGGGGGCCAAGGCTTTATCTCTGTGGCTGGGGGGAAAACCCGTGCCCGTAGCGATGATGCGACAGGCCGCTCAGCAACAGTTGGCTCAGTCTTAGTTGGGTGCGGAGTGAGCTACCTAGCGTA
Source organism: Synechococcus sp. Nb3U1 (assembly GCF_021533835.1). Classification (NCBI taxonomy): domain Bacteria; kingdom Bacillati; phylum Cyanobacteriota; class Cyanophyceae; order Synechococcales; family Synechococcaceae; genus Synechococcus; species Synechococcus sp. Nb3U1. Next base: position 586,669 of record NZ_JAKFYQ010000001.1, on the reverse strand, counting down.
GTCTACCTCACACCCCCACCATCAGTGAAGGCTGGGATCCGTCCGGGATCCCTACTCATTTTGAGCCTTGTGGGAGGTCCGTTCCTGCAACTTCTGCATTTCCGAGCGTACATCCAAAGCAATTTGCAGTGCAGCATCCAAGAGTCGTCCTTGCTCACTGGCCTGCTCACTCACCCGTAACGCCGTCAGGGTGGCTAGGTTGCTGGCAAACAGTTCACTTTGGCTTTCGATGAAGGCTTGATTTTGCCGCAGAATCCGTTCTGTTTTCAGGGCCCGCACCAAATCTGCTCGGGTTAGTTTCAACCCCTCGATCACCTGGGCACGGTGGGTCAGTTGCACCGTCCCATTGCCCGCATCCTCCAGCTCATCGTTGATCTGAATCGCCTGAATCAAGGTGTTGTACCGATCCACCTCCTCCAGCAGGCTTAGCAGCAAGGGCATGCGGCGGCTATGGAAAATCCAGAAAGCCTGATGCAGGGCCGCCAGAGCCACGAAAATTCCCCATTCCCAAGCCAGGGATCCCCAGGTGACAGAGCGCAGACTGGGGACAAAGATCCGGCCCAAAAGGGTGAGCAGGGATCCATTCCAGGCCACCAGCCGACAGAGCAGATCCAGCACCAGCAGGAGGCGCAAGGGATCCCAGAAAGCCGCAAAACCGCGCAGCCAACCCCAAACCCCATAAACCCCATCAATAGAGCGAGGTCGGTACAGCCAACCAACCCGCACCTGAGTCAGGCTCTCCACTTGGGCTGAGGAAATGCGCAGCCCTTTCAAATCCGGTCGCATCGCCATCACAGTTCCTGACAGAATAGACAGTCACAGTTGGCAGCTTATCCACCAATCTAACCCTGTCCTCCCTTCAGGATCGGGCGGAGGGATCTCTTCCGTGCTGCGGAAGATGCCTGATAAGATGTGGGTCGCCGCCGGTGTGCTGAGCTTGGAGGAGATTGGGAATGGTAACCAGCCAACTGCGACAATTGAAGGCTCAGTTGATCCAAGCAGAAAACTTCGCCCCCTTTGGACAAGTGATCTGCCCGATTCCCGACCACAAGCCCTTCGATGGCCAAGATGCCCAGTTGTCTTTGAATCAGGGGCAGCCCCGCTTCTACATTATGCGCCTGCCTCGTCGCGGCCTTAAATTCACCCAGATCACCCATCATGCCCATTGCACTCAGTGTCTGGGATCCTTGAATGGCAAGGAATGGTTTGTTGGCGTTGCACCGCCCGCAGATGAGCTACATGTGGATCAGATCCAGGCGTTTCGGGTGCCAGGGGATCGCTTCATTAAGCTGGAAATGGGCACCTGGCACGCGGGCCCCTACTTCGACCACGAAGAGTTCATCGATTTTTACAATCTAGAGCTTTCCGACACCAACATCACCGATCATGAGACGGTGAACCTGCTACAGACCTATAACCTGGAGTTTCAGATTACCCCCTGAGGGGTTTGTGGGCTCGTTGGGGGATCCCTTTGAAATTGGCTCGACATCGGTTTTGAATGGTTTGAGCGGGTGCAGCTCCGACCGCCCCTCACTCTGGCGAACACGCTTCAACTATGCTTCAAAGAGGGATCTGATGCTGAAAATAGGCTGGTCTAGGATAGCGGTCAACCCCATGCCTGGGCGGCGCTTCTGGGCAGTGACCCTAAGGCCCCTGTGGATTTGCCTTGGCTTCCTCTGGGTGAGTTTGCTGGTTTGGATGGGATCCCCAGTTGCTCATGGCCAAGGTGCTCATCTGGCGGTGGTTCGGCTACCGGGGCAAAACTGGGTCAATATCGAGCGGCAACTGCAGCGCAGCGGCCTGACTTACCAGGTGATCGACCAGCTCAGCCCGGTGGGTTTGCAGGGGCGCAACACGGTCTTTTTGCCGAATGTGAACCGCCTCACGCCTGCTCAGGCCACGGCCCTGAGTGAGTGGATGCAACGGGATGGGGGACAACTGATCATTAGCGGCCCGTTGGAAATTCCCCCTGAGGCTCGGGATCCCTTGCGTAACTTAATTGGGGCCTACTGGAGTGGCGATATCCCGCTCGCCAGCCCGGTGCGCCTCACGGGGTTTGCCGGGGAATGGGCGCGCGGGGTTACGGCCAATGATGCCATCGCGGGGGGATCCCTATTGCCCACCAGCACCGAAAGCCGTCTCACCGCCGTTTGGGAAGGGGTAGGGGGAGATGCCTATGCAGTGATTGCCAGCCGTCAAAGTGTGTACCTGGGTTGGCGCTGGGGAGAATTTCCCGATGAGACGGCCCAGTTGGATCAGCAGTGGCTACAAGCGGCTCTCAGACGCGCCCAAGGGGGATCCGCCGCCCTAACAGATCTGCCTGTTGCTCCACCCCCTCTGCCGATTAACACCTTCGAGCTACTGGCCATGCGGCAAGAATTGGGGGGGTTATTGGGGCGAGTGGAGGGATCCCTGCTGCTCACCCAGGCCACCCAAGGCGGATCAGGTGCCACAGAGTACGAGCCCATTTTGGCGCGAGCCCGCGATGTCCTGCGACAACTGCCGGTCTGGGTGGAGGCGGGGCAATATACGCAAGCACGGCAGGCGTTTGAACAGGCGCGGGCCGATCTGTGGGCCAACTACCCGGTGGATCGACTGACTGCCTTGCCGGAGGTACGAGCGATTTGGCTGGATCGGGGCACCATTGTCGAGTCCCGCTCCGAAACGGGGTTGGCGCAGATTTTCGACCGGCTGGCGCAATCCGGCATCAACACCGTCTTTTTCGAGACGATGAATGCTGGGTTTGCCATTCATCCCAGTCGAGTTGCCCCCCAACAAAATCCCCTCACCCGGGGTTGGGATCCCTTGCGAGCAGCCGTGCGCCTGGCCCATGAGCGCGGCATGGAGTTGCACGCTTGGATTTGGATCTTTGCGGTGGGTAACATTCGGCACAACATCCTGCCGGAGATTAACCTACCCCAGGACTACATCGGCCCGGTGCTCACGGCTCATCCCGACTGGGCCAATAAGGACGACCGGGGTAACCTCTTCCCGCGTGGGCAGCCGGAAACCTGGCTGGATCCGGCCAACCCGCAGGTGCGTGCCTATCTGCTCGCCCTCACCCGTGAACTGGTGCAGGATTACCGTGTTGACGGCATCCATCTGGACTACATTCGCTATCCCTTTCAAAATGCCCCCAGCCGCAATGTGTTTGGTTTTGGCCGGGCAGCTCGACAAGGGTTTCAGCAGCTTTCCGGTGTCGATCCGCTGGAGTTGGATCCCCTATTGGATCGCTCCCTCTGGCAGTTGTGGACCCGCTACCGCACTCAGCAAGTCAACGAAGTGGTGGAGTCCATTGCCCGTACCGCCCGCTCCCTTAACCCCCGAGTGATCCTTTCGGCAGCCGTCTATGCCCTGCCCCAAAACGAGCGGCTACAAAAGCTGCAACAGGATTGGGAAGAGTGGATCCAAGCGGGGGAGCTAGATTTGTTGATCCCCCTCACCTATGCGGGCAATACGCGGCGTTTGGCCCAACTGGTGCAACCGAACCTGGAAATCGTCAGCCGCTCCTCGGCACTGTTTTTGCCCAGCCTCAACTTATTGAACCTGCCCGCGGTGGAATTTTTGGATCAAATGCAGGTGGTGCGAGATCTGCCCACCGGGGGGTTTGCCCTGTTTGCGGTGCGCCAGTTTACGCCTGAGTTGGAAGAAATCCTCAGCCGCTCGGCCATTGCCTCCACTCGCATTCCCCATCGGGATCCCTTTGGAACCGTTCAGGATCGCTTTCAAAGCCTGCGGCAGGAGTGGATGTTTTTGAGTGAGCAAGGGCAACTGCGGCTTTTGGAACCGGAACGCAGCCAATGGATGGAACAGATCGAACGGGTGGAGGGATCCCTGGCCGCTTTGGTGGCGGATCCCAACCTTGAAGTTCTGGCTGAGGCTCGCACGCAGCTCAGCCGCATGAGCGAAAACTTGAGCGCCTGGATGCGGGCGGAATCCTTGCAAAACCCCTACCGAGTCAGGATTTGGGGCAACCGTCTCACGGCCTTGGAAATGATGTTGCGCTACGGGGAACAAACGCTGCTGAGAACTTCAGCCGCCACTCCCTTACAGGGTTAGGCGTGCGACTCGCCTTGGCCCTGCCCGCTGCCCTCACCCGATTGAAAGGGGATCCCCAGCGGGTGTTGTGGGAATGGACAGCTGCATACCGGCCCAATAGGGATCAAAATCCGGCGGGAAACGGGTGCGCTGGTCAAAAAAGGCCCCCCCCAGATCCGTGAAGCGCAAATTGACGTGGCGCAAATCTGCGCCCCGCAGATCCGCCCCTTGCAAAACCGTTCCCTGTAACAGCGCTTCCTCAAGGCGAGATCCCCGCAAATTGGCCCCCCGCAAACAGGTCCTCCACAGCCGGGATCCCCGTAAATCTGCAAAGCGCAGATCCGCCCCCACCAGTTGGGCTGCATGCAGTTGGGTTTGGCGCAGATCTCCGAATTTCAAGTCGGCCAAACTGAGATCTCCCCCCATCAGGCTGGCCTGGGCCAATCTGGCCCGACAAAGCAAGGCTTGCCGCAACCGCACATGCCAAAGGCGGGCCGACCGCAGATCCCCACGCGATAGATCGATGCCATCAAAATCCCGTTGGCCTGCCGCATACCGTTCTAGCAGCTCTCCGACAGTGGCCACCTGTTTCATCTTGTCCGCCCACCCCCACATCCCCAAGTGTAGAGCCCCGTTGGAAAATCGCACCTCCCCTCCAGCGGAAATGGAGCAAGAACTGGGGGCAATCTCGACCCCTCGTCTTCTCAACAGGCTTGATAGCCTAGAGGAAGCAAAACGTGGATACCTATGTCAGATACTCCTGCGGTCTCGGTACAACGGCTACAAAAACGCTACGGATCCACGCTGGCCGTGGCGGAGGTGTCTTTCCAGGTGGAACCCGGTCAAATCTACGGCGTTCTCGGCCCCAACGGGGCGGGCAAAACCACTACCCTGCACTGCATTTGTACCCTTCTACGCCCGGATGCCGGCCAGGTGGAGGTGTGCGGGATCCCAGTGCAGCAGAATCCCAAAGCGGTTCGAGAAAAATTGGGATTTGTCGCCCAGGAAGTGGCCTTGGATAAGGTGCTGACGGGCAGAGAGCTGTTGCAGCTCCAAGCGGATATCTACCACATGCCCCGCCCCTTAGCCCAAAAGCGGATCGCCACAGTGTTGCAGTTGTTGGGCCTGACGGATCGGGCGGAGGAGCGCATCGGCACCTATTCTGGGGGGTTGCGCAAACGGCTGGATCTGGCGGCAGGTTTACTGCATCGACCGCAGGTGCTGGTGTTGGATGAGCCGACGGTGGGCCTGGATATCCAGAGCCGACTGGTCATCTGGGACTTCTTGCGCCAACTGAAGGGTATGGGCATCACGGTGCTGCTTAGCAGCCACTACCTGGAGGAGATCGACCTGCTGGCGGATCGGGTGGCCATTATCGACCGGGGCAGCGTGATCGCCGAAGGCACCCCCGAGGAGTTGAAAGCACGGGTGGGGGGAGAGCGCATCACCCTCAAGCTGCAGGAATTTGCCCCCAAGGAGCTGGCCGAACGGGGGGCCGAGTTGTTGGGATCCCTGCCCTTTGTACAGCAGGTGTTGATCAACAGTGCCCAGGGCAATGCCTTGAACCTGGTGGTGCAGAGCCATGGGGAGGCGGATCCCTTGGGTCAAATTCGCAGCCATTTGCAAACCCACGGGCTAGAGCTGTTCAGCAGCGCCCAATCCCGCCCCAGCCTGGATGATGTGTACTTGGCAGCAACCGGCCAAACCCTTCTGGATGCCGAGCTAGCCGCCGCCGAAGCCAACCCTGGCAAACAGAAAAAGTAACCAAAAAATAACCGCATCTCCCAACGATATTGACAACTTTGCAGGAGCTTTCGTATGACTTCTACTGCTTCCCAGGTTCAACCCAGCCGGATCCCATTCTTTACCGCCAACTTTTGGCAGGAGACCTTTGCCCTTACCCGCCGCTGGTTTATTCAACTGAAGCGCCGACCCACCACTCTTTTGGTCGGGATTATTCAGCCGTTGCTGTGGCTAATTTTGTTTGGCGCTTTGTTTCAGAATGCGCCTGCGGGCATTTTCGGGGCGGGGCAAAACTACACCCAGTTTTTGGGGGCGGGGGTGATTGTGTTCACGGCTTTTGGTGGAGCCTTGAATGCGGGAGTGCCGGTGATTTTTGATCGGGAATTTGGCTTTTTAAATCGGCTGTTGGTGGCTCCCCTCACCTCCCGTTTCTCGATCGTCTTAGCCTCTAGCCTGTTCATTGTCAGCTTGGCCTTGGTGCAAACGGCGGTGATTGTGGGGGCCGATTATGCCTTTGGCGCCGGCATCCCGAATGGGCCGGGGCTGGCGGTGGTGGCCCTGATTGTCGGCTTGCTGGTATTGGGTTTTACGGCCCTGAGCTTGGGTTTGGCCTTTGCCATGCCGGGGCATCAGCAACTGTTGGCCCTGATCTTTTTGCTGAATTTGCCCCTGATTTTCTCCAGTACCGCCTTGGCTCCCTTGAGTTTTATGCCCCCTTGGTTGCGTTGGGTAGCTAGCCTCAATCCCCTCACCTTTGCCATCGAACCAATTCGCCATCTTTATCGCAGCAATGACTGGAGCTTTGGTGATGTCGTCCTACAGGCCCCTTGGGGAGATCTCACTCTAGCGGGATCCCTGGGTCTACTGGCCGGATTTGTGGTGGTGTCGGTGATGCTGGTGCAGCGGGTGTTGCGCAGGGGCTTGGCTTGACCCACTGGATTAGATCCACTTAGATCCATTAGATCCACAGATCCACTTGGATCCGATCTACAGAAATGGGATCCCACCTCAAATCGCAGGCTTGGGATCCCGTTTCTAGGATTCTAGAGTGTGAATAGAGCTAGGCGGCTTGTCCTTGCATATCCTGCAAAGAGCGGAACAAGAGCACCGTAAAGATGTTAAGGATGGGCACAATCGCCGTGGTGACAGCCCCCACGACCACAGCCACCAACAGCCCAAAGTTCAGGGCAGCCGCAATTCCCCCCACAATCAACGACAAAATCAGGATCGGGATGCCAAAAATGAGGCCCAGAGCCAAAAAGGCCCAAAATACCCCCCACCAGCGACCTTTCACCAAGTTCCAGCTGTAGCCCAATCCTTCCGTTGCCCCTTGGCCTTCTAAGGCGATGGCACAAATTAGAAAAGCCAGCCTGACCCCCAAATAAATGCCAGGGATCACCAGCAGTAGCGAACCCCCGAAGACAATCAACAACAGCAGAACACTGCCCAACACCAAAGGCACTGCTTTGGAGATCGCCTGATCGAGGCTATTTCCCAGCACGGGAGATTGTTGCTTCAGGTGCTGATCCACCAGTACAAGGGCTGCTCCACCTAGGATGGGCGCACCGACCACCACATAGGCCAGATTGAGCAATCCCCCCACAATGGGAACAAGTTCCCCAATAATCGGGATGAAAAAACTGGGGGAGGCCAGAATCAGCAGAGGGGTATAGATGGGGTTGAGCAGTTGAAGCGACCGCTGCAGGAGCGGGATCGGGCTAAGCGTGGCAGTTTGCATGGCAGAGGGATCCTCGCGAGGAACAGGTCCACCCTTTTCATATCACGGGAACCTCTTCTCATTTCTGTGGATTGTCTGTGAATTGACCTATGGAAACAGGCCCCTCCCCTATCGACAGGTATGAATTCACCTGGGGCAAAGCTGGGTCGGGGCCATTCTCTCTTGCTGAGAAGTCTTCTATTTCAAGCCCGTCCAGCCTGCAAAACCCACTCAGCTGCCTGTTCGCCGCTGCGCAGGGATCCCTCGATGCTGCTTTGGTGGGTGTATTCTCCGGCCCAAAGCAGACCCTGGATGCCACTGTCAGTTGCGGGCAAGTGTTCCTGAAACCCCGGCGGCTGCCCAAACTGGGCAAAGGGGATCCGATACACCCGCAACACCTGCAATTGTTCCAACGGGGCCTTGGGGAAGTAGGCACGCAATTCTGCTCGACAGATTTGAGCCAAATCTGCATCGCTCAGGGGTGGATCCCCCAGCAGCACCAAAGAATAAAGGTGTTGACCGGCGGGGGCCAACTCCGAGCTGATGTGGGTCAGTTGCACCCAGTGGTTGAGCCATCCCCGACCACTGGCGTTGAGGTGAAGGTAGCCGCCACGGGTGAGGGAAAAAGGGGCACTGCAATACAGGCAGGTTACAGAACGAGCTTGGGTGGGAATGGGAACAAGTGTCTGCTCCAACCCATGAGCCGAATGATCCGATAGATCCTTGAGAAGGGTTTGTTGCCAGATCCGAGCTTGGCAGGCATCGGTGGCACAGATCACCCAGTCGGCGGCAATTTCTTCCCCGTCGTAGGTGCGGATCCCGCGCACTTGCCCCTGCTCCACCAGAATCTGCTTTACCTCCGTGTGGTAGCGAATTTGCTCAGGGGGAAGGTGGCGGGCCAGTTGTCGCGCTATTGCACCCATACCTAGGGCGGGGGTAACGATGGATCCTTCGGCCATCATCTTGAAATAGAACGCGAAGAGGCGGGCGCTACTGCTCAGGTCGGGATCCAAGAGAATCCCCCGGTAAAACGGGGCAAAAAAATGGCTACAGATCGCTTTGGAAAAACCGTAGTGCTCAAGAAACGCCTGGATCGAGGTATCTGGCCCCCCCAAGCCTGCCTGGAAAACTTGCTCTGGGGTACGTTGGGCCAGTTGAGCCCGCAGTTGCAGGATTTTAAACTTATCCAGCGGTGTTGCCAGCGGATTGAGCAAAGACGGGATCCCACTGGAGATATCCCGCAAGGGATCCCCCAACAAAAAAGCCTTGCCAGGCTGGGCCAAGACAGCCCCTGGCCGGTAGTGACGCAGGTTCAGATCTTGCAGATTGAAGTGCCGTTGCACCCCTGGGTAGGCGGTGAACAACACCTGAAAGCCCCGATCCAGCCGAAACCCCTCTACCACATCGGTTCGTACCCGTCCGCCAGGGCCGTCACTTTTCTCCAGCAACAGCACATCCCTCCAACCCCTCTGTTTCAGCACCTTGCCACAGGTAAGGCCCGCCAACCCGGCACCGATGATCACCACTTTGCCCATGCCCTACCGGGATCCCCCTTGTGTTGAGATCGAACTTGTTTTGTCTGGCTGGATCCCATCACGGCTGATCCGCGTTGCTGGGTTCAACCGAGACATCTGGCTCCAACTCTGGCTCCCAAATCCGAATCGAGCCATCAACGCTGCCACTGTAGAGGGTTTGTCCATCGGGGCTAAAGAGGAGAGCACTCACCGTCCAAGTATGGCCGCTCAGGGTACGCAACAGTTCTCCCGTGCGCCGATCCCAAAGTTTGATCTCTTGGGCGCGGTGATCGGTGCCACTGGCGAGCAGGCGACCATCGGGGCTAAGGGTGAGGGTGGCCAGGCTGGCGAAATTTTGCGGTAGGGTGCGTTCGAGGGCCCCGCTGTCCAGGTTCCAGATCGAGATGCCGTTGGCGCTGCCACTGAACAAATAGCGGCCATCTTGACTGAAGAGCACCTGCTCGACGGGGTAGTCGGCCTCTAGGGTTTCTAGCAACTCTCCACTGTTCGGATCCCAGAGATGGATGGTGGGATCGGCATTGGCAACCGCCAGCAGTAGAGGCAGGGAGGCCGACGGGATCCCTTCTTCGCCGGCCTCACTGAGGCTAGCCACACGGGTGGGTGGGGTACGGCCCGGGCCAAAGGTCACTGAAGTGACGCCGGTTTCTGCCTCACTCTCATGGGCAGTGGCATCGATGGTGCGGAACAACTGGCCACTGTCGGCCTGCCAAAGGCGGATGGTGCGGTCGGCACTGCCACTAGCGATCCAGCGACTATCTGGGCTGATGGCAACACTGTTGATCAACTCTGTGTGCCCCTGCAATTGCAGCCGCTCGTTCAGGGTGTCCAAATCCCAAAGGCGCACGGTTCGATCCGCCCCTGCACTCGCCAAGAAAGTCCCATCCGGGCTGATGGCCAGAGTTTCAACCGACCCCTCGTGGCCCACTAAGGTCTCTAGGCGCTCTCCTGTAGGCGGATCCCAGAGTTTAACCAGGCCGTCATCACCCCCGGAGGCGAGTAGGGTTCCATCCGGGCTAATGGCCAGAGCGGTAATGGCAGCGGGCCCCTCTAGGGTGGCTTGTAACCGTAGAGCCTTGGCCCAACGCACTGGGTTCAAAGCCACGGGATTCGAAGCAGGGGAAGGGATCCGAAGCGAGGGATCCCCAGAGGCAACTGAACTGAGGGTAGAAGCTTCCTGCTCTGGAGAGGTTTGCAGATTTAGGACGGGGAAAGAGCCAAAGCCTGACCGGATCTGCCATAGCCCTCCCAACGCGAGCACCCCTGAGGCTGCCAGGACTCCCCCCAACCATGCGGGTGGAACCTGAAGCCGCGCCCGCAAAGAGGGTCGAGAACGTGGTGGGGTGGTCGGTTCCTGCAAGGAATCCCAAGCCACCGGAGCAGGATTGGGCAATATTTCGGTGTTGGCGGTGGAGAGAACCAATTCTGGCAAAGCCTGTAGCGCTTCGAGAGCTTCTACCGCCGAAGGGAACCGTTGCCGCCAGTCGTAACAGACCATGCGATCCAGAAAGGCGGTGAACGGGGCACTGGTCGAGGCCAGATCGTGCCAGCGCAGTTCGCCGGTCAAGGGATCGTGAAAGACCTTCTGGGGTGGGATTCCAGACAGGGCTTGCAACGCGATCAACCCCAAAGCATAGAGATCACTGCTCAAGCGCGGATTTCCCCCCAACTGCTCGCTGGGTATATAGCCAGGGGATCCGATGCCGATGGTGTAGTCGCTAGAACCCTGAGCAGGTTCAGTTTGGGCCAGAGGGCTTAGGGTTATTTGCTTGACAGCGCCAAAGTCGATCAGAACCAGTTGCCCATCCGTCTGTCGGCGGATCAGGTTGGTGGGCTTGAGATCGCGGTGGATCACCCCCTGCTGGTGCACAAAAGCCAAAGTTTGCAAAACATCCTCCAGCAGCGCCCGCACCTCGGCTTCTGGCCAAGGGGATCCGTTCTGTAAGGCTTGCTCCAGGGTTTCTCCCTCGATCCACTCCTCCACCAGGTAAAACTCCGCCCCCTCCTCAAAGTAGGCCAGCAGGCGGGGGATGCGATCATGGGATCCCAACTGTTCGAGGATCTCAGCTTCCCGCTGAAACAGGCGCCGGGCTACCGCCAGGGCTTCCGGATCGCTAGAACGGGGCTGGAGATGCTTCACCACCACCCAGGGCTGTCCGGGGCGATGGCTATCTTGGGCCAGATAGGTTTGCCCGAAGCCGCCGGATCCCAGCTTTTGGTTCAGCCGATAGCGGCCACCGAGGGTTTGTCCCTCCATAAGAACTCCAGTCGAATGTGGCCCCATCCCCAGGGAGGATACGGCTCCGTCAGACTAATCATGCCACAGGGGCGGATCCGAGAAAATGGGCACAGCGGCAAGGGGTTTACGGCTCTACAGTAGACTATCCTGGAGCATCTTGTGCAGTTGGCTCCTCCGCCAGCAAAATGAAGTAGACATTTTCCAAGCCTTTCTCAAAGCGCAGGGTTTTGATGATCCCCTGTTCACGGGCTAGCAGGGTATTGACGATGATCATGTCCGGCTGATCGGCAACTGCCTTTTGAATGCCCTCTTGCCCGTCGCTAGCTTCGGAAACTTGGTAGCCACGGCTTTGTAAAGCCTCCATCAACAGACGCACGGTAGGCAAATGTTCGTCAATCACCAGTACCTTACGGCGGGAGGTTCGCTGCGCGATCAAAGCGTGGATCGACTCCAACAGCGCCTCCATATCAATGGGTTTGGTGAAGTAACGGTCGATGCCCAACCGATAGCCTCGCTCCCGATCTTCCACTATTGAAAGGATCACGATCGGAATTTCGACCGTATCCGGGTTGCTTTTCAAGACAGCGGCCACATCAAAGCCGCCCATCTCTGGCATCATCACATCCAACAGGATCAGATCCGGGTGGTGCAACCGCGCTTGGGCGATTGCTTCGACGCCGTCTTGGGCCTCGATCACCCGGTAGCCTTCAGATTCTAGGTTCTCTTTGAGTAAATGCCGCAGGTGCTGCTCATCGTCCACCACCAGAACGGTTTGGGATCCCTGTGAGCCAGATCCAGCCTCACCCTCTGCTGGGGTCAGCTCAGGGGTGGAGGCCACATGATCTCGCAGTTGGCGCACAAGGCCCTGCAAATCAACTCCGCCGGCGGAGGCGCTCCCTGAGTCTGTCCAGCAGGGTAGGGTGAAAATAAAGCGGCTGCCCTGGCCTAAGGTGCTCTCTACCCTAATTTTGCCGCCGTGGTGCTCGACAATTTGTTTGCTAATCGGCAGGCCCAAGCCTGTACCCTGAGGACGGTCGGTGAGGGTATCTCCCGCCTGCTTGAATTTATCGAAAATACGCTCTTGATCTGCGGTGGCAATGCCGATGCCGGTGTCGATGATGGCGATCTCCACCTGTTTGTCCTCCGGGCGCCCTGGAGGGTCAGCGGGTAAAGCCCTAGCCCGACAGGTAATGGATCCCTGCTCGGTGAACTTGAGGGCATTGGAGAGCAAGTTGATCAGCACCTGCACCAGCCGATCCGGATCCCCATAGACCTTGGGCAACTGGGGATCCACCTCTTTCAGGATGGGCAAGCCTTTTTGTTCTGCCAGGGGGGTGATGGTGCCAATTGCCCGCTCTAGGATCCCCTCCAGGGCTAAGGGTTGCATGTGCCATTCGATTTGACCAGCCTCCATCTTGGCCACATCCAGCACATCGTTGATCAGGGCTGTAAGGCGTTCCCCTTCCGAGAGAATAATGCCGAGGTTGTCACTCACCTGGCTGACGGCTCGTTTCAGCTTTCGCTCTGCTGTCGGGTCAGAGGCTTGTTCCGGAGCCAAGGCGGGAAAGATCACCTCTTCTAGGCGCTTTTGGATCAGCTTGGCAAACCCCAGCACCGACGTGAGCGGGGTACGCAGCTCGTGGCTCACGGTTGAGATGAAATCCGTTTTCATTTGGTCGATGTGCTTCTCGCTGGTGATGTCGCGGATCAGCATCACACACCCCAAACAGGCCAGGCTCCCGTTTTGCGGGCGTTGAATGGCGGCGGCTACAGCTTTGCCCACCCGTTGGTTGGCCAGCCTTATCTCTGCCGATATGGGTTTTGTGGGATCCAGCAGAGAGTGTTCGGCCAAAGCCACCACATCGGCGTTAAACACTTGCACCACCGGCAAAGCCAGCCAAGCAGACCCGTCGAGGCTCAAGCCAAACAGGGTCAGCAGGGCCGGATTCACCCGTAAAATCCTACCCGTCGGATCCGTCACCAACAGCCCGTCAGCAATGTTTTCGATCAGAGCATCCAGATAGGCGAGGGTATCTTGCAGCTCGTTCACCGCCTGAGCCAACTGGGCTGTCCGTTGTTCCACCCCCTGCTCTAAGGCTCGGTTGCTCTCCTGCAAGCGTTCTGTATATCGCTTGAGGCGTTGGATCATGTTCTGGAAAGCCTGAGATAACAGCCCGATCTCGTCGGTGCGGTTGACCCGCGGCATTTCTTGCCATTGCCCCTCTTCCACCTGCGCTGCTGCTGCCGCCAACTGCTGCAATGGGTTGATCAGATCCCGCAGCAAAAAGACCAAAATGAAGAGGATCCCGCCTCCCAACAGAGCTAACCAAACGATGATCAACTGCTGGTTCACCTGCTCGACAGTCGCTCCGACAGCCTGCCGCGTTTGCTGAACTGAAGAGAGGATCTGCTCCTGCGGCACCACCACCCCCAGGCTCCAGTCGGGATACTCCACCGGACGAACCGCAACTCGATAGCGCCCCTGTGGCAATTCCAGATCCCGCAACAAGGGATCCCCAGTCATCATCTCTTGGGCTAGCTCCACCACCTGGGGTTGTTCGGATTCCAGTAGGCTGGTATTCAGCAGCTGCCCAATTTCTAACTGCCGGGATCCCGGACTGACCAACCCAAACAACTGGGAATAGGCTTCCGGAAAGGCGATGATCTGCCCCTGTTCATCCAACAAAAAGGCAAACTCCTCTGAGCCGGCATGGATAGAAGTCCCGTTGTTGCCGCCCAACACCTGAGCCTGCAAAATTTCCCCCACAATCGTACCCAGGCTAAGATCGATACCCGCCACCCCCAAAAACTCCCCCTGGACATCGCGAATCGGAGCCACCGCCGAGGTAAGCAATCCTTGACCGGCTGTATCTTCGTACACCTCTGTCCAGCGCACCGCGCCACTGGGATTATTTTCGGGACGAACGATGGTGTAATAGGTGCCCTCAACCCGCTCATCAAACTCGGATAGGGGGGGCAACTCCGGCGCGAAGAAAGTATTGGGATAGTAGCGGGTAGAAGAAGATTCCAAAATCAGCCAACTGGCCACAATACTGGATTGGCTCTCTTTCAAGGCCCGCAACAGCGGATCCAAATGGGAAATGGCGTTGAGCTCCTGGGTAATCTCAGGGGGAATCTCATCCGCAGCCGAGAAAAAAACAGAAACCGGATCTGCAGCGGCGTTGATCCAGCGTCGGTTGGGGTAGAGGGTAAGGGTTTCTTGGGGGTTGTAATTTTGTTGTCCGTAGAAGGTTTGCTCCTCAAGGTACACAGCCGCCTGCTGAGCGATCAGGCTGGCGGCAGCCCCCACCTGAGCAAAAATGGCGTTGTAATGGGCGGCTTGCTCTTCGGTAATGCGAGTCAGGGCAGCATCCACCTGAGCGCGAATGGTGGCTTCGTTTTCGGAGGCGGCAAATTCCCCCAGCTCCTGAATGCGTTTCGAAGAAATTTGAATTAAGGCCAGCACGGAGGCAGAAGATACCACCGTCACCACCAACGAGATCCGTAGCCCAATCCGGGAGCGTAACCAGCCAAACATTCACCTACCTCCGTAAGCCCAACAATTCCGCCGCTTTGGCCGTCAGCACATCCGGGTCGAAGGGTTTGGTGATGTAGAGATCCGCCCCTACTTCTTGTCCCCGTTGCTTGTCAAATTCCTGTCCTTTGGCTGTGAGCATGACGATAGTGGTGTGCTGAAGCTCGGGATCCTGTTTCACCTGTTGGCAGACATCAAAGCCGTTCAAACGGGGCATCATCACATCCAAAAACACGATCTGGGGCCGCTCTGTACGGATCAACTCCAGCGCTTCCTCTCCATTGGCTGCCAGGATCAACTCCACTCCTTCCGCTTCCAATTCCTCCAAAGTCTGTTCCAGCAGCAGACGAATGTGAGGCTCATCGTCAACAATCAAGATCTTCTCAGACATGGATCGGCAGCAGGGGGAACTGTCCGTCATTGTAGGGATCCCGTTGCGCAGATGGGGTATATCTTGACCAGATGCCAGAATCTTTTAACCTAGGCTTGCCCTTCCTGTTACCCATCTCCAGCCAGAGAAAATCCACTACACTAATGTGAGTTACAGCTTTTTCCAGCGTTATCTGATACAGCAGATTCAGGTCAATCCCTTGCTCCACAAGGTTTTTTGCTTAGCTCAAGAGCCTGCGTGAAGTCAGAAAAGACTGTAATCGTGTGAGCCAAGCTGCATCCCTGTGCTCTGCTGCCCCAAGCTGACCCTTTCCACACCTTATGTCTTCTGTAAACCAGACTCTGCCTATTCAGTGGATTGATGCGGATTCGGGAGAGGTTGTGGAAGAATCTCCTTGGCAGATCAACCCTCATCCAGGCACCTATATTCAGCTGGCAGAGCAGTACTACTTGGTGTTGGAAAAACGCCATTCCTATCAGTTGCGCCAGGGAAAATATAGCCTCTCTGGGATCCGGGCTGTGGTTCGCGCCGTAACCCCACCCACAGAAGACGGGAGCATTCTCGGGGATCCCTCTTGCCAATTCAATGCTCGATCGCCGCTGCTGCGTTGTGCGGTTAATCCCCTAGGGCCTTGTCAGGGATGCGCTCACTACAAGCCAATTTTTTAGGCAAAACGGTGGCCCAATTGCATGGGATCATGTACAGTAATCTTCTTCTTATGGATCGAGATATATTTTTTCTTGCGTAGCTCCCCTAGAAGACGGGTAATCGTCACACGAGTAGAGCCAATTGCTTCCGCGATCGCCTGGTGAGACAGCCTGAGATCGATTGTGACTCCATCCGGGCTGGGCACACCAAAATCACGACACAGGATCAACAAAAAGCTGACCAGACGGGATCCCATATCACGGTGAGCCAGTGTCTCGATCATCATCTCCGTTTGCAGAATGCGCGAAGATAAGCTCTTGAGCAACAGCATAGAAAGCTCAGCATTCTCCCGCAAAGATTTTTCCACCTGTTCGATCGGCAGCGAGAGCAATTCGGCAGGAGTAAAGGCCACCGAGTGATAGAAGCGATCGGAGCGCTGCCCCGTGATAAAGGAGAGCACTCCAAAAATGCTGTTTTCTCGCAGAAGGGCGACGGTGATTTCTTCCCCCATCTCGTAAACCCGCGAGAGTTTAACGGCCCCTTTTGCCAGGAAGTAAACCCGTTCTGCGGGATCCCCTGGGAAAAAGATCGTTTTACCCCGCTCAAACGTTTCGATAACAGGTGGGTATTGATGTCCTCCCAACTGTTTGAAGGCTGTGATCAAAGATTTTTCCGCTACAGCCACCGCCATACTCATCAACCTTTTGAGGTCAGTTTATACCTAAGACCAGCCCAGAGGTCTTGGGTTGGGGTGCAACCGTACTGACCTCAGAAATCATCACGACGGCAGGAAGTCATATTTAGGAATTCATATTAAAGTAAAAGGTTATGCCCGAACATCTTTGTAGCAGGGGTTACATTTTTAGGTTTCGTTCATTCTCTACAGGGGATCCTTTAACCAAAGGCGGGGTTAGGATGAGAGCCATTGCCGTTGGGGCGGCAGGGATCGTGACAGGTTGGAAAGGTCTCATCAATGGTGATCTCGGAGGCAGTTGTTGCCGCACCTCTTCGGCTTAGCCGTCAGCACTTCACGGTGCGGATGCCAGAGCCCGCCAATCATCTGTTCGAGGTGGAGCTGCAACTGCGCGAAGTGGAGCCGGAGGTTCCTTTGCGGCTGCGGATGCCCGTTTGGACGCCGGGATCTTATCTGGTGCGGGAATATGCCCGGCATGTGCAGGAGTTTCGGGCCGAGAATGAGCAGGGGATCCCCTTGCCCTGGCGCAAGATCGACAAAAATACTTGGCAAATTAGGACTCCGTCCCGCTTGCACGAGCAGCCCCCTTCCAACGGCTCCCAAACCGTCTATGTCCGTTATCGGGTCTATGCCTACGAGCTAACGGTACGCACCAATCATCTGGATCTCACCCATGGCTATTTCAACGGGGCGGCCTTGTTTCTGTATGTGCCGGGGCGGGAGCAAGAACCCCATACCCTGACGGTGATCCCACCCAAGCCCGACTGGCGGATCGCCACCAGTTTGCGGCCTTTGTCCTCACTCATGCCCACAACAGGGGATCCCGGCCTCGGCCAGTCGTTTGTGGCGCAGGATTACGACGAGCTAGTCGATAGCCCGGTGGAGGTGGGCCTGCATCGGTTGGCAACATTTGAGGTAGAAGGGATCCCGCATTCTTTTGTGGTTTGGGGAGAGGGGAATCTGGATTTGGCTCGAGCAGTGGCGGATACTCAGCGGATTGTCACCACCACGGCCAACTTCTTCGGGGGGCTGCCCTACGACCGCTACTGGTTCATTGTGCATTTGTCGCCAGAGGGCTTTGGCGGTCTCGAGCACAAGTGCAGCACCACCCTTAACTACTCGCGTCTGGAGTTCCATCAGCCGGAGAAATACCAGCGCTTCTTGTCGTTGGTGGCCCACGAATTTTTCCACACCTGGAATGTGAAACGCTTACGGCCCCTAGCTCTGGAGCGCTTTGATTACAACCAAGAAAATTACCTGGAGTGCCTCTGGTTTTGTGAAGGGGCCACTAGCTACTACGAGAGCGTGATCCTACTGCGGGCGGGCATTCTCACCCCGGCGGCTTTTTTGAAAACCCTCTCTGAGCAGATCGCGCGGCTGCAACGGATCCCTGGCCGTGCCGTGCAGTCCTTGAGCGAATCCAGTTTTGATACCTGGATCAAGCTCTATCGTCCCCACGAAAATACCCTGAACAGCCAGGTGTCCTACTACTTAAAGGGGGCCTTGGTCTGTTGGTTGCTGGATCTGCACATTCGCCAGCTCTCCGGTAACAGAGGATCCCTGGATACGGCTCTGCGGGATCTGTGGCAACGGTTTGGCAAAGTAGACCATGGGTACAGCGAGGGCCAGTTGCGAGAGGCGTTTGAACGAGCGGCGGGAGCAGAGCTGAGCCAGTTCTTTGCAGCCTATGTAGATGGGACGCAGGAGCTTGACTACGACACCTATCTACAGCCCTTTGGCTTGAGCCTGAAGACCTATTTCAGTCACCCGAACCCAAGTCCGTACTTGGGCCTGAACTTTAATGGCGAGGGGAATCGCATCAGTTCGGTGGATATGGGATCCCCAGCGCAGCGGGTGGGGATTTGGGCAGGTGATGAGCTGCTGGCAGTGGAGGGATTTAAGGTGAGCGCTGCCCAGTTGCCAGATCGTCTGCGCGCGTACCAGCCCCATCAAGTCATCTGCCTGAGCGTGTTTCAAGCGGAGCAACTAAAGAATTTCTGGATCCCGTTGGATCCACCTCGCCCCGATGGGTATTCCTTGGAGGTGTTGCCCACTCTGACTCTCGACCAACAACAGCTACAGCAGGAGTGGCTGGGGGTTGTCCTCAAACTATAGGTCGGGTTCTCAGATTCAGGATCTGTGACAGGTCTTTTTTGTTAAGGATTTAATATCAAACCTGGTTCAATCTAGTCTCCTATCGGGAGGCTAGGCCACGATCTGTACCGCCTGCTCCAGGCACCACCAGGGATCCTCTACAAAAGCGGGCAGGGGGGTATTGCCGGATTTGCCCAGAATGGCCAGCCGGATGTCTCGATCCAACCGAGAACCGGCCCCATAGGGATCCTCAGAAGCAGGCTCTAGCCGTTGCCCGAGAGGAGGCATGACCATCACACCCGGCTGCATACTGCTCCCACTAACCCAAATCTTGAAGCGATCCACCGCCATGTCCAGACCTTCCGGTAGTTGCATCTGCAGCAAGTAGCGCGGCCCAGATCCGATCAGCAGCGTCTCGCTGGGGCGCAGGCGGGCGGGCAAATCCGGCTGGTAGGGGTAAACCAAATCCACGCTGTACTGCCGTTCATCCAAGGCAATGGCGTAGACGTGAACCGGGGTGGGGGCATTGTTTTTCAGGGCAATGGCCAGGTTACGGCCTGCCTGGATTTGCACCTGTCCCTGCTCGTTGCGTACCAGTGGACTGACCTCCGCCGCCACAGAACGGCTAGCTGGGGTTTCCAGTTGCAGAAATTCCACTTCCAAAACGCTGCTGAGGGCCTCGGTGGGGGGTCTGAGCTGCAGTAAGTTGCTAAAGGCGGCCACATGCTCCAGCAGCCGCAACAGCTTGCGGGGTAAGGCCTGTAGCTTTTTAACCGGGATCCGAAAGGCTACCAAGGCGGAATCTTCCCCCCGCCGGTAAAAGTGGTAGATTGCATCCGGCAGCAGCTCCACCCGTAAATCTGCAGCCTCGGGATCCGTCAGTTTCAGCAGCGGGGAAGGGGGGAAAGCCGCCAACAAATTCGCAATAGGCATTTGTACTCGACTGGGATCCCCACAGGTGAAGGCCACCGACAGAGGCTGAAATCCGACAGAAGAAGGGGGGGCAATCATGCAGAAAATCCCAGATAATTCATTTCGGCTGCGCTGGAGCAGCCAAGCTCTATGTTACCTGCATCCCGATTCGGAAAAAGGGGGGTAGCGATTGCGCGTGGATGGGCTCTGGAGCGACCCTAAGCATGTAATTAAACTTAACAACAATGGCCAATGGAACGGATTGTAAAACTGGCCGGGGATCCCGTCTGCAAATGATCTCTTAATGGTCTATTCTTGATCCTGTTGTCGGGTTAGTGGTTGGAGCGGAGTTGACCCCTCCCCTTCTCAGACTGCTCTACGGAGAACCATGTTTAGCAAATCTTTTCCTTTTCAAAATTTGTTCACGCTGGCGTGCCGTCGCTTCCTTGCTTTGATCTTGGTCGCGTTGGTGGCTGTATTTGGCTGGGGGCTGGCTCCGAAGTTCGCGGCTGCCGCCAGAGATATTCCTGCGGTCGCGTTGTCGCCGACCGAATCCATTACCTTTACCGAGCGGGAGTTGGCCAGGGG
The DNA here is from genome assembly GCF_021533835.1 of Synechococcus sp. Nb3U1. NCBI lineage: Bacteria > Bacillati > Cyanobacteriota > Cyanophyceae > Synechococcales > Synechococcaceae > Synechococcus > Synechococcus sp. Nb3U1. The sequence goes on along the minus strand of NZ_JAKFYQ010000001.1, from coordinate 566,538 downwards.
CAAAAAGCTCTTCGCCTCTACCTGCGCCCAATGCCACATTGGCGGCCAAACCTATCCCAACCCGGATGTGGGCCTAAAGCTCTCTGATTTGGAAGGGGCAACCCCCCCTCGTGATAATGTGCTGGCCATTGTCGACTACGTCAAGAACCCCGTCACCTACGACGGGACAGAGTCTCTGCTGGAGTATCACCCCAACACTCAGCTCCTCAGCGAGTACCCCCGTCTGCGTAACCTCAGCGATGAAGATCTAAAGCTGATCGCAGGCTATATTCTGGTGCAGGCAAAAACCCTGCCCGGTTGGGGGGGCACCAAGAGCGAAAGCCACAGCGACTTGGCAGGCTATCTCTAATGCCCAATCTGGGTCAGAAGCTGCCGAGACAGTCAGGGATCCCGTCTCGCCTCTGGGTGTGGATCGGGATCTTTATCCTGCTGTGGCTGGGATTGGCTAGGCCGGTGGCGGCTCGCATCGATACCTACGTGAACCAGTATTTGCGGGTGAGTGGGCCGGTGGAATTGCCCCTAGATGCCGAAGGGCATACCCTCACCTTCACCCCAGAACAGCTCACGGACGGTAAAAATCGCTTCCAGTCCGCTTGCCTGAACTGTCATGTGGGTGGTGCAACCCTGCCAGCCCCGAATATTTCCCTTTCCCTGAAAGATTTGCGCGGAGCTACCCCACCCCGAGATACGATCCAAGCCTTAGTGGAGTACCAACGGGATCCCCTCAGCTACGATGGCTCCGATTTCAGCTATGGCTGCCGCCCGGTGCCCCCTTCCTGGATGGACGATGAGGCCCTACAGAACTTGGCGGCTTTTATTCTTAGAGCGGCCCAAGTCGCCCCCGGCTGGGGAGCGAATGATTTGATGGCTCTCCGAGCTGTGCCGAGCACGACCGATGCCGGTTAACCTACCGTCTGAGATGGTAGTAGTGGCGCTCCACCCACTGCCGCACGTGGTTCTCTTCACTGAGGGTGAGCTGCTCCTGCCCATGGCGAATTTCCCAAACCCAACGGCCAGAGGGATCCCGTCGTCGCCAAATGCGGGGTTCATCTGAGGGGGTCAGCCAAGCCACCAGAGCGTTCAGGGCGTTGTGGGCTATGCGAGCCAGTTTTTGCCCACGGGAAAGGGGAGCAAGATCGGCAGCAATGATCCGGCGGCTACTGGGGATCAAAAGGTGTTGCATCGGTGGGTTCCAAACGCGTCTTTCCCCACTCTCGGTGATGGGCTAAGGCTTGTGTAGATACAGTTTGTGCTCCTTTGACCAGACCAGTTCCCGAGTTTGACAACTGTTACAGCCCCTCTAACCCAGATCCACGCGGGATCCCTATGTATGATGGAGAAGAGAGTTTAAGAAACGTAAAGTGACATCCTCATTATCGCAAGCCGTCATTTTGATCACAGGGGCAACGGGTGGCATTGGAAGTGCCCTTGTGCCTCGGTTAGCTCAGGCGGGATCCCATTTGGTCTTGACGGCTCGGCGGGCGGAACCTCTACAGGCGTTGGTGGAGAAGGCTGCCGCTCTTGGGGCCGCCTCTGGGCTAGGGATCCCTGTGGATGTAACAGATTATGCCCAGGTGGAAGCTCTGGTCGCCCAAACGGTACAAAAGCATGGGCGCATTGATGTGCTGATTAACCTAGCCGGGGCTGGGATCCTAAAGCCTGCTCCCCAGATTACCCCCGAAGATCTAGAGCAGATGTTGTCAGTCAATCTCAAGGGCAGCTTCTACACCAGTCAATGGGTTGCCAATCACATGCGAGAGCAAAAATCCGGGCATATTCTCAATTTTCCTGGTATTCTGGGCCGTCATCCCATGGCCATGGCCTCCGCTTACTGTGCGGCTAAGTTTGCAGTGGTCGGGTTTAGCAAGTGTATGGCAGATGAGCTGAAGCGATTTGGGGTGAGATTCACCTTGTTTTATTTTGGCGGTGTGGATTCCCCCTTCTGGGATCCGATTAGCTTGAAAGTGCAACGAGACAAAATGCTAAGTCCTGCCACCGCTGCTGAGGCGATCCAGTTTGCACTCTCTGCACCTGCCAATGCAGTTCCCAGTGAAGTGGTGTTGCAGCCGGAGAGTCACCAATTTCTTTGAACGGTCTTTGGATTATCCATTGCTTCGGCCTGTTAAGCCGTAGGAGCACCTCCCTTTGCGATTTCACTGGCCCAATCAAGCAGATGGTTAACGGATTCTATATCCTGCGCTTCTGCGTAGAGTCGTAGCAAAGGTTCAGTGCCGCTGCCCCGAATCATCACCCAACTGCTATTGGCTAAGGTCAATTTGTGGCCATCTTGGTCGAAGTGTTTGACAACTTTCTGCCCCAAAATTTCAAGGGGGGGATCCAAATGGAGTTTTTCCAGAACCTGAGTTTGTTGGGTTTGATCGGCGAGGTGCAGATCCCGACGTCGGTACACAGAAGTGAATCCGACTCGTTCTTGCAGAGTACGGTAAATCTCGCTCAGGTCCTGCCCTGTGTCTGTGACAGCTTCGATTAAATACAGCCCCGAGAGCAGGGCATCCCGTTCGGGAATGTGGCCCAAGTAGCCAATACCACCGGATTCTTCCCCACCCAACAGTACCTCTGTGCTCATCATGCGCTCGGCGATGTACTTAAAGCCCACGGGCATTTCCGTGATCGGCAGGCCGTAGTATTCTGCCACCTTAACGAAAAGTTCGGAACCACTGATGGTTTTCACAATTTCGCCCCGCAATCCGCGCCGCCCTGCCAAATGATCCATCAGAATTGGGATCAGGATTTGCGGACTGAGAAAGTTCCCCTGGCCATCGATAGCCGCAATCCGGTCAGCATCGCCATCAAACACTAGACCCATTTTCAAGGGGGCGGGATCCGCTGCGATGATCTGAGAAGACTTGTGCAGGTTCTGCGGCAAAGGCTCCGGGGCAAAGCCCCCAAATAAGGGATCCCGATAGGCTTGTAGTTCAGTGATGGTGTCCCCCAAAAGACGGGTGAGGCCACCCGAGCCAGAGCCAAACATGGCATCCACCCAAATCTTGGCTGGGGAGCCTTTGAGCTTTTCCAAATCCACAAAGCGGCTCAGTTGAGTGACATAGCTTGGCCAGGGATCCCAGCTTTGAATCGGGGCTTTCTGGGTATTGGCGGAGGACAGGTTTTGCATCTCCTGCTCAATTTGAGTGGTGATCTCCGGCGGGACAGATCCGCCAAAGCCTCCTTTTACCTTCAGGCCAGAATAATGGGCTGGGTTGTGGCTGGCGGTGATCACCAAGGCGCCGTGGCATCCCTGTTGTTTGGCCGCCCAACTAAACGCAGGGGTGGGGGCGGCACCAGTGGAGAGGTAAACCGGGATCCCTAGGCTAGCGACAACCTCAGCCGTATGGGTCGCAAATTGTTCTGAAAGAAAACGGTTGTCATACCCGACCACGATCCCTTCGCCGGGGTAGGTACGGGTCAACACTTGGGCACTAGCCTGGGCAGCAATGCTCAGCCGCTCGAATGTGAAACCATCAGCAATGACGGCTCGCCAGCCATCGGTGCCGAAGCGAATGGGGGGGGTGAACATGGTGCTATATCGGATCCCGTCGCATCAACTCATAGCACGTTCAGGAGAGCGAAAAAGCGGGTGCTCTCAGATTTCTCAGCCCCTTCTCAGGCAAAATTTGCTGCTTTATCAGCTTCTGTTTGCGACATTCTCAGCTTGAGCAGGGGGAATGGGAGAGGTGTTTCTCGCAGGGTTCATAGATCTCGCTCCCAAACTGACGGCCCAAGGCATCTGCGAGGGAGTTCCTCCGCGTATTGATGTGGGTACAGTTTCTGTAAAGTTGTGGTGCCAGGATGTTCAGCCTATTCCTTCTGCTGGCGTTGATTGGGGTGATCTTCTTAACCCGGCAGCTACAGCAACTCCTACAAAACATTCCGCAACGCTACTGGATCTCTCTGGGTGGAGGGGTTTCTCTAGCCTATGTATTCACGGCTTTTTTGGCGGAAATGACCGAGCTGCAACAACACCTGATGCCCCTAGAAGTGCCAGTACTGGGCTACTTGATCGAGCACATTCATCTGCTGATGTTGTTGGGCATTGTCACCGTGTACGGATTGGAAGGGTTAGCCCAGTCTTCGCAGCAAGAGGCTTGGCTGCATCCCAGGATCTTTACTGTTCACATCAGTTTCTTTGCGCTCTACAACGTACTTCTGGGTTATCTGCTAAGACACACGGTACAAGAATGGCTCAGTTGTCTGTTGCTGACCATCGCTTTGGCGATCCACCTCAGCATTGTCTGTAAAGATCTATTCGAGCATCATCCCCATCTGTTTGACAGTCGGGGGCGCTGGCTGTTGATCGGATCCCTTTTTGCCGGTTGGCTCATGGGGCAGAGGGCCATTTTGCCGGAGATAGCCTTAGCTGCCAGCATTGCCTTTGTAGCTGGGGTTTTGATCTTTCAAGTGCTCAAGCACGAACTACCCGAAACTGAAGGGCACTTTGGGGCATTTTTGGCCGGCGTTGTGGGTTTTGGCGGATTGTTGGTGGCGATTACCTGGGTGCGCATCTGGGAGTAAATCGGTCGGCAAGTAGGGGATCCCTGCCCGAAATTTCTCGGATCTGGGTGGATAATCACCATTCCTAAACCTAAACTTAACAAGCACTTAACCCTAGGTTGCTATCGTCTTTCTGTTCCTTGAAGAAAGATTAAGCCCTCACTGAGGAGTCAATACACACTATGATGAAAAACTTCTTGACAGGTCGTCGCTCTGCGCTGGTGGGCCTGGCTGCCACCGTGGCCGGTGTTTCAGTGGCTTTGACCGGGTTGGTGCATGCCCAAGCCCAAGATTGCCCCCGTCCACCGCAGATGGATGAGCGTTTCTGCGACCGTGATGGCGACTTGGTGGCAGATGCCCCGGAAGATCCGAGCGAATGGATCGACCCGGATACTCTGATCTTCGCCTATACCCCTGTTGAGGATCCCTCTGTATATGAGAACGTTTGGGGTGAGTTTCTTGAGCACATGGCCGCTGTGACCGGCAAAAACGTGGAGTACTTCGGTGTGCAATCCAATGCGGCTCAGTTGGAAGCGATGCGGGCGGGCCGTTTGCACGTCACCGGCTTTAACACCGGTTCCAATCCCATGGCGGTGAATGCGGTAGGTTTTGTGCCCTTTGCCATGATGGCCAGCTTGGATGGCAGCTTTGGCTATGAAATGGAGATCATCGTCCGGGCTGATAGTGATATTCAGTCTATCGAAGATCTGCGTGGCCGCCAGTTGGCCTTCACTTCGCAAACCTCTAACTCGGGTTTCAAGGCTCCCTCGGCGCTACTGCAAGCTGAGTTCGACATGATCGAGGGCCGTGACTTTGAAGCGGTGTTCTCTGGCAGCCACGAAAACTCCATTTTGGGCGTGGTGAATGGCGACTACGAAGTGGCTTCGATTGCCAACTCGGTGCTCACCCGCATGGATGCTCGCGGTGCCGTGAACAAAAATGACCTGCGGGCTATCTACGTGTCCCAAACCTTTCCCACCACCGGTTATGGGTATGTTTACAACCTCAAACCGGAATTGGCGGAAAAAGTGAAAGAAGCCTTCTTCACCTTTGAGTGGGAAGGAACCAAGCTTGCAGAAGAGTTCGGCAAGAGTGGCGAAGAACAATTCATTCCGATCACCTACAAAGAGTACTGGGAAGTGATCCGCCAGATTGATGAAGTGCAAGGTGTGGAGTACAGGCTCTAAGCCTCAATTGCTAAGTTCAGTCTAAGTCGCTTGGGATCCCTATTCAGATGGGGATCCCTTTTTCGTCTTGGAGCGCTACGAACGGGTTAATCTCATCCGTTTTGAACACCCAAACGAGCCAGATCTCGCTTCACCTCAAAGGCTAATTCACGATTGTTCGGTTCAGTGGCCAGGGCTTTTCTCAGGTAGGCTTCCGCCTGCTGATTTCGCCCTTCGTAGATTAAGTAATTCCCAAAGCGTTGATAGGCTAAGGCAAGCATATGCACGGCCTCACTTGAGCGAGGAAACCGCTTCAGGAGGGCCTCTGCTTGAGCCACAGCAGTAGGCAGTTGTCGGTTGCGCCAAGCGGCTCTGACTCGGGCAATCCCCTCTTTCAGCAATTTTGGATCCGGTTGGTCTTCAGAAGGGGATCCCGTGCGAATCACGACACGACCCTCCCGGCTAGAACCTGAAGTACTAGGGGGCAGAGATTGCCGTTGTGCGTCGTACTGCCGCCGTTGCTCCGGATCGCTCAGCACCTGGTAGGCTTGGCGGATTTGCTGAAACTGTTCTCGGGATCCCTCCCCGGCCACATCGGGATGGAACTGCCGCGCCAACTGACGAAAGGCCTGCTTAACTGCTTCCGTATCTGCTTCAGGAGACACGTTCAGGATCGCGTAGTAATCCATAAACGGCAACGGGTGTAGATGAGAGGAAAGGGAACTTAGGCCATGGGTTCTGGCAAACGCTCTTCAGCAACAACCCATCGGTACGCCGATCATGCCATGGCAACCAAGGCTTGACCAGTCATAGACCCGCCCTTCTGGATACTGTTCTACACCGTCACGAGTGTCTCCGGTTCTGCTGCTGCCGCTACCATCCACTCCTGAACAGCAGGGATCCCTAACACTGCCTCTGCATAAGCCGCCGCAATGCCCTCCAACTTGACCCCGTAGGTTTGGAACCGGCTGACCACTGGCGCATACATAGCATCGGCAAGGGTAAAGGAACCGAATAAGTAATCGCCCCCCTGACCATACTGCCGCCGACACTCCTGCCAAATCTGAAGAATACGGGTGATATCCCGTTGGGCTGCCGCCGGGATCCGCACATCGCTGCGCCGGGCTCGGCAATCCATCGGTAACGCCTGCCGTAAGTCAGCAAACCCCGCATGCATTTCGGCACTGACTGCCCCGTGCAATAGCCCGTGCCCCTGGGTCTGTGGGCCAAAGGTAAGCTGTGGGGAAAGTCTCCGCTAGATATTCTGCAATCGCCAATGAATCCCAAATAATTAGGGAGCTATGTCGCAAGACGGGAACCCTTCCTGTGGGGGAATAGAGGGCAATTTGCTCAGCAAACTCGGGGGTATCAAGAGGGATCCGAATTTCTTCAAAAGGTTGTCCCACCTGCTTGAGGGGTAACCAAGCCCGCAAACTCCAGGAAGAATAGTTTTTATTGCCGATCACCAAGCTCCACTCCCCCATCGTTAGTCCCTCTCTAGCACCTTGTTTGTCAGTATGACGACCGACAGAGATCCAGTGTTAGACTTTGCCCAAGCTGCCCGGAGCTTAGCATTCTACCCCAACAAGGATCCCTGTTTTTCTGCCCAACTCTTTTGTATGAGTGTGTATGAGTGAAGCCCTTCACCAAGCCCTTGAAGATCAAAATCCACAACAACTGTTAGCCCATTTACAACAAGGGGAGGATATCAATGCTCCCGATCCCCAAGGATTTACCCTCCTCCATAAAGCGGTTGTTCTCGGTAACTTAGAACTGTTGGATTTGCTATTGGCTTATGGCGCTTCTCCCAATGCTTTGGATTCTACGGGAGCAACTCCCCTCCATTTGGCTGCAGCTAAGGGCCGAGTCACCCTTGTGGATCGCCTGTTGTGGGCAGGGAGCGATATCCATCTCCCGGATCGCTATGGATATACCCCTTTGCATCGGGCTGCTCTAACCGATCAAGCAGAGGTGATCGGTCTATTGATCGAAAAAGGTGCCAATAGCCATGCTCTTTTACACTGGTCTGCGGCAACCGGTCGCAAAAGCATTCTGGCGCGGCTGTTAGCGAAGGGATCTCCGGTGGATGCTGCAGATGAAACGGGTCGAACCCCTTTACACGAAGCCGCTACCCAGGGGCATTTGGGCATTGCTCGCTTTTTGCTCTTGTATGGGGCCAATGTGAATGCGCGCAATCGCTTTGGGGCCACACCGATGCACTGGGCTGCTTGGGAAGGCCATGTGCAAATGTTGGAACTGTTGATCGAAAACGGAGCTGAATTGAACCCGCGCAATGAGGATGGACATACCCCCCTAGCCTATGCCCAAAAGCGCCAGCACAGAATGGCCATCCAGTGGTTACAAGATCGAGGCGCAACCTTTTGATACAGATTCATGAATACAGACTCATGCAGAGATCCCATAAAAAAAGGAGAGAGGACGTTAGGGTTTCCTCCCTCCGATCTCTTCGTCGCGGTTAGCGTCAACGCTGCTCCGATTTTACCTGAAGTTCCATCTTTTCGATCCTCTGATCTTATCTTTCCATCTCGTTTTTGAGCACAAAAATAGAGTATAAAAATAACAAAAGCTAGGCAAAAGAATCGCCCTGCAAAAATCAAAAAACATTATGATTTTCATCCTGCTCCTCTCACCCACAGGATCCCTAGCCAAGACGTCGTATGGCCTCAAGCGCCGAACCCATCGCCTGCACGCCCCCGAGGGACTGAACCTTAACCCAAGCCTTAAACTAAGATTAGATCTCAACAACTAGCCCCTTGACTCCGGAGAAAAAGGGATCCCCGCCTAACGCAGGATGGCTAGTTCCGCTAGCGCAGGATCCCTATCGCATCCAAGACAAGAGAGGAAGACTGATGGACATAACTCCATCACTCAACTTGAGGACAGCATAATCTTATTGAGACTAAATTGCAATATAAACCTTTGAAATTATCGTGTGCCCTTGTGGGCTCTTTGCAAAAGACTTGCATTAAGCTGGGTGGGTCTGATAAAGTACTTGGCTGAACGGCAGTTGGTAAATATTTTCAGTTGGGATCCCGGCAGCACCGGGGCAGTGGAGTTGCGGGCATGGCATGGCAACAGGTTGGGTCAGGCGTTTGGCATACCCATTTGGGCCAGTTGGCTCCCCAGTGGTGGCTGGGTTGGAGTCCTGAGGGAGGTTTTCAGCTCTATCGTAAAGAAGCTTCTGGTTCCTCGACACCTGCTTTGAGGATTCGCTACCTAGAGCACGATCAGTGGCTGGATGTGTTTCTGGGGGAAGCAGAGCAACACCCCCAGCGGCGCCGTAGCCTTATGGATCCGACAGCGCGGGTAGCCCTGCACTATTTGCCCGAGGATCTGCCCCAGATTCAAGTGCTGCAGCGTCCTCATGAACGGATCCCTCTAAATCTTTGGCAACGGCTAACCGCCTATAGAGATTGAGATTGTTATAGCAAGCTCATATCAAGCAAGGTACTCGACGTTACAGCCTTTTCCGGCTTCATGGACAACACAAGGTCAAGAAGAAATTCTTGTCGGACAAAGGGTTAGCCTGATCGGCTGTAGTCTGTATCGCTGGAAAAGGCTGCATCCTCCGACTGACCAGGTTCCAAAGGGATCCTTTGTCTCAAACACTCTCATGCTCAAGTCGCTATACCCCTGACAAGCCTACATGAATCTTGGTCAAGGCAAGGTGCGACACTATTGCCTTTTGTTGCTGAATAGGCCCGGCTATCTTGTCGATAGAGGAAGCGGGGCTAGGTTGGATAGGGATGGCGAATCGTTACTTTGCGCCACGCAGACCAGATGCCATCTGATTTGCCAAGGGAGAAAACACGCGAGGACATCTTCACTCACCGTGTGGTTATGAAAAACAATGAAAGGCAGCTAACGACCGAGCACACCCGCTCAAACCAAACGGGTTCAATTCACACCAGGGATCCTCACCCTGCTGCTGCCGAACCACAGCCAACGGCAAAAGCTCAAGCGGAACAAGCCTCTCCCCCACCGTCATCGAAACGCAAACGCTCTTGGAAACCCGCTGTCTATGCCTTAGGAGGGGTGGGTTTTGTGGCTCTGGTGGGCTGGGCGTTTTGGCCGTCCCCTGTGCCGGTGGATATGGCGGTGGTGGAGCGGGGGCTGTTACAGGTTACTGTCGAGACAGAAGGCAAAACTCGTTTGCGAGAACGTTTCGAGATCGCGGCCCCGGTGGATGGACGGTTAGAACGGATCTCGGTGCGGGTAGGGGATCCCGTTTCCTCAGGCGACGTCATAGCCCGTATCGATCCCCTGCCCTTGGCTTCACAGGTACAGTCTATTCAGGCCCAGATCCAGCGGCTGGAAGCGGAAAAACGAGGGGTGGACACCCAACGCCCCAAAGCGGCATCACTGGTGCAGGCAGAAGCTTCTATTGCTGCGGCCCAAGCCCGTTACCAGCAGACCCTTGCCCAACAAGCCGAAGCTCAAGCCACGTGGGAGCAGGCTCAACGGGAACGGCAACGGATCGAGGATCTCTTCGGTCAAGGGGCCATCCCCCGACAAGCTCTGGAAGAAGCGGAACTGGCCGTAACCAACCGTGGCCAGATCCTCACCGTCCGCCAACTAGAGGTGGAGCAGGCCCAAGCTGCTGTCCTTTCTGCCCAACAAGGGTTACAACTGCTGCAAGCCCAACAACGGGATCCCGACTATCTGCTGCAGGTGTACGATGCCCAGATTCGTAGCCTAGAAGCCGAGTTGGCCAGCCTGGCAGATTCTGCCCAGCGCACCACTCTCACCTCCCCAAGTGCAGGGCAGGTTTTACGGGTTCATCAGGAGAGCACCCGCTTTGTGCCGGCCGGTACGGTGTTGGTAGAGGTTGGGGATCCCGGTCAGTTGGAACTAGAGATGGATGTCCTCTCTAGCGATGCGGTCAGGATTCAACCTGGGGATCCGGTTCAGATCCGGCAGTGGGGCGGAGCGGAGGTATTGCAGGGCAGCGTGCGCACAGTTGAACCAGCAGCCTTCACCAAAGTGTCAGCTTTGGGGGTAGAAGAACAACGGGTCAACATCATCGCTAATATCGAGGATCCCCCGGCCCGCTTGGGGGATGGCTACCGAATTGAAGCCGAAGTGATCATCTGGCAAAACGAGGAGGCTTTGAAACTTCCCCTCAGCGCCCTGTTCCGCTGCCAGGAAGAGTGGTGTGTCTATGTGGCGGAAGAGGGACGTGCTCAAGCCCGGCAGGTGGCTCTAGGCCAGCGCAGCACCACAGCCGCAGAGGTATTGGAGGGCTTAGAAGCTGGCGAAACGGTGATCCTTTACCCCTCCGATCAAGTTCAGCCTGGACGACGGATCCAACCTCGTTAAACTGAATCTGCTGCATCAGATGCTGCATCAGATAAAAAGGCTGTAATTCACTTGCGATTGATCCTAAACATCTATTTTGTGTCTTCAGATACAAATTATGGGCATTAGCTAGCTCATCAGGATGTCGGTGTGAACGTCTTCTGGTTTCCGAGAGAGCAATCTATGCAGAGACTTTTGGGCTTCAGGTAGGTGGGGGTTTAGCTCCAAAGCCCGGCGGAACTCCTCGATCGCCAAATCCAATTTGCCCAGCCGAGCTTGCACAGTCCCAAGGCGGTAATGGGCAGCCACGTAGCTATTGTTCAACTCCAACGCTTCTTGGTAACGTTGGGCCGCAAAAATCAGGTTCCCTTTCACCCGTTGTAACTCCCCGAGGCCAAAATGAGCCTCTGGCAAATCGGGATCCTTCCGCAGGGCGCTCTCGAAGTAGCGAACCGCCACTTCCGCCTGCCGGGAGTTGATAAAGCGTTTGCCGGAATCATCCGACTGTTTTTGAGCCAGTTGCAGCAAACCCAAAGTAGCCGTGGCAACCTGAAGCTCGGGATCCAGCTCCAGCGCTTGATGAAAGCGTTGTTCGGCTTCTGCAAAATTCCCCTGGGTCATCAGAACAACGCCCGTACCGTACATCGCCAGGGCAAAACTGGGCTCCTGCACCAACGCCTGTGCAAACTGCTGCCCGGCCCCAGGCAGATCGCCCGCCTGGATAAGGGCCAAGCCATAGTCTGCTAGTAGCTGCGGCGAGGCGACGGGGGTGAGAGTCTGGGCGGTGCGGTAGGCGGCAATCGCTGCTTTCAGTTGTCCGAGTCGGTAGAGGGCGACACCCATTTGGTGATGTGCGTCCGTCAGAGCATCGTCGACGGCCAGAGCTTCCCAGCAATGATCAACCGCAGCTTGGTACTGCTTCTGGAGGATTTTCAGCTTGGCTATGCTGAGCAGAATCTCTGCCCGTTTCGGGGCCAGGCGCTGGGCTTGAGTCAGGGCTTCCAGGGCCGCTGCTCCCTCCCCTTCCGCCGCTAGGGCTTCTCCCCGCAGTTGTTGAACTTGAGCTTGCAACCCCGGAGATTTGATGTTCAGGGTCAGGGCTAGCTTCAAGGGATTCAAGGCCAAGCCCGGTTGTCGTTGCGACAGCAGCTGTTGCGATTGGGTGAGTAAAGCTTTGACCAGGTGCGTATCAACATCTGGCTGTCGGGGATCCAGCCTACGGGCCGACCAAAGGTGATCCAGCCCGTTTTGCAGTTGCCCCGTTTGAACTAGCAGTTGTCCCAGCTGCAGATGGGCAGGGGCCATATTGGGGTTGACGCTCAAAGCTTGTTGCAAAGCTCCGATCGCTTGGCTCAATTGCCCCCCTTCGATCAACCTCAGGGCACGGCTGTAGTGGGGGCTGGCTTGGTCTTTCGGGGTTTGGCTACCCGCAGCAGCTGAGTTCCGACGACGCAGTTGCCGTCCGGCGAGCCAAGTGAGGCTGAGCAAGCTTGGGATCCCCAATAATCCCCCTGTCATCCAGGCCCACCATCCTCCTGGTAGGAGCAGAGTTTCGCTGGGGCTGTAGGTGGGGGTAGCGGCACTGGTGGCACTGGTGGTGGGCGGCGGCACTTGGGCTTGCTGGGTCGCAGTCGGTTGACCCTGGGCTTGGGGGCGCTGACCTTCAGAGGTATTCGGCAGAGGATTGGCCTGAGCAGGTTGCAGGCGACTGAGGGGAATCTGCAACTTCAGTTGCTGGGCTGCTTGAGTTTCTGTAGCCGAGACGAGGCGAGAAGGGTTGGGGGTGGATTGACGGGCCAGGGTAGCGGCGATCTGTTCTTCCCGTTCCGCCTGAGCGCCAACACTCACCCGCAATACCGCTCGGGATCCGACGGCTGTAGGGTTGGTGGGGTCTTGGTCAAGAGAGCCTTCCAGTTGTGTGAGAGCAGCTTGCGTTTGGCCTTGCTGCGCCAGGAGTAGCCCCAGATGACGTTGAGCTTCTGCATCGTTGGGATCCAACCGTACCGCCTCTTGCAATTGGGCGATAGCTTCTTCTCGGCGGCCCACTTGTTCCAGAACCAAACCCAGGTAGCGGCGGGTGAGGGCATGGGTGGGTTGTTGCTGGCTGGCCTGTTGTAGGTGCTGAATGGCGTTGTCCAGGGATCCCCCCTGTTGCAGCGCTTGTTCCGCCAAAGCTATGCCCAATCCTGAGCGGGCTTGCCAATGATTGGGATCTGTCTGCAAGATCTGCTCAAACAAAGGAATGGCGGCAGCAGCATTGTCTTGGGCCACATGAACTTGGGCCAGTTGGAAACGGGCCTCCGTCAGGTTCTCATCCAAAGTTAAGGCCCGTTCGTAGCTGTCGCGGGCGGCCTGCAGATCTCCTGTTGCCTGCTGAGCCTTGCCCAGTTGCAACCGCAACTGAGGATTGTCGGGATCCGCCTGTACGGCTGCCTGTAGGGAGCTAATGGCGGCCTCGGTATACCCCTGGGCTGAGAACCATTGTCCCAGGCGTTGCTGGGCAGCCACATGGGCCGGATCCAGTTGGGCAGCCTGCAGGTAATGACCTAGGGCGGGATCCCAGCTTTCCTGCTGGGCGTAGGCGGATCCCAATTGAAAGTGGGCCTCGGCATCATTCGGGTTTTGGGCGATGGCTGTTTGTAGAGCCGTGATGGCCGCTTCCGTTTGGCCTTGGCGCAGGAGGGCGACACCCAATTGACGCTGAGCACCGGGAAGCTGGGGATCCCTAGCCAAAGCGGCGCGGTACCGTTCAATCGCCTCAAATGGGCTGTTCTGAGCCGAGTGGATTTCCGCCAACAGGAACTGAGCAGGGGCACTGTTTGGGTCAAAAGAAAGCAACGTGCTCAGCTCACTGGCAGCAGCCCTGAAGTTGCCCTGTTGGTAAAAAGCTTTGGCCAAATCCAGGCGGGCGGCAGTATTGCCTGGATCAGCAGCTAGTTGGGTTTGGGCTTGAGAGATGCGATTGCGGGTCTGGTCGAGGCGGGTTTGGGCGTGCAACAGCGCCGCCTGCAGACGGGGATCCCGCGGGCGATGGCGCAACCCAAGCTCGTACTGTTCGATCGCCTGTTGCCACCGTTCCGCTTGAGCCAGTTGCAACCCCTGTTGGTAGCCCTGTTCCGCCAATTCCCCATCCCGGGAAATTTTGTAGGTTGCTCCCAGTCCCACCAGAGATCCCAACAGGAGTACACCTAGAGCCAGTTGCACCCCGCGATGTTTGAGGGCTAGGGGCTGGGGGAACAGAGGCCAGAGGGTGCTGCGCTTTTCTGACGGGCGTGGCTCGGCTGGTGTAGGGGGCTGATCAGAGAAAGTGGGCTGAGGCTCTGAGTCAGATTGGGCCTTCGATGCCGGCGGGGCTGTTTCGGGGGGGGCTGCCGCTACCGGTTCTGGAGCGATTTCGGCTGGGGGTGACTCCTTGATCACCAACTCTGTTTGCTCGGCCTCGGATCCCTGATGTGAGAACCGCAGCACTTTACGCCATTCCGCTTGGGTTTGCCCCATCTGTCGTCCGTAGAGGATCAGCCGTTCGATCTCAGATAGTCGTTCCGCTACCCAACAACTCGCCACCTGCTGCACCAGTTGAGGCCGGTTCGGAATGTGCTCGCTGGGATACTCGATCAAGATGTGCAGCTCAGCAGCTTTGCCCACCACACGGACTTTGAGAGGAGCCAACCTCACAGCCAAAGTTTTTTGTAGCTCCTGGGTATCGATGGGGGAAGCGGTCATAGTCATAGGGGAGGACTTCTAAAGTTCTAAATAAACTAAAAGAGGCCAACAGCCTGGGGAGAGGTATTGTCTAGGGATTTGGACATAAGCATGGACAAGATGTCAGGCAGAAGACGAGCGCCACTCGATACGAGTTGCCGCTTTAGTCGTCAGGCCTGAGAGCTTGACTTCATCCCTATCAAACCCGAATTTCCCCCTGTTTTCACGAGAGAAATAGCGGAGAAATCCACGGATCCTCTACGTAGATCTGCTGAAACTACTGAGGGATCCCCTAGTATGCCCTTTTGACAAGAGAACTGCGCAACTTCTGCAAAATTATCGTGAGACCTGACAGAGAGGGATCCCTCTCTGTCGCGTAGCTGGTTTTGCGGCCAGTCGATGGGGCGTTGCCGTCGCAACAGGCTAGGGTGACGGGATCCCAAGCGTTTTTGAGGGTGCCCCATGGTTTTATCTGCTCAGCGCCTCTTCGAAGCGGCCTTGCTCAGCCTGTGCATCAGTTCGGCAGCCCAGGCTCAAACCCCAATTCCTCAACAAACCCTGATCCTCAATAGCAATGCCACTGCCGTTAACAGCGGCTCCGGCAATGCCACCACCATCCAAAACACTATCTTGATCATGCCCAATGCGCCCGCGCCACGTCGCTCCGGCAGTTGGGGCCTCAGTGGCAGCCGCCCTCGTCCCACCCCTCCTCCCACCCCAATTACGATCATCATCGTCAACGATGCTGTGGAACCCACGCCAGAACCCTGTCGAGGTCGTTGTGGCGGATCCCTGCGGTTTCCATAGGGTTGAGCACCGCAACGGATCCCGTTGGACAGGAACCCATCAAGCAAGTGGGGAGGCCGCTTTTGGCACCCAAGACTGCCCAAGTCCGCAATGTAGCCAGCGCCAATGCCCGGATCTGGGTTGATATAATTCAGAGCGATTGTCCGCCCTGTGGGCGACAGCCCGTTTCAACTCAAATTTCACAATTTCAGTGGTGTGCGAGGGATCCCCATGAATCGTTCCAGGCAACTCTGCCCTTGGCTAGCTTCGGCTCTCACCTGTGGGATCAGCCTACTGATGGGGGCGTCGGCTTGGGCCCAATCGGCCCCCGAACCAGGCACCCTTGATTTGCGCACCGGCGGGGATACCCCCGCCCAAACCGCTCCCACAGCCCCTGCTGCTGGTGAACCAGAAGTTCTGGTGGCGGAGGTGGTGATCCAGGGGACGGAAGACCCTCAATTGATCGACCGGGTCTACAGCGTCATTCGCACCCGTGCCGGGGAAATTTCCACCCGTTCCCAACTGCGGGAAGACATCAACGCCGTCTTTGCCACGGGATTTTTTGCCGATGTGCGGGCGGTTCCTTCCGATACCCCACTGGGGGTGCGGGTCACCTTTGAGGTACAACCCAATCCGGTCGTCAGGGCTGTGCAGACGGAAGGAGCGAGAGTTTTGGCTCCCGAAGTGTTGCGGGAAGCCTTTGCAGAGCAAGAAGGGCGAGTTTTGAATTTTGGTGATCTGCAAATCGGGGTAGCGGATATTGAGCAATGGTACGCCGATAATGGCTATGTGCTGGCCAAGGTTACAGATGTGCGCTCCTCGGAAGATGGCACGATCATCCTAGAAATTGCCGAAGGAGAGATCGAAGACATTCGCGTGCAGGGTAACGACAAAACCCGCGACTTCATCGTCACCCGCGAACTAAAGGCCAAACCGGGGGATGTCTTTAACCGTAACCAAATTCAAGAAGACCTACAGGCGGTTTTTGACCTGAACCTGTTTCAGGATGTGAATGTTGGCCTCAACCCCGGCCAGGATCCCGACAAGGTAGTGGTGGTGGTCAATGTGGAGGAACGGCGCACCGGCACCCTCGGGGGCACCTTGGGGGTCAGCTCTGCTACGGGGGTGTTTGCTGGCCTCAACCTCTCGGAGCAAAACCTGGGGGGCAACAACCAAAGCGCCAGCTTCAATGTGCAGGTGGGCACCACCGAAACCCTCTTCGACCTCAACTTCACAGATCCGCAAATTGCCACGATGGACATTCCCACGTCCTACAACGTCAATGTGGCCAACCAACAGGCTTCTAGCTTTGTTTTCAATGAGGGCTTCGCCTTGCCCAATGGGGATCCCGTGCGCATCAACCGCCTCGGGGGTGGGGTAACTTTCTCTCGCCCAATCGGGGAGAATTGGCGGGCCAGCCTGGGTACCCGAGTCCAGTTTGTGGAGGCCCGCGATAGCAACGGTGAGCAGCAGCGCTTTGACGTGTTGGGCAACCCGATCACCTTCAGCGAAAGCGGCCAAGACAGCTATACCACTCTGCGGTTTGGTCTTGTGAATGATACCCGTGACAACAGCAATAACCCCAGCCAGGGATCCATTTTTCGCATCTCTACGGAACAGTCGGTGCGCCTATTCCAAAATGGCCTCAATGCCAACCGCCTAGAAACCAGCTACAGCCAATTCATCCCTGTAGACCTGTTTGAGACCCGCAGCGACCGGCCCCAGGTGCTGGCCTTTGATGTGCGGGCGGGCACGACCATTGGCGATTTAGCTCCCTACGATGCCTTCGGCATTGGGGGTGGCAACTCGGTGCGCGGCTTCTTTGAGGGGGGGGTGGGCTCCGGTCGCAGCTTCGCCACTGCCACCGCTGAATTGCGCTTTCCAATTTTCGACCCGGTGGGGGCGGTGGTCTTCGCCGACTACGGCACTGACTTGGGCAGTGGAGCCGCCGTGGCCGGGAATCCTGCCTTGGCCCGTAACAAACCCGGCAATGGCCTAGGGTTAGGGGCTGGCATTCGCATTCAGTCTCCACTAGGGCCGCTGCGCATCGACTACGGGGTCGGGCAGGGGGATGCTGGTCAGGGTCAGTTGCACTTTAGTATTGGCGAAAAGTTCTAGAGAACCGCTAGAGATCCCCTCGCTGCCACCTGCTACCCAAGCTGCCTGGCGACCCTTGCTATGGTGGGAGCAAGTGCCGTTGATGGGGACTACAGCATGAACAAGCAACTGGGCCAAAAGGTACGTCAGGGATCCCTAGTGCTCTTACTGGGGCTGGGTTTGATGTTGGGTGGGGCCAGCGGCTGCGGGCAACTGGCGCGGTTGGGGATAGGAACCACCCCGATTGCTACCGTGGCTCAAAAACCCACCCAGCACGCCGATGTGTGGATCCGCGGCCAGGTGGTGAACCAGGTGGGGGTATTTGGGCAGGGGGTATATGAGCTGCAGGACAACAGCGGCTCCATTTGGGTGATCACCGACAAAGGGATCCCGGCCATGAACAGCACCGTCACCGTGCGCGGCAAAGCCCAAGAGGGTATCACCGTGGGGGGACGCGCCTTCGGGGTTTCTTTGGTGGAAGCAGAACGGTACTAACCTGCCCCCAAAGCCAACATCGACACCCGCCCAGCCAGGGTTTTGGCAATCTGGGTTAAGGCTTGAGCCGCAGCCGACTCAGGATGGCCGACCACAATCGGTTTGCCCGCATCCCCCCCTTGACGTAGGGCAATTTCCAACGGGATCCGCCCCAACAACGGGATCCCCAATTCGCGGGCGGTGGTTTCCCCGCCTTCTGAGCCGAAAATATCGTACTGGCGATCCGGCAAATCAGGCGGGATAAAGTAGCTCATGTTTTCCACAATGCCCAGAATCGGCACCTGCAACTGCCGGAACATATTCAAGCCCTTGCGGCTATCCAGCAGCGCCACCGACTGAGGTGTTGTGACGATCACCGCCCCAGCCAAAGGCACCGCCTGCGTCAGGGTCAGTTGGGCATCGCCAGTGCCAGGGGGCATATCCACAATCAAATAGTCCAACTCTCCCCACTGCACCTGATAGAGAAACTGCCGGATCACCCCATTCAACATCGGCCCCCGCCAAATCACCGGCTGATCCCGCCCGATCAACAGGCCCATCGACACCATCTTCACGCCGTAGTTCTCCAGCGGGAAGATATCCTCGCTGCCATCCTCCCGTTTTTGCACAAACAGAGACTGATCCTGAAGCCCCAACATGAGCGGCACATTCGGGCCGTAAATATCAGCATCCAGCAGCCCCACTCGCGCCCCACTTTGGGCCAACGCAATGGCGACATTCACCGATACCGAAGTTTTGCCCACCCCCCCTTTGCCGCTGGAGATGGCGACGATATTGCGGACTCCAGGGATCCCTTGCCGATCCGGTAGGGAGGGGGAACGGGGGGTTTCTGCTGTCACCGTGACATCGATGGTTTCAATCGGGGCCAACTGGCGGATGGCCGCCTTGCACTCATCCACAATGAATTCCCGCAATGGACAGGCAGGAGTAGTCAACACCAGGGTAAAAGCCACCCGTTCTGGCTCCACCCGAATATCCCGAATCATGTTCAGTTCCACCAAGCTACGGCGCAGCTCCGGATCCTGAACGGGCCGTAATACCTCTAAAATGGCGGCGGCATTGAGGGTGGAAGTTGTCATGGAGGAGAAAACCGGACGACATCGAACCACTCTTCACTGTAATCGTTTTTTCCACTGGGATTTCGCCAGCCGAGAAGGACAGCAACAAAACTGGCCCCAAGCCTAGCCAGGGTGAAACACACTGGCCTAGGCTGGGCAGAGTTGGACGGCAAGGATCTACAGCGACCTGCAGGAGGATGACGAACCATGGTGCAACTGATGGTGGGGGTGGGACTATGGCTGGGCCTGACTTTTTTGGCCCAGTTGATCCCCCTCCTGGACAAAATCGGATCCCACCGGGCTGCTCGCCGCAGTTGGGATCTCCACAACCCCCACCGCCTTCTGCCCTCCTCCCAATGGGATTCCTCCTGTCAATACTTTTCCCGGTCGATGTATCTGCCCTGCGCCGTCAACCCGTTAGGCCCCTGCCGCTGTAGCCACTATGTCGCGCTTCCTAAAGACTCCACCAGTCAGGCCCCTTATCCCGAGCAGGAACAACAGAGGGTCATTCAATAGTATCTAGAGTATCTAGCTCATGCCCAGAGACAGCGGGATCCCCACCCTGGGCTAGTCCGGCAAACCAGACCCTGAAAGCTCCAGATGACATCCGATGACACCCATTCCAATCGCTTGGCGACAGCCCGGTTCCCCGGTAGGATCCGATGCGTCAGGCACAAGGAAGCACATCATGGCTGAAACAGTAGCAGAACTGCTGCAACGCTACGGCAGCGGCGAGCGGGACTTCAGCAACACTCACCTGGCGAATGCCAACCTGGAAGGGGCAGATCTGTCTGGGATCGACTTTAGCGGGGCGGTGCTCAAACAGGCCCAACTGGCTGCAGTCAACTTGGAGCGAGCTTACTTGAGGGGTGCAGATTTGAGCAGGGCTGATCTAAAGGGATCCAACCTGCGCCTGGCCACCCTAGAAAATGCCCAACTTCAGGGATCCCAGTTGCAAGGGGCCAACCTGCGCGGGGCTAATCTCATCGGTGCAGACCTGAGTGGGGCGGATCTGCGTGGGGTGGATCTGGCGGGAGCCAACTTGACCGGAGCCAACCTGAAAGGAGCCACTTTAACCCAATGCAAGCTCAAACTGGCCAACCTGCGCGAGGCAGTCTATGACCAGACCACACAACTGGAGGAGGATGTTTCTGCAGCTGAGCTGGGCATGATCCGAGCCTAGACCCTCCCTAATCTTTCTGCTCCAAGTCCAGAGCCTCTTGCATCTCAGCATCCGTGTAACCCACAGCCCGCAGTTTTTCCAACACCATCTGGATTTCCTCAGCGGAAAGCTCCTGTTGTCGTACCCGATCCCAGAGATTGGCCACAATTTGCATCAACAAGCCCCTGCTTTCCGCTTCGAACAGCTCAAAGGCCGTGGCCAACTCGATCGCCTGCAACACCTCTTCTCCAGTACCAATCGGCTGATCGATGGATTGATCTTCCAATTGAGTGAGCAACTGGCGCAACTGGTTCAGGCCATCCCCAAGAGCAGACATACAGCAGCCTCAAACGGCACTTGGATTCCCACCCTATCAGACTGTAATCGTTCAACAGAAGGGATCCGACAGATTCCACTCCAGCTGGGGCTATCCTAATAAAGAGGAATCGATATGATTGTCAGAAAACCAAGAGGAGATGCATCAGTATGGCCCAAGCGAATGTCCTGCCCAACAGCCCCCAGTCCTTGGCGGGAGAAGCTCGCACCGCTCCTGACTACAGCAGTACAGTCTATCGGCAGGCCTACTCACGCATCAACGGCATTGTCATTGAAGGGGAACAGGAAGCCAACGATAATTACCTAAAGCTGGCGGAGATGCTGCCGGACTCTGCAGACGAGCTGCGTAAACTGGCCAAAATGGAGCTGCGCCACATGAAAGGCTTCCAATCCTGCGGCAAAAACCTGCAGGTAGAGCCAGATATGGAGTTTGCCCGCGCTTTCTTTTCTCCGTTACACGACAATTTCCAAAAAGCGGCGGCAGTTGGGGATTTGGTCACCTGCTTTGTAATTCAGTCTCTGATCATCGAGTGCTTTGCCATTGCCGCCTACAATATTTACATCCCGGTCGCCGATGATTTTGCTCGCAAGATCACCGAAGGGGTAGTCAAGGATGAGTATCTTCACCTGAATTTTGGGGAACGCTGGCTAGGAGAGCATTTCACCGAAGCTAAGGCACAAATTGAAGTGGCCAATGCGCAAAACCTGCCCTTGGTTTGGCAAATGCTCCAACAGGTGGATGAGGATGTGGAAGGCATCCACATGGATCGGGAAGCGATCGTGGAAGACTTTATGATCGCCTACGGTGAGGCTTTGGCTAATATCGGCTTCAGTACCCGCGAAGTGATGCGCCTCTCGGCCCAGGGATTGCGGGCTGCGTGAGATCCCAATGGCTCTGTTTGGCCTGTGACGCAAAAGGATTGGGTGGCTAGCCCAGATCCAGGGAAAGGCCTAACCCTCAGGGTATGGTCGTGTTCTGATGGGATCCAAGAATTGAATTATCCAAGTGAGTAAACCTCTATGTTCGGCCTGATCGGGCACTTAACCAGCCTTGCCCATGCACAACGGGTGGCAGACAAGCTGGGGTATCCAGAATATGCGGACAGCGATCTTGAGTTTTGGTGCATGGCTCCCCCTCAGGTTGTGGATGAGATCACCGTCACCAGCATCACTGGCCAAAAGATTCATGGGCAATACGTCGAATCGTGCTTCTTGCCGGAGATGTTGGCGGGCGGACGGGTGAAGGCGGCCTGTCGGAAAATCCTCAATGCCATGGCTTTGGCCCAACGACGTGGACTTAGCATCACCGCCCTGGGGGGATTCAGCAGCATCATTTTTGAGAACTTTCGCCTCGACAGCCTCAGACGGGTGCGCAATATCGACCTAGAGGTGCAGCGGTTCACCACCGGCAATACCCACACCGCCTACATTATCTGTCAGCAGTTGCAATCGGCGGCCCAACGTTATGTTATGGATTTGGCGGCAGCGACGGTAGCCGTGGTGGGGGCGAGTGGGGATATCGGCAGTGCCATCTGTCAATGGTTGGCCGCCCATACCCAGCTGGGCAAATTGTTGCTGGTGGCGCGGGATCGACAACGGCTGGAAGAATTACGGGCCAACCTCAAGCAGGGGGAGATCTGTTCGGTGGAAGAAGCCCTCCCTCGTGCCGATTTCATTGTTTGGGTGGCGAGTATGAATCAGGGCCTGGTTCTCAATCCCCAGATGTTGCGGGATCCCTGCGTGATCATTGACGGGGGCTACCCGAAAAATATTGCCTCTAGCCTGCAGCGACAGGGGGTATACGTGATCGATGGTGGCATGGTGGAGCACTCCCTCGATATTGAATGGAACATCATGCAGTTTCTCAATGTGGCCAATCCAGCCCGTCAACTTTTCGCTTGCTTTGCCGAGTCGATGTTGCTGGAATTTGAGGAGCTGCATACCAATTTCAGTTGGGGACGCAATCTGATTACCTTAGAAAAGTTAGATTTGATCGGGCAGCTTTCCCGCAAGCATGGGTTCCGCCCGCTGATGCCAGAAGCCTGAAAACTCAGCTCCCCTCGGGATCCCTGTTGGCTATCGTTTTTTGAGAAGGGATCCCTAAAAACTTGCAACCTTATGGAAGTTGTTTTCCACCATGTCCAACTCCTTTACCGCTCACCTTTGGCAAGCCATTCAACTGATTTATCAGCAGATTTTGGCCCATCCTTTTAATCAAGAATTGGCAGCTGGAACCTTATCTCGGGAACGGTTTCAGTTTTATCTACAGCAGGATGCCCTCTACTTAACGGATTTTGCCCGCGCTTTGGGTCTGATTGGAGCTCGGTCGGAAAGATCTGAACAGGTAGTGAGTTTTTTGAATTTCGCCCTTGGAGCGATCGTAGCCGAACGTAGCCTGCACGAAAGTTATTTTCGTCTCTACGAAATCCAGCCGGAAATCACCTACGCCCCCACTTGTTTTACCTATACCCGTTCTCTATTGGCTACGGCAGCGTTGGATCCCTATGAGGTGGCGATCGCTGCTGTGCTGCCCTGTTTTTGGATTTACCGTGAGGTGGGATCTGAAATATATCGAATGGCTCAACCCCACAACCCCTATCAACAATGGATCGACACCTATGCTGGTGAAGAATTTGCCCAGGTGGTACAACAGGCTATCGATATCACGGAATCTGTAGCTGAGCAAACCACCGCAGCCCTGCGGGACAAGATGATGGCAGCCTTTGTTACCGCTTCCCGTTTGGAATGGCTCTTTTGGGACAGTGCCTATCGCCTGGAATCCTGGCAGCCGGAGTAACCTTTCCCACCTCTGCCCCATAACGCTCTATAGCTGGGCGAGCAACCTGCGCGCCTGGTCAAAAACCGCATCGAACATTGGCTCTGTCAGCCGCTTGGTGGCCGTATTGCGTTGGCTGGGGTGGTAGGAGGTGAGCAGATATCGACCCTCTGCCAGGGCAGTGACTTGGTTGTGGGCAAACTTGGGGCGAGGCTTAGGGGGATCCAGCAACGGCAGGGTGTGCTGAAAGGCAAAGTGGCCCAGAGGGAGGATCACCCGTACCTGAGTTAGCCCCTTCAGTTCCTGGGCCAGGTAGCCCAGGCAAGTCTTGGCTTCTGTCGGGGTGGGGCGATTGTCTGGGGGCGCACAACGTACCACCGCCGAGATGTAGCAATCCGTGAGCTGGAGGCCATCTTGTCGATGGGTGGAGGTGGGCTGATTGGCAAAGCCAGCTCGGTGCAGTGCCCGAAACACCCAATCCCCGCTGGGATCCCCGGTAAATACCCGCCCGGTACGGTTGCCGCCATGGGCTGCCGGAGCCAGCCCGATAACCCACAACCGGGCCTGGGGATCCCCAAATCCAGGAATGGGCCGTCCCCAGTAGGAGTGTTCCCGAAAGCGAGCCACTTTTCGAGCTGCCACCTCCTCCCGCCAACCAACCAAGCGTGGGCAGCGACGGCACTCGATGATCTCAGTCTCCAGGGCCAGCCAGTCTCGAGATCGAGCCCTGGGATCCCTCAGCGGAGCACCCTCACTCGTCCTCGTCATCCTCCTCCAATTCATCGAAGGCAGGGGTGGAGTCGTCGATCAGTTGATCATCCTCTAGGGCTAGACGTGATGGCAGTGATGGCATTGCCACCGGTTCTTCCTCTTCCTCGTGGGGCTCCGATTCAGACAGGCTCTTCTCTTCATAGGTGCTAAAGCCGGTACCCGCCGGGATCAAGCGCCCAATGATCACGTTTTCCTTGAGGCCGCGCAACCAGTCTGACTTGCCTTCGATGGCTGCCTCGGTCAGTACCCGGGTGGTTTCCTGGAAACTGGCCGCCGAGATGAAGCTGTCGGTGTTCAAACTGGCCTTGGTGATCCCCAGCAAAACGGGGGTGTACTTGGCCGGAGCCCCACCGGTAATGGCCATAGAGGAATTGGTATCCTGGATCTGCCGCAGCTCCACCAACTCACCCGGCAGCAGAATGGTATCGCCACTGTCGTCCACCCGCACCTTCGAGGTCATTTGGCGTACCACAACCTCGATGTGCTTGTCGGAGATCTCCACCCCCTGGGAGCGGTACACATTCTGTACCTCGTTGACGAAGAAGCGCTGCACTTCTCGCAGAGCCAAACGAGCCGCTTGGTCATCCCCTAGGGTTTGGCGGTGGTACTCGTAGTAGCTTTCCAGAATGTCATGGGGGTTGGCGGGCCCATCTGTCAGGGGATCCCCCACTTCTACCGGCTGTCCATCGGCTACCATCAGATTTTGCCCTGGCAGCAGCGGGTAATCGGTGACCGTACCATCGCTCTCGATAACTTTCAGATCCGGCTCTTCCCCCCGCCAGCTCAGTTGAACAGTACCGGGCCGCTTGGCGAGAATGCACATTTCCTTGGGCTTCCGAGCCTCCAACAGTTCCTCAATCCGCGGCAGACCCTGGATGATATCCCCGGTTTTGGCTCGCTCAAACACCAACAGGCCGAGGGAATCCCCCCGTTGCACCAAGTCCCCGTCCCCCACCTGCAAAATGGCCCCGGCAGAAACTAGGTAGGGCCGCGCTATGCGCAGCACCACTTGGCCATCCGCCACCTGCATCACCTGTCCCGATTCGGGAGACGGGATCCCGGGGGCAATCTCATCCTTAGCCCGCACCAGATCCCCCACTTTTAGGGTGGTGCTGCCCGTGAAGGGCACGCTCACCTGATCGTCTTCGGTGACCACCAACACCCGCCGAACCACCTCCGCCCCTTGGCGGATCCCTTGCACGATCCCGGCCTTTTTAGCCTGAATTTCCGTGCGGGCAATCACGGATCCAGTGGTGATGCTGTCCCCTTCTCCCACCAACAGTCGGGTATGGGTGCTGCCCTGAGTCAGATCCGCCTCCACATCGCGGCGCAGCAGCAGGGTTTCCAGGATCACCAGTTGCAGGCGGCGAATCTCGGGATCCTCGTCGTCTTGAATCAGCTCGATATCCGCCTTCAGTTGCGGGGCATCGGTGTCGATCTCCAGCACCAGTTGCGTGCGCAACAGTTCCACCCCACCTACCGACCGGACGCGCTCACCATCCTTGAAGGGAATCCGCTGCACCGCCCGCAGACGAATCGAGCGGCCAGACTCGCTGGTGGATTCTTGGCTGGGCACTGAGGGATGGTCGGGAATTTCGTACTCCTGCACCGGACGCAGCAGCAATCCTGGCCCTTCGGGAGTTTCCACATGCTCCAGATAGACCAGTTGATCGGGCACGATGCTACTGAGCACCTGTTGTCCTGGCTGGATCAAGGTGCCCTCTTTCACCTCCATGTCGGCGGGGTTTTCCACCAAATGCAGGGATCCCGGTTTGATGATGATCTCCCGCAGAATGTCGTTTTTCTGGATCACCTCGACGATGCCGGCGTTCTGGCAGAAGATATCCTTCACCACTTCGGTGCCCGCTTCTACAAACTGGCCATCCTCCACATTCAGCAGTGAAATGTCCTTGTTCACCTCATGGGTTTCCTCCGGGATCCACAGCAGGGTGCCCCCCTGGATCACCTCGAAGCCCTGTTTGGCCTTGCCCCGCCGTGCTACCTCAATGCCCGCGAACTTGACCAAGCCGCCGGTTTGGGTGCGGAAATCGCTCTCGATCAGCTCCGCCACCACCTCGTCGTTGCCCACCTTAGTGCCGGGGGTCGCTTTGAGGACGAAGGTTTGACCACCGGCGGTATCCAGCAAAAACTGTTCTCGACTCTGATGAGATTCCACCCGCACCCGCGCCTCGTGCAAAACCACAGAAGCGTTGATGATTTCCACCTCGCGCCCACTCTTGCTATCAGTGCGCTCTGGCAGTCGCACGATACCGCCGTGCTCCGTTGCTAGGGAGGTTTCTGCGATCACGTCCCCCGCCTGCACAGTATCCCCGTTCTCTACTACAGGCTCGGCACCGGGGGGTAGGTTGTACACCTGGCCCGACATCACCCAAATCAAGCCCTGCCGTTGCGCCGTGTAGGTGATGTTGCCTTGACGGTCGGTTTTTTCTTCGATGGGCAGATCGGCGAAGCGAATTTCCCCGGCTAGGTCAGAAATCACCTCTTTTTGGGCTTTTTCGGTGCTCTTGCGGGTGGCCTTGGCCAGCGACACTTCCGCGATCATCTGATCCGGCTGCACCTTGGCTCCATCCCGCACCAACAGGGTGGATCCCTGGGTGACATCGAAATGCTCCCGCTGCCCGTTGGATCCCTCAAGGGTGATTTGGTTGTTCACCTCCACCTGCAGGGCATCATCCCCGTGGCGGGTGCGGAAGGGGCGGGTACGGAAATTCTTGGGAAACCGCACCACTCCGGCAAAAGGAGCACGAATTTGTCGAGCCACTTCCCCCGTGAACACGCCGCCGGTGTGGAAGGTGCGCATCGTCAACTGGGTGCCCGGCTCCCCAATCGATTGGGCGGCGATAATTCCCACCGCTTCTCCCATATCCACCAAACGGGAATGGGCCAAGCTCCAGCCATAGCAAAGACGACAGACGGAACGGTTGGCCTCACAGGTGAGGGGAGAACGCACCATCGCCTGACGAACGCCAGCGTTGACGATCGCCTTGGCCAAGTCGTGATCCACCTCTTGGTTGCGATGGGCGATCACCGCTTGGGTTTCAGGGTGTAGCACATCCCGCGCCAGCACCCGGCCCACCAAGCGATCTTCCAGGGACACTACCACATTGTCCCCATCCATCAGGTACTCCAGGACAATGCCATGCTCAGTGCCGCAGTCGGATTCCCGCACGATCACATCCTGGGACACATCCACCAAACGGCGGGTCAAATAACCGGAGTCGGCGGTGCGCAGCGCGGTATCCACCAAGCCCTTGCGGGCACCGTAGGAGGAGATGATGTATTCCGTAACCGTCAGGCCCTCACGGAAATTGGTTTTGATGGGCAAGTCGATGATTTCCCCCTGCGGGTTGGCCATTAGGCCGCGCATACCCACTAACTGCCGCACCTGAGAGACATTTCCCCGCGCCCCGGAGTTGGCCATCATGTAGACGGAATTGAGGGGATCGTTTTGCTTGAAGTTGCTGAGCAGCTCATCTTTGATCTGGTCGTTGGTTTGGTTCCAGGTATCGATGACTTTTTGATAGCGCTCTACCTCCGTGATCTCGCCTCGGGTAAAGCGCTCGGTGGCTGCTTCGATTTCCGCTTCCGCTTGCGCCAGCAACTGCCGCTTACTGGGGGGAACGCGCAGATCCTCGACGCTGATGGAAACCGCCGCTTGTGTGGCGTACTTGAAGCCCATCGCCTTCAAGGCATCGGCCATCTGGGCGGTGCGGGCGGTGCCATAGCGGGCAAAAGACCAGGCAATCAGGCTGCGCAGCTCTTTCTTGCCAATTTGATAATTGCGAAAGGGCACGGCGGGCGGAGTGGTGTTGCCGTCGGCAACCTGTCGCAACAGGTCAGCAGAAGGTCGTCCTTTTTCGCTCATGATTCCTCGATGATGGCTGAATGATGGTGGCAATAGGGCCAAGCAGTGACAGAAGGGATCCCGTCTCCTACCTCACTGGGTTGCGGTTAGGTGGAAAGGGCTTCCTGCACGATTTTGTTGAAGATGATCCGGCCTGGGGTGGTGCGAATGTACTGGCTAAGGATGTTGCCATCGCGATCTTCGCGGATGCGCCGGTAATTGGTGACCTTGACTCGAATGCCGCCAGGTTCCTCCATAATTTCCGGCTCGGACTCTTTTTCTCCTTTGCCTAGTTCCATCGGGCCGTTGTAGCGTACCCAAACTTTGGCATGTAGATCCACAGCACCACGGTCGTAGGCAATCAGGGCATCCTCAAGGCTGGAGAAGTAGCGCTCCCCATTCAGGGGCTGTTGTGGGTTGTCGGCAGTCAGATAGTAGCAGCCCAAAACCATATCTTGGCTGGGGGTGATGATCGGGGTGCCGGTGGCGGGGGAGAGGATGTTGTTGGTAGCCAACATCAGCAAGCGTGCCTCGGCTTGGGATTCCAGCGAGAGAGGAACATGCACGGCCATCTGGTCGCCGTCAAAATCGGCGTTAAAAGCCGGACACACCAGCGGGTGCAACTGAATAGCTCGACCTTCCACCAAAATGGGCTCAAAGGCTTGGATGCCGAGGCGGTGCAAAGTTGGGGCCCGATTGAGCAACACAGGGTGGCCGTCGATCACCTCCTCCAGCACATCCCAAATCTGTGGGTCGTTGCTTTGGATCAGCTTTTTGGCAGCCTTGATGTTGTTGACAATGCCCCGTTTGATCAGCTTATGAATGACGAAGGGCTGAAACAGCTCGATCGCCATCTCCTTGGGTAAGCCGCACTGGTTCATGCGCAGGCTGGGGCCGACCACGATCACCGAACGCCCAGAGTAGTCCACCCGTTTGCCCAGTAGGTTTTGCCGAAAGCGCCCCTGCTTGCCTTCGATGATGTCCGATAGCGATTTGAGGGGACGGTTGTTGGCTCCCACCACAGTGCGTCCACGACGGCCATTGTCGATCAGGGCATCCACCGCCTCCTGCAACATGCGCTTCTCGTTACGGACGATGATCTCGGGGGCAAGAATCTCCTGCAGGCGAGCCAGACGGTTGTTGCGGTTGATGACACGGCGATAGAGATCATTCAGGTCGCTGGTGGCGAAACGACCCCCATCCAACTGCACCATCGGGCGCAGATCCGGTGGAATGACCGGGATCACCTGCAACACCATCCACTCAGGCCGGGATCCCGTGGCGATGAAGTTGTCGATCACCCGCAGCCGCTTAATCAGGCGAGCTCGCTTTTGGCCGCGGGCACTGGCAATTTCCTCCCGCAACTGCTCGGCTTCTTTTTCCAGATCGATGTCCATCAATAGACGTTCGATGGCCTCGGCTCCGATCATGGCCCAGTGATCCGGCAGTTGCAGCTCGGATCCCTCTTCGTACATCTGATCCTCGATCTCGAGGAATTGGTCTTCCGTGAGCAGTTGCTTGTAGGAGAGGTTTTGGGCATTGCCCGGATCCACCACCACGTAGGCGTTGAAATAGACCACCTGCTCCACATCCCGCAGCGGCATATCCAGTAGGGTAGCAATGTGGCTGGGGATCCCTTTCAAATACCAAACATGGGTGACAGGAGCCGCTAACTTGATGTAGCCCATGCGGTGGCGCCGTACCCGTGACTCGGTTACCTCCACCCCGCAACGCTCACAGACAATGCCCCTATGCCGTACCCGTTTGTACTTGCCACAGTGGCATTCCCAGTCCTTGGCGGGCCCGAAAATGCGCTCGCAAAAGAGGCCATCCATCTCCGGCTTGAGGGTGCGATAGTTGATGGTCTCCGGCTTGGTGACTTCCCCCACCAACTGGCCATTGGGTAGCGTGCGCTGGCCCCACTCCATAATCCGGTCGGGAGAGGCCAACCCAATTTTGACGTAATCAAAACGCTGCTCTGTTCTCGCCATCGCTGTTCGCTCCTGACTTGCTGTGCCCTTGCACCTGATCTGATGGATCTACAGGGGTGACCAATGCAATGCCACCCCTAGTCTGGACGGGCTCCCAACCCGTTTCTTCACATGCGCTTAAAAGTCGTCCTCATCCTCTCCGTCGTCTTCATCCTCATGGCTGCGACTGGCGAAGGTGTAGGCCGCCGCCGCGGGGGAGAGGTCATCTGACGTAACAGATTCATAGGTAGGCCGTGAGGGAGTATGGCGACTGGACACATCCGCCATCAGATCCGCCTCCAAATCGCGGGTTTGCCCTTCACTATCCACTTCCACCTTGTGTACTGACACATCTAGGCAGAGGGACTGCAATTCCCGCACCAACACCTTGAAGGATTCCGGTGTACCCGGGCGAGGGATCGGCTTGCCTTTGACAATGGCGTTGAGGGCCTCATTGCGACCGACCATATCGTCCGACTTGACCGTGAGCAACTCCTGCAGGATGTAAGCGGCTCCGAAAGCCTCCAAAGCCCACACTTCCATTTCCCCAAAGCGCTGTCCGCCCTGCTGAGCCTTACCACCTAGGGGCTGCTGCGTCACCAGAGAGTAGGGGCCGGTGGAGCGGGCGTGGATCTTGTCATCCACCAAATGCACCAACTTCAACATGTAGGCGCGGCCCACCGTGACGGGCTGGTCGAAGGGTTCACCCGTGCGGCCATCGAATACCTGTACTTTGCCGCGGTGCTTCCCTTCTGGGTTAAAGATCCAATCCCGCCCTGTTTTCGCTTTCGCCTCCTCCAACTTGGCCTCCACTGTCAGGCGTGAGGCCTCCAGGCCGTGCATTTCGTCAAAGGGCATCAACTTGAAACGCACCCCTAAGTTTTCGGCTGCCCAGCCCAGCAAGCACTCAAACACCTGGCCCACATTCATCCGGGAGGGCACCCCCAGCGGGTTCAGCACCACATCCACTGGCGTACCATCCGCCAGATAAGGCATATCCTCACCGGGCAAGATGCGAGAGATGATGCCTTTGTTGCCATGGCGACCGGCGATCTTATCTCCCACTTGGATCTTGCGTTTCAGGGCGATATAGACCCGCACCACCATGTTGGCCCCAGGCGGTAGCTCATCCCCCTGTTCACGGGTAAAGATGCGCACGTCCACCACTCGACCGCGCTCGCCATTCGGCACCCGCAGGGAGTTGTCCCGCACATCGCGGGCTTTTTCCCCGAAGATGGCCCGCAACAGGCGCTCTTCCGGCGGTTGATCCGATTCCCCTTTCGGGGTGACTTTGCCCACCAAGATATCCCCAGATTCCACCCAGGCCCCGACGCGCACGATGCCGTTCTCATCCAGGTTGCGTAGGGCATCTTCCCCTACGTTAGGGATCTCGCGGGTGATCTCTTCCGGGCCTAGCTTGGTTTGTCGGGCTTCGATCTCGTGCTTTTCAATGTGTACCGAGGTAAAGACATCGTCGTAGACCAACCGCTCGTTGATCAGGATGGCATCTTCGTAGTTGTAGCCCTCCCAGGGCATGTAGGCCACCAGGACGTTTTGCCCCAGCGCCAGTTCACCCCCTTCTGTGGCAGGGCCATCGGCCAGCACCTGACCAGCAACGACGCGATCCCCAGCTTTGACCAAGGGACGCTGATTGAGACAGGTATCTTGGTTGGAGCGCTGGTACTTTTGTAAACGGTAGAGGATCGGATCCCCGTCGTTGTCAGGACGGATCACCACCTCATCGGCGGAAACATTCACCACCACGCCATTGGTGCGCGACACCACCACCATGCCGGAGTCTCGGGCTGCTTGGGCTTCCAATCCGGTACCAACGTAGGGCCGATCCGGTTTTAGGAGAGGCACCGCCTGTCGCTGCATGTTTGCCCCCATCAGGGCCCGGTTGGCATCGTCGTGCTCCAGGAAGGGGATCAAGGAAGTGGCCACCGAGATCACCTGTACCGGCGCCACCTGCACATAATGCACTTCCGTCGGATGGGCGGTGGTGAATTCCTGGCGATAGCGAACGGGCACCAAGTCTCCGGTGATACGGCCCTCTCGATCTAGGGGCACATCTCCGGGTGCCACCCGATATTCGTCTTCCTCATCGGCGGTGAGGTAGACCATACCCAGGTCTTTGCGCACCAGGCCATTCTCGACGCGGTAGTAGGGGCTCTCCACAAAGCCATACTGGTTGACGCGGGCATGGGTGGCCAGGGATCCGATCAAACCGGCGTTGGGGCCTTCTGGGGTTTCGATCGGGCAAATGCGACCGTAGTGGCTGGGGTGAATATCCCGCACCGCAAAGCCGGCTCGTTCCCGACTCAAGCCACCAGGACCCAGCGCCGAGAGCCGTCGCTTGTGGGTCAGCTCTGCCAGGGGATTGGTCTGATCCATGAACTGGGAGAGCTGGCTGGAGCCGAAGAACTCTTTGATGGCAGCGACCAAGGGCTTGGGGTTGACCAAGGAGGCTGGGGTGAGGTTCTCCGACTCTGATACTGTCATCCGTTCCCGAATGATCCGCTCCAAACGGTTGAGGCCGACCCGCACTTGGTTTTGTAGCAACTCGCCTACGGAGCGCACCCGGCGGTTGCCCAAGTGGTCGATGTCGTCCACATGACCGATGTCGTACTCCAGGTTGATCAGGTAGTCGATGACGGCCAAAATGTCAGGGATGGTGAGTACCCGCACATTTTCCGGCACGCTCAGGTTCAGCTTCTTGTTCAGCTTGTAGCGACCGACCCGGCCTAAGTCGTAGCGTTTTGGATCAAAGAAGCGAGATTCTAGCAACTGTTGCCCCCCCGATACGGTGGGAGGTTCACCGGGACGCAACTTGCGGTAGAGCTCCATCAGGGCTTCTTCTTCGCTGTAGTGCCCCTCTTTTTCCATGGTTTTTTGGAAATATTCGGGGTGGCGCAGGCCATCGTAGATTTCGGAATCGCTGAGGCCGAGGGCTTTGAGCAGAACAGCCGCCGAGAGCTTACGGGTTTTGTCGATGCGCACCCAAACCAAGCTGTTTTTGTCGGTCTCGAATTTCAGCCAAGCGCCCCGGTTGGGGATGAGGCTGGCACTGTAGGTGCGGCGACCGTTTTTGTCCAAATCGGACTTGTAGTAGACACCGGGGCTACGGACGATCTGGTTGACGATCACCCGTTCGGCACCGTTGATGATGAAGGTACCGCGATCCGTCATCAAGGGCAGTTCGCCAATGAAGACGTCCATGTCTTTGATCTCGCCCGTCTCTTTGTTAATCAGACGGGTGGGCACGCGCAGCTGCGCTTGGTAGGTGGCGTCGCGCCGCTTGGCTTCGTCGGGGTCGTAGCGGGGCTGGTTGATCTTGTAGCCTTTGGAGGGATCCCCAAGGCGGAACTCCGGCAAAAAATGCAGTTCCAATTTGCCAGTATAGTCGACGATAGGGGAAAAACTGAGGAGTTCCTCTTCAAACCCTTCTCTCAAAAACCATAAAAAACTCTCCCGCTGAATCTCTACCAGGTCAGGAAAGGTAGGAGCGGAAGGAAGTTGAACTAATTGTGTCATGCGTTGCTTAGGAGGGATCGCGCTGCAGTCAGGTCTTTTATTATAGAAATCTATCCGAAGAGCGTCAACGAACGTTACAAAGGCGCGGGCGCGGTGGCGACCAAGACATCCTCCGTTCTGAGGGAGAGAATTTTGGCAAAACCGCCTGGGATCCCTGTTTTGGCCTGGATAGGGGCTAATACTCCCCGCCCGCCTTAAGGATTGTTAATATCCATTCACACTCAGCGGAATTATTCTAGTCATTGACCATTCGCTCACCTGCTTTGGGTTGCTGACTGGAGATCTGAGGGGGTGGGTGGGCTGACAGACTGAGCCGCGGGCTGAGTTTGTCGGCGCAAGTGGCTTGATCAACTTTGTCGTGGGATGCACGGTGTCGATACAGTCCATATCGGCAGGATGTGGCGTCGATCCAGATGAGAAGGGAAAGGCATAGGTTTACAAAGCTTCTCAGGCTGAGGAAACCTTTCGGATGATAGAGACATGGTTTGCTAGGAGGGTTTTGTGAGTCAAAGTTCCAACAACAGTTCCAATAACCGTTTGTCGGTACAACTGCGTGAGGGCACGAAGCAGTCCCACACGATGGCGGAAAATGTTGGCTTTATCAAGTGTTTCCTGAAAGGAGTGGTGGATAAGCGCGCCTACAGCCGCTATGTGGGCAATTTCTACTTTGTCTATGGCGCTTTGGAGGAAGGGTTTATGCAACTGCGGGAACATCCGTTGGTGGGCAAGCTTTACTATCCAGAGCTTTGGCGCAAGGCCAGCATTGAGCAAGATTTGACCTATTTTGTCGGCCCTAACTGGCGCTCAACGGTGCAGCCTTCTCCTGCCTGCCAGGTTTATGTGGATCGGATTCGGGAGATCGCCAAGAACGATCCTGTGTTGCTGGTGGCCCATGCCTACACCCGCTATATCGGCGATCTATCCGGTGGCCAAATCCTCAAGAAAATTGCGCGGCAGGCCATGGGCTTGCCGGAAGGGGAAGGGACAGCTTTTTACGATTTCGAGCAGATCCCCCACGAAGGCAAGTTCAAGCAGCGTTACCGTGCTCAGATGGATGCTCTGGGGCTGGATCAAGTCACCATCGACCGCATCGTGGCGGAAGCCAACTATGCCTTCAAGCTGAATATGGATTTGTTTAAGGAATTGGAAGGAAATTGGCTGTTGTCCATGGCTCGCTTAACCTGGAATTCCCTGAAAAGTCAGTTTCAGCGTAAGCCGACTCGTTCTGAGGCGGCGGCCCCTAGCTCCTGAGCCAGTTTGAAAATCCGACTTCCCGAGGGATCCCTATCCCAGGGGAGCCTTCTTTTGGACTTCACTCACATTCGAGGGTATCGCGGGTGGCCCGCCCCGTCACGGGGTTAACGCCTGTCGCCCGTTCGCAGAGAATAGCGAGGGCATCTTGCCGCACCAACACATTGGTGAAGTCCGCCCCTTCAATTTGGATCCCATCCACCCGAGCCAGCCACATCATGCTGTCTTGCAGTTGCGCTTCTCGCAAGTCTGCCCCTTGCAAGTTGGCCATATCCAAGGTAGCGCTGCGCAGATCCGCCCCCTGTAAGTTGGCTTTGCTCAGGTTGGCCCCAAACAAATTCACCCCCGCAGCCTTGACGTGATTGAGGTCGCTTTGGCGCAGGTTGGCCTTGAGAAATTTGGAGCCGGTCAGGTCTCGCCCCGCAAAACTCATCCCCTGCAGATCCCGTTTGGTGTAGTCTTCCGCCTGGGCTGGGGAGTCGAACAGGGTTATCAACAGGCCGATCATCAACGCGAAGACCAAGACACCCCGGCAGAAGCGGGCCAGCGGAGCAGTTCTCGTCAGAAACAACGTGGACAGGGCAGCAAACATCATGGATCCCTAACCTATCGATACCGTGGGGATTGCTTTTATCCTACCGGATGGGGATCCCGCTCGCAGATTGGGCTATCTTGGCCTTTTATCAGGCTGAATCCGCGAGGGCAGTAGGGATCCATGTCCAAGGTTGAGATCCTCGATGCAAACCACTTGGCGCAGTTAATCGCTCAGCTAGCCGACGAGATTGGGGCGGATCATCCTCACTTGGAACGGCTGGCTTTAATCGGGATTCGCACCCGCGGGGTTCCTTTGGCCTATCGGTTGCGGGATCAGATGGCCGCTCGGTTTGGGATCCCACCCCAGGTGGGGGAATTGGACATCACCTTCTTTCGGGATGATTTGGGCAGTGGCGGGTTGCGCACCCCAGACCGTAGCGAGATGCCCCGTGATCTGACCGGCAAAGAGGTGGTGCTGGTGGATGATGTCATTTTTCGAGGACGTACGATTCGGGCGGCTTTGGAAGCCCTGAACCATTTCGGACGACCGGAGCGGGTACGATTGGCTGTGCTGATCGACCGTGGTCATCGGCAGTTTCCGATTCAACCGGACTACTGTGGCCAGCAGTTATCAACAGAGCCGGAGCAAATTGTGCGGGTGCACCTGCTGGAAACGGATGCCGAGGAGCGGGTGTTGCTGTGTGCCCCAGATCAGGAGAACTCTCACTCCTATGCCTGAGGTCGTCCAGTCGATAGCTTCTGCGAGGGTCTTGCCGCCAGCCCACATCGTTGGGCAAGAGATGGCGACACATTTGCTGATGGCAGCCCTACAGAAAGGCCGGGTGACCTCCGCCTATTGCTTTTTCGGGCCACAAGGGGTGGGGCGAAGTTTGCTGGCCCGTTGGTTCGCCCAGGCGCTCCTGTGCGAGTCCAGCTCAGGGATCCCTTGTGGGCAGTGCTCCAGTTGTCACTGGTTGCTGGCGGATAATCATCCCGACCTGCATTGGGTGAGTCCCTCCTATTTGCATCAAGGCCGTCTCGTGGCGGCTAACTCGGAAGAAGCGCAAAACTTGCAATGGCGCTCCCCACCCCAAATTCGGCTAGAGCAAGTCCAGGCTGTGGCGCGGTTTTGTGCCCGTAGACCGATTCGTGCCCAACGCTCGGTGGTGGTGATGGAGGGCTGTGAAACCTTGGCCGAAAGTGCGGCCAATGCGTTGTTGAAAACCCTGGAGGAACCGGGCTTAGCTCATATCATTCTCATTGCTCCCCAGGCGGCCTCGCTGTTGCCGACAGTGTTATCCAGGTGCCAGAGGGTACCGTTTCGCCGCCTCAGTCCAGAAGAGATTGGCCAGGTGTTGAGTGGGTTGGGCTACGAGGAGTTGGCAGGGATCCCTAGGTCAGACCTGATCGCTTTGGCCCAGGGCAGTCCTGGATTAGCGTTGGTAGCCCACGAGCAACTGCAAG
The DNA here is from genome assembly GCF_021533835.1 of Synechococcus sp. Nb3U1. NCBI lineage: Bacteria > Bacillati > Cyanobacteriota > Cyanophyceae > Synechococcales > Synechococcaceae > Synechococcus > Synechococcus sp. Nb3U1. Next base: position 529,743 of record NZ_JAKFYQ010000001.1, on the reverse strand, counting down.
GGATCCCGCTGGAACTCCTTCAGGAACTCAAACGCTGGCCCCATTCCCTACCACAAGCTTTGGAATTGGGCAGAGCCGTAGCTACCCATTTGGATGTGCCAGCGCAACTGTGGTTGATCGACTATCTACAGCAGCATTTTTGGGCGCAGGGATCCCGTCAACCAATCCAGCAATTAGAGCACATTCGCCGACAACTGTTGCAATTTGTGCAGCCCCGCCTCAGTTGGGAGGTTAATTTGGCTGGCTCGGATGCAAGGCTCAGTTTCTGCACGTAGGGTAGCTATGAGGGAGCCGCTCCCACTTGTGGGAGGGGACAAAGCCATCGCCAATTTGTGTACAGAAGCAAAACGAGGCGAGCAGCTTCTCGTCGGTTGTCCTGACTGGGCACAGGATCAACGCAATGGGGAGTTGAGCAACAAAATAAGGCGCTCCTCCAAAAACTTGAGGTTAGCCAGCACCTGGCTAAAGGCTTCCTCTTGAGTCCAGTCCATCAGCTCCATCGCTTTGGCGACCAGAGCTTGTACCGGAACAGGTTCCTGCCCAAAGACCTCGATCAACCAACGCACCGAGAAAGGATCCACACTGATATTCCCTTCTGCCCCTGACCAGCCGTTGATGTTGACAGGGCCATTGTCGCGGATGGCATTCTCAAAGGCAGCCCTGGCATTGAGCCGCAGCAACAGAGGATGGGCCTGTACCGAGCCATTCCACCATTCCTCTTGGGTAAAAGGTTCGGGGCTGGAGGTGGGGTGGCCGCACCAGAAATCGATGAGGCGGGTCATGTTGGGGAAAATCAGCTCAATGAAATGCAGTTGCTCTTCTTGACTGAGCTTTTTGATGTGGCGCATGGCATAGGGCACGGGCTTGTTGAGCACCCGTTCCAACTTCCAGGCTTGCCAATTCACCATGCTGATGAACTCCAGCTCGGCTTGGCGCAACATCTCAAACACCTGCGGCACTGTGAACCCTTTGTCACTCCGGAGCAGGAAGTTGGCCAAAATGCCAGTGGTCGTTTTGATGGCATCGCCATTCCAGTGGCTTTTGACAAAGCTACCCTCGTTCAGGGCATCCATCAGTTCTCGCAGAATGGGAACGGCCTTGGAGGCCGGCTCATCCATCACCCCCAGCAATTCCATAGCATCCTGCATATGAAAAATAAATTGCCGCTGGTAAAGGCTATGAACATTGGTGCGGATGATGCCATCGGGTTTAAGCACTTGGCGCATCCCTTTTAGCCCGGCCACCTGATCGTCTAGTAGGTAGAGCACATCATTACAGGCGATGAAATCGAAGTGCTCGCCGAGAGCCGTCATATCGGTGATATCCATCACCTGAAAGCGGGCTTGATCAATGTGGTGAAATTGGAAGCGTTGCTCGGCCATTTTGATCGATTCCGCCGAAATATCCACCCCAACAAAGTGGGCACCAGGGTTGGCGGTGGCCAGCACCAGGGTTTCCCAGCCGGAACCACAGCCAGCATTGAGCATGAGTTTGCCCGCCGGATCTACGACTTTGCGCTCCCGCAGATAACGAGCGGTGGTAATGCTATTGGCAAAAAGGGCGGAATTATCCGTAACTGTCTGCTCAATCGGTACATTCGGGTACGGAAATTCGTCGAACTGAGCCTGAACCAGACTGGGGATGGATTGCTCCGGCATAGGGATCCCTGCTTCTCTGGAGCTTATGGTAACGAACTCTGAATACTCATGAATACTCAACATGAATACTCAACAGGATTTAACCCAGCTGCCGCTCGCTCTCTTTGTCGAACACATGGAAGCGATCCATATCGAAGATCACCTCAACCCATTGGTTAACGTGTATTTCAGTGCGGGGATCCACGCGGGCGACAAACTCTTGCTCCGCCAGGATCCCTTCTTTGTCGCTGGTGCTTAGGTAGAGGATGACTTCATTGCCCATCAGCTCGGTGACGGAGACCTTGGCTCGCACGGAGGCAGGTTGGATGCCTTGGGGTTGATATTGGGGATCGTGAATGTTTTCGGGGCGGATGCCGAAGATCACGGCTTTGCCAACGTACTGTCGATAGGGATCCGCCTTGTAAGGGGGAATAGCGACGCGGAAAGCACCGGTATCCACCCAGAGTGTGCCCTCTTGCTCAAGCAGCTTGGCCGAGAAGAAATTCATGGAGGGGCTACCGATGAACCCGGCCACGAACATATTGGTGGGGTGGGTGTAGAGGCTGTGGGGGGTATCGATCTGTTGCAGATGGCCATCCTTCATAACGGCGATACGGCTGCCCATGGTCATGGCTTCCACCTGGTCGTGGGTGACGTAGATGAATGTGGTGCCCAATTGCATGTGCAGTTTGCTGATCTCGGCCCGTGCCTGCACTCGCAGCTTGGCATCCAGGTTGGAGAGGGGTTCATCCATCAAAAAGACAGCCGGATTACGCACAATTGCCCGCCCGACTGCCACCCGTTGCCGTTGGCCCCCCGAGAGCTCCTTGGGTTTGCGGTTGAGGAGGTGCTCGATGCCCAGACGTTTGGCCACTCCCTTGACGCGATTTTCGATCTCCACCTTGGGTAGGCCGCGCAGCTTCAAGCCAAAGGCCATATTCTCCGCCACGCTCATGTGCGGGTAAAGAGCATAAGACTGAAAGACCATGGCGATATCGCGGTCTTTGGGGGGCACTTCGTTCACCACCCGGTCGCCAATGTAAATGGATCCAGCGCTGATTTCTTCTAATCCGGCCAACATGCGCAGGGAGGTGGTTTTGCCACAGCCGGAAGGGCCGACAAAAACCAGAAACTCCCCGTCTTCGATGGCGATATTCAGATCATGCACGGCAGTGGTGTCTCCGTATCGCTTCGTCACATGCTCGTAAGTGACACTAGCCATGCTCCGGCTCCTTGTTGCAAAGAGATTACGCACCCAAACCCTATCGAAACTTGAGGGCGCAAGTCAAACGGGATCCCGGAGGATCAACAGGTTGCTCATATTCTGTGAGGATTCTTGATGAAACGAAGCGGTTGGGAATGACGATCTCGGCTTGATTGGAGAGATCGGACTGCAACAGGATGAGATGACTTTAGAATTGGTGACTTTGCAGGGTACCAGCCCAGGGTCTAGCGAGGTAAAAACTTTGCAGATGATGGAAATTGAGCTGGAAAAGGGCACCCGCTATCGCAATGCCGGACGGGGAGCCACTTTAGCGTTTGATGACAAACGGCTGAACTTTAACTGCGGGGTGCCGAGTTAAAAGATATCTTGATTCAACAACTTAGTCAGGCGTTCCAGACCTTTTTTTACCTGGCGCGAGACTGTGACTGCACTGATACCCAGCCGCTCCGCCGCTTCCTTTTGGGTGAGGTCATAAAAAAAGACAAACTCCAGGATGGTGCGGGTGCGTTGCTCCAGCTTGGCCAGGGCATTTTGTAGACGAATGCGGTCTTCTTCTGCCAGTTGAAAGCTGCGGTAGCGCTGATCCGGAACGATATCCCCCAGAGCAACGCTGTCCTCTTCGGTCTGAATCGGGGCATCCAGGCTGAGCAAAAGGTTGTTTTGTAGGGCCAGCTCCATCTCCTGCCAGTCCTGCTCTGTCATCTGGAGGGCCTCTCTCACCTCGACTTCGTAGGGAGGTCGACCCAACTCCTGCCGCAACCGGGCGATCTCCTTCTTGGCTTGCCGTTGCAGCGTGGCCCAGCGGCGCGGGATCCGCATCGTCGGGCTCTTGTCCCGCAGGTAGTGTTGAATTTCTCCCCGAATGTAGGGCATGGCAAAGGAACTAAAGGCCAAACCGCGGGTAATATCGAAGCGCTCGATTGCCTGAATCAAGCCTAAGCAACCAATTTGCATCAGGTCGTCGTACCCTTCCGTACATTGATTGCGCCAGTGATGGGCTTCTTTGCGCACTAAGCCCAGGTTGAGTTCCACTAAACGATTGCGCAAGCAGGGATCCGGACGCTGGTGGTAAAGACGCAGCAGTTCAGCAGTGCGAGTTTTAACATCTTCAGTAGATGCCATAGCGTCACACATGACTGGGAGTTCAGAATCGCTAGGAGGGAGAGAAGATAGACTAACTTCTGACCGACTCGGTAAGGATGTCAGGGCCGCAGCGGGCGAAGCGAGGCGAGGGGCAATCGTCATGGGCGACCACTTTGACAGCTAGGTATACCAAACAAAACTGCAATCGAAAGGCTGGGGAAAACCATTACAGATGGGCATCTACACCCCATCAGGCCGTGAACTAGCCTGCGGACAGTGTTAGGAACACAACTCAGAATGACTGAGATCTGCTACCAACCCAGTGTTCTCAGTTTGACCAGGTTTCTTAGCCTAGGCAACGGCATCCCTACGGAAAAAGCTCAGGTTTCATCCGTAAAAGAGCGTAATTCTACCCTCAGCTCGGATAAATTGTTGTATTTTTTACCCCTAGCAGGCTCCTGGGTACGGTCTTTGGAGCCTAAGAAGCAGCCGGCGAGACAGAAAGATCCGCCGTTGTTAAGAGAACTACAAAACTCGGCTCCTCCCGAATCAGGTCGAAATAGGGTTCTGAAGCCAGCAAGGGGCGGTATCGTTCGGGATCCAGCCGCAGAGCTTGCTCTAGGGCTTGCAACGTTTGGGGAACTTGGCCTTCCCAGGCATAGCAGCAGGCTTGGGAGTAGTGGGCCTCTGCATAGTCAGGCTGCACCTGTAGAGCTTGCGCAAAACTTTGAATGGCCAGCTCGTAGAGGCTTAGATCCATCAACGCCAAGCCTCGATAGACCCAAATTTGTCCCTGCTTCGGATCCCGTTCGAGAGCACGGTCGTAGCTGTTGAGCGCTTCCATCGCATTGCCCAGTCGGTGTTGGGCAAGACCACAGCCGGCCCAGAGGGCAGTCGATTCCAACCCCAGTTGCAGAGCCCGTTCGTAGCTGACCAAGGCATCCGCGTAGCGTTCCAGCCGAAACAGAGCTAGCCCGCGACTTTGCCACACCTGGGCATCCACAGGATTGATGGCGAGTGCTTTGTCGTAGCTGGTCAGGGATCCCTCCAAGCGGCCCAGAGAGGCCAAAGTCAACCCATGCAGATACCAAGTCTCTGGGCTATCGGGGCTGATGGTGAGGGCACGATGGTAGGCGCGCAGGGCTTCTTCTCCCCGACCCATTTCCCGCAGGGTATTGGCTTGGTTAAAACAGGCCTCGAAAAAGTCTGGCTTCAGTTGTAGGGCACGGTCATAACTGGCCAGGGCTTCCTGGTGGCGGCCCAACTCATCGAGGGCAGAAGCACGGTTGTTCCAGGCTTGTGGAAAATCTGGTTTCAGCTCCAGAGCGCGGTCGTAACTGGCAATCGCCGCTTGGGTTTGCCCCATTTGGTCAAGGATGGTGGCGCGATTATACCAGGCAATGGGATCCTGGGGTTGCACCACCAGAGCCCGATCGAAGGGATCCAACTGGGCCGTTTGCTCCGGGGAGAGATCCACAGGCTGAGGTGGGATAACCGATTTTGCATCGGTAGAAGCAGCTCGGTTGCGACGGCGCAATTGCCAGGCCCAGCCCCCAGCCAAGAGCAATAGACCCACCCCCAGCACCAACACCCCCAAGTCTTGGGGGGCAACCCCAAATGGCATGATCAACTCCTCATCTTCACAACATCACCAGAAATGGCAACGGATTGCTCGGCCCTGACGCCGACATCAGCTCGATGCGCTTTTCCCCCGGATAGGTACTGGCGTCGATTTCAAAAGTTACTGTCAGTTGGTTGGGGCTGCTCTGCACCGGTTCTTTCGACTGCCCCAAGGGATCCCCGAGGCTGACCCGGATCCCTTTACCCGCCGGACTGACCCGGATCTCCGTCACCTGATCCAGATGGGATCCCTCCAGGGTACAGACAATTACATCCCCCACAAAGGCTTCTAGGGGCCAACCGCGCCGCACTTCCGGTCTCAACCTGTTCTTGATTTCATCCATCCTGATCCCTGTTGATCCCAGCGAATCTCAATTGTCCAAACCAAAGCTGCTGGAGTGACAGATGGCGGCTTCCCCCGTAGGAGTAGCACTGACCCAGCCCTCCAAAGAAGTCGGTGGAGCAGGAGCCAAGACCACCGCTGTTTCCCGTAGCAGAACCTTTCGATCCGCTCCAACGCTCACCAGGCGTGGCAACTCCCCCAGGCTATCGGCTACCGCAAACAGCACCCGTTCTTGGGCCTGTGGATCCCAACCCAGCAGCTCTGCATAGCCCAGCACCGGCGGCGGATCCCAGATTTGTACCGGTGGGATCCTTACAGAAGAGTCAGGCAAGGGCCAGATCACGGCTCGATCCCAGCTCAGATCCGTTTGGAACCAACCCTCATACTCGCGAGCCAACAGGGTGTGATCTTGCCACCCCAAGGGCAGGATCATAGCAAAGTCCAGAGGCTCCCGGGGGGCAAGCACAGAAGTCGAGGCTTGATAGATCACTTGCAACACTCGGGTACGGGTGTTTTCGGCAAACAACACACTCGTCAATCTGCCCCCCTGTGGGGTAGCCACCAAGTCCAACCGCGTGTACACCTGCCACTGCGGATCGGGCGAAGGCAAAGGCTCACTGCGCAACAGACCAACCACCGTGCATTGTCGCTGCCGAGCTTGATCCCGCAATCCATACACCCAATCCCAGGGGATGGAGACCGCAGGTGCAGGATGGGAGTGGATCCTGGCTTGTAAAGATGCCTCTGGAGCAGTCCATGCCGAGCCAGCCCAGCCCACCCAAACAGCCGCAAAGGCTCCCCCCAACCTCTCCAGCCCATTTCGCCTCATCTGACCCGCCATCCACTTCACCTTCTTGTGTTCGACAACGGCTACAAGGCTCACTTAATCTCCTAATCTTCTTCTGACAACCGCAGCTGCACCGACTGGCCATGGGCCGGTAACCCCTCCGCCTGGGTGAGAGCCTGAATGGCCGCCGCTACCTCCCGCAGCGCCATGGAACCGTACTGGATTAGGCTGGAATGCTTGAGGAATGTCTCGACCCCCAAAGCCGATGCATAACGGGCTGCCCCAGCAGTGGGCAACGTATGGTTGGGGCCGGCCAGATAATCCCCCACAGCTTCCGGGGTGTGGTGCCCCAAGAAAATCGCTCCCGCATGGCGAATCGGCTCCAACAACGCCCAGGGATCCGCCACCTGCAGCTCCAGGTGCTCCGGTGCAAACAGGTTGGACAAGGCCACAGCCGTGGCCAGATCCGGCACTACCGCGATTAACCCGTAATTCACCACTGACTTTTCCACCATCAGACGGTTGGGATGGGCTTCCATTTGAACCGCCACCGCCTGCTGCACCTTTTGGGCCAGTTTCGGATCGGGGGTCAAGAGGAGCGCCGCCGCCAGAGGATCATGTTCTGCCTGGGCCAGCAAATCAGCCGCCAAATGGGTGGGGTTAGCACTCTCATCGGCGATGATCAACACCTCGGAAGGCCCGGCTAGAGAGTCGATGCCCACCGTGCCATACACCTGCTTTTTGGCCAGGGTGACGTAGATATTGCCGGGGCCGGTGATCACATCCACCTTCGGGATCGTCTCGGTGCCGTAGGCCAGCGCCCCGATCGCCTGAGCTCCCCCGACTCGATAGATGGTCTGGATCCCGGCTTCTTGGGCGGCCACCAAAATGGCTGGACTGATCCCTTTCCCCCCCGAACCGTCAGATCCCGGTGGCGTTACCAGGACAATTTCCGGCACCCCCGCCACCTGAGCGGGAATGGCGTTCATCAACACGGTGCTGGGATAGGCAGCACGCCCACCGGGAATATACAGACCGGCTCGATCCACGGGGCGATACTGCTTGCCCAGAACAATTTCCGGGGCAGGAAAACTCACCCAACTGCTGGGCACCCGCTGCCGGTGAAAGGCTTCAATGCGCTGTTTGGCTAGGCGAAGGGCGGAAAGCAACTGGGGAGACACGGCTTGGTAGGCCGCTTCTAGCTCTGCCCCAGACACCTTCAGCTCCGAGAGACTCAACTCCACCTGATCAAACTCTGCTGTGTATTCCAGCAGGGCCCGATCCCCTTGACGGCGTACCGATTGTAGGATCTCCCGCACCGTCGATTCGCGGTGGATGTTTTGGTCAGCCTGAGTGCGCTCCGAGATCCGTCTGAGCTCGGCTTCAGCCTCGATCATCTGGGTGACGATTCTCAGCATGGCAACTCCTTCGCGTGGCGTGCCGTAGGCACAGGGTAACGAGGGATCCGGCGGCATCGCGGTAGCAAAGCAGATCTTTACTGCACCGGTTTGCGGCGGCAAGAGGAGAAATCCCTGGGCCGGGATCCCTTCTGCACCTAGCGTGAGCCGGGTCGGTCATGGTCATAGCTTAGCTTGTATTTTCGTCAGCCAAAAACTGGGCAGAGTCCTGCAATGGGGCTATCCAGAGAGATTCTGGAGAGATTGAATAGCCCCTTCTACAGGCGCAGTTCAGCCGATTTGATCAGGTTGCGAAAATCATGGATCACCTCTTCACAACGGTGGAAAAACGCCAGTACCCAGTCCCGCAGCACCCTCTGCTGCGATTCATCCAGTTCTGTGAGGGGGCCGTCGTAGCGGATCTGGCCACTGCGCTCGATCTCGAACTGGTTCAACAATTCCGCGTCGGCTCCCTGGCGTTGCAAGACCTCCTGCCGTGCCGCCTTCCAATAGTTGACGATCACCGCCTTACCCAGATAGCCCGTTGTCATCTGACAGAGCCGATTCAGGGATCGCATGAAAGTATCCATCTCCATGGATGTGCCAGAGGTGGATGTGCTAGAGGGGCGGGTGGCCGTGGGCCGAGTGGTGTTTGGGTTGGCCTCCATTTGGCTAGTAAAGAGGCGAAAAGTCGCCAAGCCCTTTTGGGTATCCCGTTGTAACTCCGCACGCAGGCGGTTTACAGCCAAACTGTAGACAGGCATCACCAAGTCGTCGTTGACTGCTACCAGCAACACCCACTCGGCGCCGAGGGGATAGACAAACACTCGCTGCTCGGCAAACTGGAAGTCGAAATAGTCAAACCCCTGCGGCATTGTTTCCAAGACCTGAAACAACCCCTGGGTTAGAGCCTGCTGCTGGCGAGAATCCAGATCTTGAAAGGAACGGTAGAAATAAGGGCGGCCTGTGCGGCTCAGGAGTGCTACTCCCATCACCCCTTGGATGGACAAAAAGCTATCGAGAGTTTCTTTCTCCATGCCCAGTAGGAGCCAGCTTGAGTGAACACATCTTTATATCCTGGCTCAGAATACCCGAAGATAGATGATTAGCTTGACCCCCCTGGGATTACGATACAACCCAAAACTGTCTATCCCGATAGCGATGGGCAACCCAGACAATACAAACCGTTTCCCTGGGTAGTCCTGTTCAGCTTTTCTTCAGCAAGTTAGGCCTGCCTGTTCCAACACACTGAGCAATTCTGGGATCCGCACCCAGGCATCTTCTCGATCCAGATCTGGGCTAGCCAAGAGGGACACCAAGGCCGGATCGCAAACCGGGGCCACCCAGGGGAAATACCTCAACTCCGCCACCTGGGCAATCGTCCAAAAATAGGGCAATACAGCGTTGCTGGGGAAAATCTCGATCACCGTGGTCTGGGGCTGACAAAAGACGAGATTGGTCAGGCCCGCCCCATGAATGCCGATCACCGCTTCTGCCCCCTGCATGAGGGCGATCTGCGCTGGCAAGGAGAGGGTCTCTAGCTGCACCGACACAAACCCCAGAGGCTGCAAACACGCCAGTACCTCGGCTTCATTCACCACTCGCCGCCAACGAGCCCTGCTGCGACTGATGTAAATGCGACGGGGGCCTGGCTCGGATCTGACCTGGCTATCTTGGCCCAACTGCCGCAAAACCCCCAACCCTCTAGGGGTCAGACAACCCACGGGGCCAGCGGCTGAGGGGACAATCAAGATTTGGGCTTGCACATGGGATCCCCCCAATGCCTCAAAACTAAGAATGCGTTCCGGCGGGATCCCTAGGGTGACCAAGGTTTGCCGTTGAAAAGGTTTGCCCTGATAGCCCTGAATCAGGATCGGGATGGGATGGTTGAGGAGCCCGGCTCGGCGCAGGATATCGAGGGCAGGCAGAATATCCACCATCCAGTGGAAGTAGTTAACCGCCCCCAAAGGCAGCAAGGCTACAGGGCCATCCAGCCGGATCGGCGGAGGGAGATGCGGTAAGCCCAAGATGGGATGGTGCTGGAGGTGATCCGGCCAGTAGTCTTGGTCGAGAAATTCTGGCGGTGGCAAACACAGGGATAAATCCGTGAGCAGTTCCCCTCGGCGGGTCAGAATAGCACTGCCAAAGCTGGCGTAAAGATGGCGGGGATAGTGGCCCACATGTACGGATCCCTGGGGAATTTCTACAACAAAGGTCTCGGGCAAAGGGATCCGCTGCGGGCGCAATTTTTGTCCTACATTCAGGTCGGAGGAAGGGGGAGACTGTAAGCTCAGGCTATCGGCTGCGTCCAGGCGTCGATACAGACCTTCCCCCGTTGCCTGATGCCATTGCCAGGTGGTTAGGTAGCCCTGAGCCGGAGCAGGCCAGAGATCCGATGACTTCCCTTCAGACAGGGCATTCTCCTGAGCGACCGGCGCTTGGGCAGGGATCAGAGCAAAGCGTTGCCGCCAAGCCGAATAGACCTCTAACCACAGATCCTCTGGATCTTGTTGTAGATCTTGGCGGCGGGATCCGGAGCCAACTCCAGTCCACCCAAGCTCCAGCAGCAAGAGCAGCAGATTTTGCAAAGAATCTCTCTTCTGATCTCGCTGAGCCAAGGCCCTCCACCAAGCCTGTAACCACTCTTGTTCTGTTTCTACCGCCCGCCCCAACATTTCCAGGGCGGCATCTGGTTGATCCAGGTGGATCAGCGCCTCCACCCAATAGCTGTAAAGGCCCTTGGCCAAGGGATCCCGGACTGCGGCAGCCTCAAAACACAGGATCGCCTGTTGAGGATCCCCTAAATCCAGCCATACCATGCCCAACTGCACCCAAGGCTCGGCCCCATCATCAGGCTGAAGGTATGCCGCCCGTTGCAAAGATTCAATAGCCTCTCTCCATCGACCCAGCTTGATCAGAGCCAGACCCCACTGCAAAAAACTCTCCGCTGCAGTCGGATCCCGTTGACAAGCCTGCTCAAACCAAGTCGCCGCCGATGACCAGAGCCGACTTCGCCCTTGGGTCAAACCGATGCGGTGTGCCGCCAAAACCTGAGCAGAAGAAACCTCCGGCTCGGGGAAAGCATCCCTCAAATCCAAGAGCTGTCTGTACAGAGTTGCCGCCTGCGGCCAATGACCTCTACCCCACAAATCCTCCCCCATCTCCTCTAGCGCCTTAGCCAAACGATGGGTGGCCTCGGGTTCAGAACCCCCTGCCGCTACCCAAAGCAACACTCCCTCCTGCCAAATGAGTTGAGCCTCCAGTTCCTGACCAAGAATGCAGTAAACGGATCCCAAACACCAGTAGGTCTCGGGCGCATCGGATCCCTGTTCAATTTGCTGCTGCAAATAGGTGGCAACTTGTGCGTAATTCCCTTGCCACCAATCCTCACCGATCGAAGCAAGCTTTAGGGGGGAGAACGGGAGAGCTAGGCTGGGATCCATGTCTTTAGGATGAGAAACAGTGTTACAAACTGCAACAACCCTCCCACTCTGGGTGCATCACCCTAGTATTCTAGGCTTGGCTTCGTCTTCAGGGATCCGGCCTTTATCCTTCTCAGCGAGGGGTTCTGGTTTGATCGCAAGGCAGCCCTCCTTCACATAACACCGTCCTCGGCTTTTGTCGGCAAATTCTTTCGATCAAAACGGAGTTTAAGAGATCGATGGGTATCAACGCATCAGGTGGCACAGTCGTCTCCAGCCCCCGTCTTTACCAAACCGTGCCCGTATCGACCATCTCCCAGGCGGAACAGCAGGATCGCTATCTGGGGCGCACCGAGCTGGATCGTCTTGATGATTTTTTCTCCAGCGGACTGAAACGGCTGGAGATCGCCCAGGTGATTGCAGCCAACTCCGAAATCATCGTCAGTCGTGCCGCCAACCGCATCTTCACAGGGGGGTCGCCGATGGCCTACCTGGAGCGACCGGAAGTGGTCGAAGATGTGAAGGAGGGCTTTAAGCTAGGCACCGCCTTCTACGTCGAATCCACTGGTGGCTTTGTCGAGGCTATTCGTAATATTTTCAGTGCCAGTGGCGTCGAAATTCCTCCCAACTTCCGCCCTATCAACGTTTCCCGCTATGGCGCTTCGAATATGCGCAAATCCTTGCGGGATATGAGTTGGTTCCTGCGCTACGTCACCTATGCTCTGGTAGCTGGGGATCCCAGCATCATCACCGTCAACACCCGTGGCCTGCGGGAGATCATCGAAAACGCCTGTTCCGCCGAGGCCACCATCGTCGCCATACAAGAGATGAAGCGGGCTTCCGCCGGTTACTTCCGTCAAGATGCCGCCGCCACCGCCATCATCAACCAATATTTCGATGTCTTGCTGAGCGAGTTCATCGCCCCTACCCCTTCCGACAAGCTGCGGCAACGCAACGCCAGCACCGCCGATGGCACCAGCCTGCAAGGGCTACAACTGCCCCAGATCTACAATGCGGCTGCCGAGAAAGTGCCGGTATTCGCCATGAAGCCAGGGCTTTCCAACTCCGAAAAAGAAGATGCCATCAAAGCGGCCTACCGCCAAGTGTTCGAGCGGGATATCCGTCGTGCCTACAGCCTCAAGGTTTCCGATCTGGAATCGAAAGTAAAAAACGGCGAGATCTCCATGAAGGAGTTTATCCGTCGCTTGGGCAAATCGGAGCTGTACCGCAAGCAGTTTTACGAACCGTTCATCAATAGCCGTGTCGTGGAGCTAGCCTTCCGCCATTTCTTGGGACGGGCGCCCGAAACCCGCGAAGAGGTGCAAACCTACTTCTCGATCATCTCGGCAAAAGGCTTGGCCGGGTTGGTGGATGCTTTAGTAGATAGCCGCGAATACAGTGACTACTTCGGCGAAGAAACCGTGCCCTATCTGCGCAAACTGGGGGTAGAAGCCCAAACCAGCGCCAACTGGGGAGCCAAATTCGACCTCTACAACTACGCTGCTCCGCGGCGCAAAGTGCCCCAATTCGTCACCCTCTTCGCCCGCTACGATCGGCCTCTGCCGGATCAGCACGTCTACGGCTCTGGCAATGATCCGCTGGAAATCCAGTTTGGCGCCATTTTCCCGAAAGAGACCCAATCGCCTAGCACTCGCCCAGCGCTGTTCAACAAAGATGTCAAGCGCATCTTGATCCGGCGCGGCTTTGCCCTAGCCAACGAGCGCACCACCCCCAATACCGCACCGATTCCCAGCAGCTTGGGGGCTAAGATCTTCAAGCTCACCCAAGCCCCGATCAACCGCAGCAGCAAAATTGGGTCCCGCTCTGGGGCGACGGGCAGCGAGGGATCCACCCAAGCGGTGATTCGGGCTTGCTATCAGCAGGTGTACGGCTATGTGCCCTACGAAGGTCAGCGGCTGACCCGCTGGGAGATCAAGCTGGAATCCGGCGAGATCACCGTCAAAGAGTTTGTTCGCCAACTGGCCAAATCGGATCTGTTCCGCAACAAATACTGGTCGAGCCTCTACGTCTGCAAAGCCATCGAGTTTATTCACCGCAAGCTGCTCGGTCGGCCCACCTACGGTCGGCAGGAGATGAACCCCCTCTTCGACATCGCCTCTAAGAAAGGGTTCTATGCTGTGGTTGATGCGATTTTGGAAAGCGAAGACTATCGGCAAGCCTTTGGGGAAGATACGGTGCCGTACGAGCGCTACCTCACCCCTGGCGGCCTTTCTCTACGGCGCATGCGGCCCGGTTCTAGCGATATGGCGGCCACAAAGCCGATCCGTACTGACGATGAGATCCCACTGTTTGTCAAGTTGGGGCAGCCGCAGGATCTGCCTTCGGGAGAGCTGGAGATTCAGCGGCGGGCGCAGCAAGGGGTGCCCAAGGTGCGCCAAGAAACCCCGATCTTCAAGCTCACCAGCATTGCCAACAAGGCCGAAGTGAACAACCTGATCCGCGCTGCTTACCGGCAGGTGTTCGAGCGGGATATGGACATTTACAGTGTCAGTTCTGAGCTGAGCGTGGCCGAATCCAAGCTGCGCAATGGGGAGATCACAGTCAAGGAGTTCATCGAAGCGCTAGGGTGCTCAGAGCTGTACCGCTCCGAATTCTATGCTCCCCACCCGAACACGAAGGTGATCGAGTTGGGCACCAAGCACTTCTTGGGACGTGCACCGCTGAATCAGCAGGAGATCCGTAAGTACAACCAGATCCTAGCGACCCAAGGGGTAAAAGCCTTCGTGCGCGCCCTGTTGAACACCCAAGAGTATCGGGATGTCTTCAATGAGGATGTGGTGCCCTATCGCCGCTTCCCCACCTTGCCTGCGGCCAATTTCCCCAACACCCAGGATCTGTACGGTCGCCTAACCAAGCAAAACGAAGAGTTGGTAGTGCCCAGCTTCAGCCCGGTGGGCAACGATCGCAGCTAAGTTTTTGCTCCCTTTGTTTCGTTATGTTCTAATCTCCATCAAGGCCCCCTGCTAGGGGGTTTTCTTATGGAAAAAAGGATCCTGAACTCCTCAGCTCCACAGAGGCAGGGGAGATTGAGCTTCGTAGCCCAGGTGCCGTAGTGCAGCAGGAGTGATCACCCGCCCCCGGGCGGTGCGTTGTAAATAGCCGATTTGTAGCAGGTAAGGCTCGTACACTTCCTCAATCGTCTGGGGATCCTCACCGGTGACCGCTGCCATCGTATCCAACCCCACAGGCCCACCCCCAAATTGCTCCACGAGCATGGTTAACAATTTGCGATCCGTCCAATCTAGTCCCATCGGATCTACATGGAACAATTCTAGGGCGGCGGCGGCAACAGCTTGGCTAATGTGGCCATCCCCTCGCACCTGGGCATAATCTCGCACCCGTTTGAACAAGCGGTTGGCAATACGCGGTGTCCCTCGGGAGCGCTGAGCAATCTCGGCAGCCCCTTCGGGATCAATGGTGGTATTCAAAAGGCGGGCGGTGCGCAGAACAATCTGCACCAACTCGTGAGGCTCATAAAAGCGTAGCCGTTGCACCTGGCCAAAGCGATCCCGTAATGGAGAAGTGAGCGCCCCAACGCGGGTGGTAGCCCCCACCAAGGTGAAACGCTCCAAGGTCAGAGAGGTCATGCGGGCGGAACGGCCTTTACCAATGGTGATATCGAGGCGAAAATCCTCCATGGCCGGATAGAGCAACTCTTCCGTGACTTTGGGCAGACGGTGAATTTCGTCAATAAAGAGCACATCCCCCCGCTTCAGACGCACCAGGTAACCGGCAATGTCGCGGGGGCTTTCTAGGGCCGGGGCAGTGGTCATGTAAAACTGGGATCCCATTTCAGCCGCCAAAGCTGCCGCCACTGTGGTTTTGCCCAGGCCGGGTGGGCCGTAGAACAGCATGTGATCCAAGGGTTCTTGGCGGGAACGGGCCGCCGCGATCACGATGGCCAACACTTCCTTAAGTTCCGTTTGGCCAATGTACTCCGCAAGAGTGCGGGGACGTAGGGATTCCTCTGGCCCTTCGGCAGGGTGGGCTTGGGGCTGCAACAAGTCCTCACCGGTTTTGGGGGCATTTCCAGCCGCCAGCACCAAAGAATCGGAGGCAGAGATGCTTTGTTGTTTGGAGTATTGGGAGTCTGCGTTGGCGTCTAAAGACGCTCTTCGAGCCTTCCCTTGTTTTGTGCCCCGTTGCGGGTGATCAGCATCTCGTGAGGAAATAATGGCCATGCAATCTTCACCAACCCAACCTAAAATAGCCCCAATACCTAAGGCTACTGCCACACTGTGACATACTCCCGACGCTGACCGCCTAGTACAGCAAGGGTTTTTCTTCCGAGCTTGACTCAGTTGAGCGTTTTTGAGTGAGGCAATGCCCAAACTCACCGTCTTGATGAGAATTGCTGCATTCGTATCCCGGTCGGGTTCTGTGCCGCAATGTGGACAAGAATGCCATCCTTGACATTGTTGTTGAATTTTGAATTCTTGCCTCGGGCAAGCCTTATACAGCAGCCCGCTATTTAGCAGGCCTGTCTATTGCTTGTATTGCTTAAGGCGGTTAAAACCGCGCTAGACTTCACTTGCCCCTATGATTCAAAGACAGGGGTTTGCGCTCATCTGTTGCAGTCAGGCTGGATTTTGGATTATGGCCTTTGATTGGTTTCGTCGCCGCTTCACCGAACAAAATGAGCCAGAAGCTGGCTTGGAAAAGCCGACTGAGGCCGCGGGTCAGTCGGCACCAACACCATCGGCCACCCCAAACCCTTCACCCCCTGAAACCACCCCGGAGGACTACCTCGCTTTTGCCAAAGCAGCTTATGCCAACTTAAAAGCCCGGGAAACCTCTCAAGCTGCCCCGGCTCGTCAGTTCCCCCCAGAGGTGCCTACCCCGTCCCAAACCGTCGAGACGGCGGAGCCGACCCCTACCCCCTCAGAAATCAAGCGCGAGTCCCCCGCCCCTCCCGTATCTATCCCGGAGGGATCCTCCCAGCCCGCCACTCCAGCAGCGGAGGAGATACCCGCTGTTCACGCCAGTGGGACGGAGTCCGTATCTGCCCCTGTCCAATCGGTTGCTGCTCCTTCCTTTTTCGATCTAGCCCCTCGTGCGGTAAAACGTCTGGAGGCCCTAGAAGCTAGCGCCATAGCTGAGCCGGAACCTGTTGCCGCCACCCTTTCTTCTCCGGCAGAAGCTCCTTCAGAAGAACTTGTTTTTGACGAAGGCTTCCGCTGGTCTGCAGAGATCCTGGCGGCCCAAGGGCGCAGACCGGAGGAAATCTCTGCCGAAGAAATCTCCTGGCTGCAAAAGCTGCGGCAAGGGCTGGGCAAAACCCGCCTGAACTTGATTAACCAACTAAAAGCCCTGGTGGGCCGTGGCCCCATTGACCAGGATGCCGTTGAAGAAATTGAGATGGTATTGCTGCAGGCGGATGTAGGCATTGATGCCACCGAGCGGATCATCCAAGCCCTGCAAAAACGGATGCGCGAGGAGGTGTTGCCCCCGGAAGAAGCGGTGAAATACCTGAAACAGCAGATGCGGCAGATGCTCAGCGTCGGGGATCCCACCTTTGCGCCGCAACGGGATCATTTGAATGTGTGGCTTATCGTCGGGGTGAATGGGGCGGGCAAAACCACCACCATCGGTAAGATCGCCCATGTTGCCCAGGGATCCGGCTACAAATGCCTGATCGCTGCCGCCGATACCTTCCGGGCCGCCGCCGTGGAACAACTCAAGGTTTGGGGAGAACGAGCTGGTGTTGAGGTGATCGCCAATCCTGGCCAGAACACCGATCCGGCAGCGGTGGTGTTTGATGCAGTGACAGCAGCCCAGGCCAGGGGCACAGAGTTATTGCTGGTGGATACGGCCGGTCGTTTGCAAAACAAAAAGAACCTGATGGATGAGCTGGCCAAGATTCGCCGCATCATCGACAAAAAAGCCCCCGAGGCAACGGTAGAAGGGCTGCTGGTCTTGGATGCTACGCAGGGGCAAAATGGGTTGCGCCAAGCCCAAGTGTTTGCCGAGGCCGCCAAGCTGAGCGGGGTGATCCTAACCAAGCTGGATAGCACCGCCAAAGGGGGGATCGCTCTGGCCATCACCCAACAGATGCATCTACCCATTCGCTTTATTGGCGCTGGGGAGGGACTAGAAGATCTGCGCCCCTTTTCCAGTTACGAGTTTGTGGAGGCGCTCTTGAGCGAGTATTGAGGCACCCCCTCACTTCGGAGAACGGCCCGTGAAGGAGATGCCCACCGCTCCTACTTTGTCTCCCCAGGCTTCCCCAGGGCATGCTCTGCCCATCCGGACACTGCGAACCTTAACCTGGAGTGCTTGGGTGGTGGGAGCCGGTTTGTTTTTGGCGTTGGGCGGGCGGTGGTTGGTGCAGGGGGGAGTGGATCTGGCCGTTCGCGTTAGCGGGACGGAGTCCTTGCAGATTCAGGATACAGGCGCTTTGCACGAATTTGTGGCCACCTTGGCCCAGGTGCTGTCGGGGGTGCTGGGCTTCACCATCTCGGTGGTGGCAATTGTAGTGCAACTGAGCGCCGATCGCTTTACCCCCAAGGTGACGGAATTATTTCTGCGGGAGAAGGTGAACTTCTACATCATCTTTTTTCTGATTCTGGCCAATGTGGTCAGTTTGTGGAGTTCCATGGCTCTGAGCATTTATGAGCGTCCGGCGTTGCTGATTGGGCTGAATTTGGTGCTGGGCACGGCCTCGTTTTTGGTGTTGATCCCCTATTTCAATTTTGTCTTTAATTTCTTGCAACCCGCCTCGATTATCCATCGCATTGAGCAACAGGTGCAGCAGGCGGTCTTATCTGCCCTTGCCTCTGGGCCTGAGTGGTGTCGTTCTTCTCGACAAGAGCACGCCTCTGAGGGATCCCCACAGTCCAAATCCTCACTTGCCCATCAGCGCTGTCTATCTGCCCTGGATGAAATTAAAGGCATCGCCACCAGCGCCATCCGCCAGCAGGAGGGGATCATCCTTTTAGATGCTCTGGACAGCCTCAAGGCCTTCTGGTTGTTCTATGCCGCCCGCAAAGAGCAATTGCCCCGCAACTGGTTTCTCCTCAGTCCAGCGCTGCGCCGGGATCCGGATTTTGTCTCGGTGGACGAGGGGCTGCTGCGGCAGATCGAAATGGAGGGATCCTGGGTGGAGCTGAAGATCCTGCGGCAGTATCAAGCCTTGTTTGGGGAAGGGCTGAATGGTATGCGCCAGGTGAGCACCCTGGTGGCCATTCACAGCCGGGAGCTGGGGATTCGGGCTTTACAAACTCAAAAACTGATGGTAGCCGGATGGGTGATCAAATTTTTCAACACCTATCTGCGGGCGGTGATCAACACCCAAGATATTCGCACAGGCTACAACTTGCTCAAGCAGTACCGCATGGTGGCTGAGGCAGCGCTACGACAACATCACTCTGCTCTGGTTCTGGAGATCGTGGGCCACTTTCGCTACTACAGCCTCATCGCCTACAAAGCAGGCCTCTTTTTCCTTTCAGAAACCTTTGGCTTTGATCTGGGGCTACTGGCGCAACTGAGCTGTGCCTTGCGGTTGGAAACCACAGAAGCGATTTTGCAGGTCTTGCTACGTCTGGATCAAGATCCAGAAAGCGAGCAACAGGAAAGTACACTGCGTGGGATCCGCAAAACCCAGGTACGTCTGGCCGCCTATTTTTTGAGTTGTGGACGGGAAGATCTGGCCAAGTTGATCTACCTGGATATGCACCATGAGCCGCTGGTACGCCTGCAAATTATTCGCCAGGAGCTACAATCCACCACGGCTGAGTTTTGGGAGTTTACGGATCGGGGGGAGAATTTTTACTATTTGGATCCCGTTCTGCAACCCTATGCCGACCAGTTCTTTGGCTGGTTTCCGGTGTTCTCCCCGCAGATGAATGCTGGGCAGGAGCCACTGTATCCTAGCGGGCAGGGATCCCTAGAGCTTCCGTAACACCAACGGCAAGGGTTCAACCTCTAGGGCCTAGAGTGGGAGGCACAATCGTTTCCCTCGTTGCTGTTCAGATGGGTTGTCCCATGCGTCATTTCGAGAACCCAAGCAATCTCGGTGCTTCTCCCCGCTTGGGGATGGGTTACCTGCCGGGATCCAGCGATTTCATGCAGTTTCGTCGGGATCCCCACTTGCTGCCGTTTTTGGGCCTGAGCCTGCTGATCATGGGTTTGGCCACACCCCTATTTTTTCTGTCTGGGGCGGATCCCAGTTTGGATGGCTGCGATGAGAGCTTTTATGCCCAGATGGCCCGCGAGCTGCTGCGGGGGGGCCATTGGTTGGGGCCAACCTTTTTGGGGGAGCCTTTTTTCGAAAAACCGCCCCTCCTGACCTGGGCGGTAGCCATTAGCTTTGCCCTGCATGGGGTGAACGAGTGGGCGGCACGGCTGCCAGGGATCCTCTCCGCCTTGATCTCGATCCCGCTCATCGGCTGGATTGGACGCTTCTTCCTGCCGGTACGGGCAGCCGTTTTGGGTATGGTTGCCTTGCCCTTGTGTTACCTCTGGGTACAGCAGGGGCGGCTGGTGGGTCAGGATGTGCCCCTCACCTGTCTGGAGTTGATCGGGATCTTGGCTCTGGTCAACGGCTTGCGGGGCCATAAAGCCTGGTTTTGGCTGACGGGGCTGGCCTTTGGCTTAGGTCTGCTGATGAAGAGCGCCATGATCCTGTTGCCAGGGGCGGCCCTGATCCCCTACTTGGTACAGCAACGGCGCCATTGGGTGGGGTCGGCGCAGTTTTGGCTGGCAAGCTTGCTGGGGGTGGGGGTTTTCGGGCTGTGGTTGGGCTTGGCGGTGCAGGTGTACGGCTTAGAGGCCCTCACCACCTTGGTGGGCAAAGTGCAGGATTTGGGAGCTGAACCCTTTCATGCCGATGCCACGGGTTTGTACTACTTCTGGCATATTCCGGCCCATGGCTTTCCCTGGACGATTTTGGCCCCGTTGGGGGGAGTGCTGCTGGTGCGGCAGAAGCCAGGGCCAACCCTACTGATCTGGTCTTTCCCGCTGCTGCTGTTGTTGTTATTGCAGGTTTATCCCACCAAAACCCCCTACTACACCGTGCAGCTCTACCCCTGGTTGGCACTCTTGGCCGGAGTAACCCTAGACCAAGCCCTGCAGATGCGAGAGCAGCCCCGCTTGACCGGGATCCTCTCTTGGGGACTGGCGGCGGTGGGGCTGTTGCTTCTGGGCCTAGGGGTGGCGGTGATGCTGGAGGTGGAGGGGTTAGCCCTCTTGCAACCCCATGCTTGGCCGTTGCTGGGGACTGGCATCTTGTACACCCTCTTGCCGGGGATCTGGAGTTGGCGGCGGGTGCTGCACTACGCGGGCAGGTTGTGGATGGGATCCCTGTTGTCCGCCGGGATCCTCACCCTGAGCACCATCGTGTTGCGGCCCGATTTCGGCAATTTCAACCCCGCTTTTGCCCAAATGGACTGGGATCAGATGCTGCCGGGATCCCAAGAGACCGTGGTGGATATTGGGCGGAGTGGCTTGCCGGATGTTTGTCAGGCTCAAGCGGTTGCCTTCTATACGCCCAATCCTGGTGTTTGGGTGGATGATCAGGCTCTGGTGCAAGGGGAACATGGATCCCACCTTTGGGTATCGCCGGTGCAAGCTGGTCGCGTCAGCGGGACGGAGTCCAACCAGGTGGAGCTTGCGGCTTTGGGGTTACAACCCTTGGCGGAGGTGGAGGGCTGGCAACTGATGCGCCGTCTTGGCCCCAGACCGGATCAGCCTGTTGGGCCGGTAGAAGAGAGTATCAGGGATGCCTTTTTCCCGACTTTATAACTTTATACTTTATAGGCTTTATATCTGAGGCGACCTGGAATCCCGGCCAGATCAGGAATTAGCCCAATTAGCCCGTATGGACTGTAGGGGATCAAGGGCCCGAGGTACTGGAAAAAGCTGTATAGTCATCGGGTTGGAGGGCTCCACAACCTAGAGATTTCTCTATCGGTTTTAGAGATTCCTCTATCGGTCGGAAAAGGGAGTTGTGCTTCTCCTAAATCCAATCGGACAGTACAGTGTATAGAGAGACAAGCATCGAAAGGACGAATCTTCCATGACCCTTGCAGAAGGCGCACAACTGGTCACGTTCGCAGTGTTATCGCTGATGGCTATCGGGTTTGCCCTGGGAGTCGTTTGGGCCCCCAGTATCGTCTACTCGGGTTTTCTGCTCGGGGGAGTTTTCCTCAGCATGGCCGGGCTATACCTTCTCCTGAATGCCGATTTTGTTGCGGCAGCACAGGTACTCATCTACGTCGGTGCCGTGAACGTGCTGATCCTGTTCGCTATTATGTTGGTGAATCGGCGCTACAACTTTGCCCCTCTGAAACTGGGCTGGCTGCGCAATGGCGTGACAGCAGTGGTGTGTTTAGGGCTGTTTGCCCTTTTGGCAGCGATGGCCTTTGATACTCCCTGGGAATTGCAACCGATCCAATCCCTGAGCAGCGTTTTGGTGATGGGTGGGCACTTCTTCAGCGATTATCTACTGCCTTTCGAGTTGGCCTCGGTGCTGCTGTTGATGGCGTTGATTGGGGCAATTGTTTTGGCACGTCGAGAATTTGCCCTCCCGCAGATGGGAGAAGGGGATTTGAGCCTACTAGAGCGGGCCAGACCGCAGATTGAATCGGGCAGCGAGTCAGAACCAGAATTGGTGAGCACCCGTTGAGCGTTTCTCGGATCCCTGGAAATTCAAACTCACTTGTTACACGCACGACCTTTGAGGAGTATGTTGATGTTGCAGCTGCAATTTTTTCTGTTGGTGGCGGCCACTCTCTTTTGCATTGGCATTTATGGGTTGATCGTGAGCCGCAATGCGATTCGGGTGTTGATGTCCATTGAGTTGATGTTGAACGCGGTGAACCTGAATTTTATTGCCTTCTCCAACTTTCTTGACTCGGGCATGATTCGTGGGCAGGTGTTTTCGGTGTTCGTGATTACGGTGGCAGCTGCAGAAGCGGCGGTGGGCTTGGCGATTGTATTGGGAATTTACCGCAATCGAGCCACCATCGATATGGAGAGTTTTAACCTGCTCAAGTGGTAGAGCCGAACACTACTGTCTCTGCAGATAGAAATCTCTACAGGTAGAAATTATTTAGCGGTCATTTCCTAATCTGAATCTGAAATTGATTACAGATAACCTCGATCGCTTGGAGGATCGGAATACTTTTCCCCTCTTTCCTATCGGCCAAAAGCGCGTTTCACCTCAGGCAGCAGCAGCACGTATACGATGATGCCACTGATAAGAATACTTCCCAGAGACATGCCGCCTCCTACACCTCCGAGAAACTGTAGCAGTCCAAACCCCAAACCCAGCGCCTGCATCACCAAAGATCCCAGCCATCCCCAGCCCCTAAGTTGCAATAACCCAACGGAGAAGACAATTCCGAGAAAGCCGTAAGCCAGGCTGAGCAGAAAAATAAAAGTTACCAAACTACCCAGCACTATCCCGAAGATCGTATCTCCACCGGAGGCGGCCAGCCCCCCCACCACAGCTCCGGCCATCACCCCGAACAAACTGACCAACAGGGTTAACCCAGCAAACAGCATTTGAATGAGCGCAATGAGGGTGACGCTGGCAGGTCGTTCCATGATTTTGGGTTAGGTAAAGGCCAAGATGCCGGAATAGGCCAAAGCTCCCAAAACCGGCAGGAAAACGAGCAGTCCCAACCAGCGGGATTTGTTCAGGCGGGGCGGGATGGCAAAGATCACCCAGATGGCAAAGATCAAATTCACCAAGGGGATGAAAAAGAGGATCACCCACCAACCCGGCTTGCCCGCAGCTCGACACATCACCCAAATATTGGCAATCGGGATCCAGGCTAACCAAGCGTTCGGCACACTCAATTTTTGCCCAATCACCATCAAGGTGTAGCTAAAAAAGACGTAAAAAGCGATTGAAATCAGACCAGATAAAGATTCATCCATGAATTTTAATTCCCCGAAAATTTATCAGTTTACTGAAACAGCAAGAAGCCTGGGGGATCCCAGTTTCTCAGAGGCTTTTCACAATTTTCACAAGCTATGAACTATGAACCCTAGGATCACCCATCCCAACCCCAAAATTAACCAAAAGGGATCCCTTTGCCCAGAGATAATTCATTAAAATAAATTACAAAATTAAATCACGAAAGGGATCCCAGCGAAAGGTTCAGACGCGGGGAGGCAAGGGAGGCAGATTCACCCCCGGCACCAAAGATTCCAACAGGCCAATACAGGCATCCCAGAGCAACTCGATCACGTAGTGAAAGCCCTCTTCTCCTCCATAGTAGGGATCCGGAACTTCTTCGTCAGGATGAGAACGACAATAACTGCACATCAAGCGCACTTTCTCGGCGTATTTGCCCTGTGGATCCAGACTGAGAATGTCTCGATAATTTTGCCGATCCATCGCCAGGATCAAATCGAACTCCCGCAAATCCGTCGGGCGAATTTGGCGGGCCTCACCTCGCAGATCCAGCCCATAGCGTTGGGCAGCCTGGCGCATGCGCCGATCCGGGGGGCTGCCGGCATGATAGGCGCCGGTACCGGCGGAGTCACAGAGAATCGCGTCCGGGATCCCGCTGCTGCGCAGGAGGTGATCGGTGATCCCTTCGGCAGTGGGGGAGCGACAAATATTACCCAGACAGACGAAGAGTAGCTTCTGGCTCATGCAACCTCCAGAGCAGCAAAAAATCCCTCCTTACCTTACCAGCCTTCTCCCCTGAGGTGGATAACAACCATCGGGTGGATCCCTGGTCAGAATGGAACTAGTGTTGCTGCTGGTCTCTCTCCCCAATGCCCGATTCCACCCCCTACCCGCACCCCCAGGATGTGGCCAATCTGATTCTCTACGTGCAAACGGAACTGGCTCTGTTTGAGCAAGTTGCGGCCCAAGAAGGGATCCCGCCTACAGCCCTGCGACCGATCCAGCGTTCTCAGGAGGCATTGCGGCGTGCTGTGGATCAACTCGAACTGCGGGATTGGTACCGAGAACTCACCCATGGTTTTCGGGATCAGTTGGGGCGGTTGGAGGAGTGGCTGTAATCAGCAATAGGTTTTTGGGCGGAGTCCTGCCAGAATAACGACAGCCTCCCCCCTTCAGCCCGTCATGCTGCAAGTCCAGAACCTTTCCTATCATCCGGCAGCCGCGTCCCAACCGATTTTGAAGGATCTTTCCTTCCAGTTGGGATTAAACCAGTTGGGATTAATCGTCGGCAAAAGTGGGGCGGGTAAGAGCACCCTGCTGGAAATTTTGGCCGGGTTGGCGCGCCCCACCCAAGGACAGATTGTCTGGGAAGGGGTGAATCTGTTACCCACCCAATTGCGAGGTATGGCCGGATTGGTGTTTCAGTTCCCGGAACGACATTTTTGTGGTCTCACCCTCTTGGATGAAATGCGCTTTGGCCACCCAGAGTTGCGGGAAAAAGAGATCGAAAATGCCCTCAAGCAGGTAGGGTTGGAAGGGATCCCGTTGCGCGGTTCCCCCAACCATTTGAGTGGTGGGCAACAGCGGCGGTTGGCCCTGGCGGTGCAGCTGATCCGCAGCCCATTTTTGTTGCTACTGGATGAGCCGACGGCAGGGTTGGATTGGTCGGTACGGCGGCAGTTGATCGAGCTGTTGGCGCGGCTGAAATCGATGTGGACGGTGCTAGTGGTTTCCCATGACCCGGAGGAGCTGTCCCAGATTGCCGATGTGCGATGGACTTTACAGGCAGGATCCCTGCAGCCTCTCCAGGCGGATGCCCTGCTTCACAAATCGTAAAAATCATAAATAACGGCGGGGATCCACGGGCTGGCCGTTGCGGCGCACCTCGAAGTGGACATGGGGGCCAGTGGAAAGCCCGGTTGAGCCCGCGGCAGCGATGGTTTGTCCCCGCTGCACCGATTGCCCGACGCCAACGGCCACGCGGCTGTTGTGGGCGTAGAGGGTGGTGATACCACCGCCATGATTGATGATCACGGTATTGCCGTAGCCGCCGTACCAGCCGGCATAAATGACCGTACCTCGATCTGCTGCTCGTACGGGCGTTCCGGTAGGCACCCCAAAGTCGATACCCGCATGGAAGCGGCGGGTGCGATAGATGGGGTGAACCCGCCAGCCAAAAGGACTGGTGATCGGCCCCCCCACCGGAGCCACCAAGCGGCCTGTGCCCTGCACCGGATCCCCGCCGCCCCGCTGTTGCGATTGCTGGGCGATCAGTTGCTGGATCAACCCCGTCAGTTGTTGCGAATCGGCTTCCAAACGCCGCTGTGCCGCCTCAAAAGAAGCTCGCTCATTGGCCAAGCGCCCAACCAGTTGTTCTTGGGTGGCGGCCTGCTGCTGCAACTGATTTTTCTGGGCCGCCAGCTCCTGCAAAATCAGGGAAATCTCATTGCGCTGCACCTCTAGGGCGATGCGTTGTTGATCCACCTCGGTGGCGGTGACCTGAAGTTCTTGGATCAATTGCCGATCCGCTTCGATCAACAGTTGCAGTTGGTGACGGCGGTCGAAAAACTCGTTCAAATCTCGGCTACTCAGTAACAAAGCCCACCAATGTTCAGCCCCCTGCCGCTGCATATAGCGCAACCGGGCAGCCGTACCCTGTTGTTGCCGTTTTAGGCGATCCTCTAAATCCTCCAGATCCTTTTGGGCCTGCTCCAGTGCTTTTTGGGCTTGTTCCAGGCGATACTGGTTATCCCGAAGGCTGGATTCCGTTTGTTGGATGTTTTGCTGCAGGGATCCCATGCGGCGGCGGGCTTCCTGTTCAGCTTGGCGCAGTTCCTCTAGGCGGCGTTGGTTACCTTGGATCTGTTGCTGGATCTGCTGCTGCCGTTGTTGCAGTTGGTTGACATTCTGGGCTTGCGATGGCGCTACCATCCCCAGACCTGCCACCAGCAGTAGGGTGAGCAACCCGAATACCATCCACGCCCTTAGGCTTCGTGCCACGCGATTCAAGCCCCACCTTTCCCCACAACCACAGGGCTTATCCTACCAAAACTCACCTGAGCTGCCCTCTCCCGATATCGGATTGTGATGTTTGCTTGTCCTGAACCCAGCCTGGATGACCGTTTGACCCACCCTTGGTTGCTCCAGTTGTGGCAGCAGCCTTTGATCGGGGTGATTCGTGCCCAAGAGAGTTTGGCTCAGGCCACCCAACAGGCGACGGTGGCCATCCAAGCCGGGATTCAACACATTGAAATCACCACCCAAGTTCCCCAGTACTTGCAGTTGATTGCGGAGTTGCGACAACACCATCCCCAGTGCTGGATCGGGGTCGGTACGGTTTTGCATCAACACATGGCCAAGCAGGCTTGGCAGGCGGGGGCACAGTTTTGTGTCTCTCCCTTTGCCGATGAGCAGGTCATCCGCTGGGCGCAGGAGGTAGGGTTACCCATCGTGCCGGGGGCCCTCACCCCGACAGAAATTGGGTCAGCTTGGCGGGCGGGGGCAACAGCGGTGAAGGTGTTCCCGGTGGAGAGCCTGGGGGGATTCCGCTATATTCGCCATCTGCGGCAACCGTTGGGATCCCTGCCCCTGATCCCAACAGGGGGGGTAACCCTGGCCAATGGATTGGAATACCTACGGGCCGGGGCATGGGCAGTGGGAATTGCTGGAGACTTATTCCCACCAGAAGCGTATTTGGATACAGTGTCTGATGGACAAAAGCTGGAAAATCGTATTCGTCAAGCTCTCGTACCGCTGATACAAATGCGGCAATTTCCGCAGAAATCTGGCCTAACCTGACCTACCCACTAGAATAGGGGGCGTATCGGTGTGGAGTGAGGCCCGCATGGATGGATTCCTGGATCTGTACCTACAGTTCAATATCCCGAGTCCAATTGAAGAAGCCACCTGGTGTGATTGGTTTGAGATTTGGTTGCGGGAACTGGGGGTGACGATCCCGTGTGAACTGAGCCTTTGCCTCACCTCAGACGATCACATCCGCGAGCTCAACCGGGAGTTTCGCCAAATCGATGAGCCCACTGATGTGTTGGCTTTTGCCGCTCAGGAGATGCTAGCCCCGGTCGGGATCCGTGAAGTGTCGGGGGTACGGCTGCTGGGGGATATCGTCATTTCGGTTCAAACCGCTCGCCTGCAGGCCAAAGCTCAGGGACACCGTCTCTCGGATGAGCTGGCTTGGTTGGCTACCCACGGGTTGCTCCACCTGCTGGGGTGGGATCACCCAGATGAACTGTCCCTACAGCGCATGATGCAGCAACAACGGCAGCTACTCTCGGCGATCCAACTGGGCTCGGAGGTGACGCATGGCCAGTAGCTCTAGCCGTTCTCCCCAACGTCTGCGGCTACTTGAGCGCTCTCGGTTGGTGGCGTTCCGGCGGCGTGGAGTGTATTCCAGCCCGGCTGTTGTGGCTCCTACTCCTCCATCTGCGGCAGATCCTTCAGGGGATGCCCAGCCTCCGACAACGGATCCCTGGCAACGACCTCCCTCCTGGCGGGTGGCGACGAACCTGGGCAAAAGTTTCTACTTTGCGGGCAAAGGCTTGGCCTATGCCGTCCGCACCCAACGGAACTTCCGCATTCATCTTGCTGTGGCGGCGGTGGCTTTTGCGCTGGGCTTTGGCCTGAAGCTAAGTGCGGTGGAAATGGCCCTGATCAGTTTGGCGACGGGGTTGGTGATGGCCCTCGAGCTGGTGAATACCGCCCTAGAAGCGGTGGTGGATCTGACGTTGGGCAACAAATATCATCTGCTGGCGGCGATCGCCAAAGACTGTGCGGCAGGGGCAGTGTTGATTGTGGCAGCGGCGGCGCTATTGGTAGCGGCTTGGCTGTTTCTGCCCCCTTTGTTGCTGCTGGTACAGAATGGCTTGGGGACGGTGGAGTAACTCGCAGAGTAGCTTTATCTTCACTCCAATTCTTACCAACCAATTTTAGAAAATTTAGAAAATGGTCGGCTCATCTGAGCTGGAAACTGCTAAGACCCGTCCGCCCTGCCGATCTAGGTTGAGCAACTTAGCCTCCGATTCAATATCCAGTTGCCGCCAGGCACTGACCATGGCAGATCCCACCCGTTCCCGATCGTCGGGGGCACAGAGGGCCAAAAGAGTAGGGCCCGCTCCACTGATCACCACCCCGTAGGCTCCAGCAGCCTGTGCGGCGGCTTGGACGGTTTTGAACCCGGTGATCAATTCCAAACGAGCCGGTTGGTGCAGGCGATCCTGCAGGGCTACTTTCAGCCAGTCCACACGGCCCAACTGCAAACTGCGAATCAACAGACCAAGGTGGCTGCTAGAAAACACCGCATCCGCCATGCTCACCGATTTGGGCAGAATCTCGCGGGCGGCTTGGGTGGAGAGCTTAAAATTGGGCACCACCGCCAAGAGGCCAATGCTCTCGTGCCACTCGATCGGGCAAAACACCCATTGCCCTTGCTGCCCCTGCACACACAACTGACAACTGCCCTGCAGAGCAGGTACCACATTGTCTGGATGGCCTTCGAGGGCGATGGCCAGTTGCAGAAGGGTTTCCGGAGCTAGGTTGAGCCCCCCGATGGCATTGGCTCCCAGCAACCCCCCAACAATGGCGGTAGCAGAGCTGCCCAACCCACGGGAGAGGGGCACGTTCAGGGTGATCTCAATTTCTACCCCCGGCACGGGTTTGCTCAGCAACTCAAAGGCACGGCTGAAGGCTCGGTAGACGAGGTTATCTTTGCTCTGGCTGACGTGGTCGCCGCCGCGATAGTGAATGCTGAGGCCAGAAGGGATCTCACGGAATTGGAAGCGATTGTGGAGATCCAAGGCTGCACCGATGCAATCGAAGCC
Organism: Synechococcus sp. Nb3U1; assembly: GCF_021533835.1. NCBI lineage: Bacteria > Bacillati > Cyanobacteriota > Cyanophyceae > Synechococcales > Synechococcaceae > Synechococcus > Synechococcus sp. Nb3U1. The sequence goes on along the minus strand of NZ_JAKFYQ010000001.1, from coordinate 500,511 downwards.
TGGCCCCAAGTTGGCGGTGGTAGCCGGGACGATCACCTGTACTTGCTCTTTTACCAAAGGGTCAACTCCTTAGAAAACGGCGGGCAACCCAATTGCCCACGAGCTGGGATCCCTTTCGCCCTAGGGACAACCCGCAGAGTCAAGGCAACCAGGCCAGGCCAGCCAGTAACGCCGAGAGGATCCCGATTAATATCCAAACAAGTTTAGTATCAAAGCGATCAGCTCCGCTGGAGCTGGAGACATCCGTAGCGTCAGCGGCAGGACTTGAGCGGGTGCTTTTGCGTTGAGGCTGTCGATAGGCTAGGCGGTGTTCCGGTGGTTCGGCATCCTCCAATTGGCTGAGATCAGGGATTTCGCTCAGCCATTCCGGCGGACGTCGCAACCGGGGGGCCTGCCAAATGCCCAGGATATAGCGAGCCTGCTGAGCCACCTCTGGGTCAGGATGGCGCACTAGGGTTTGAGCCAACAGGATCGCCTCCTGAGTTTGTCCGAGGGCTTCCTGGGCCAAGGCCTGCCAGAGCCGTAGCTTGCCCGAATGCGGATAGCGACTTTGGGCCTGCCGCACCTGCTCCAACACTTGGCGATACTGGCCTTGCTCGAACCCTGACTGGATCAGGGCCAAATGCTGGGGCAATCTCAGGTCTTCGAAAGGGCTCACTCCACGGATCCGGAAGTTAGGTCAGCTTCTGTTCTACCCCAAACCCCACCAAGATCAGATCTTGCAGAGGTTGGCCTGCCTCGGGACGCTGATAGGTGAGAATCTGCCGCAAGCGCAGCCGCGGATTGAGCAGGGTAATGGTGTCTACGGCAACGACACGGGTGTAGGTGGTGGTCATGCTCAATTGCAGGGATCCAGGATCAAAGCGAAAGGTGGCAACAATCGGTCGATCTTCTTCATAGGCTCGATCCCGCAGATAGTCTCCCTCTAGGCCCGCCAGGTTTTCCTGCTGCGGCACGAATAGCATGTTTAGCTCCTGCGCCACCTCTTCTCCGGTTTCAGAGACGGTCTCGAAGGCGAGGTGAAAGCCCAAAAATCCATCCACACTGTGGTTGGGGTACTGGTTGTCGGCGAGAACCTTATGCTTAAGGTCAGGGGTCAGAGTGCGGATAGTGAACTCGGTGCGGGATCGCTCTACCTCGCCGCGAGTCAGGTGATGGTAGGTTCGCTCTGTGCTCCAGGCACCAATGCAGCAGTTGAAGAAATAGTGAAATTGCTCAAGAGGCTTCATGCGAGGTTCATTTGCAGGATAAGGTCATCGTTTGGCTAAACAGTCGCCCAAGGCCGCGCAAAATCTGTATTCCTGATCCTAAAACGAATTGTTAACCTTCGCTGCTCTATCCCTAGCCTTTCAGGCCGCTTGTCCCACCGGCCTCCCTTCGGCCAGGGGCATCTGCTGCCCGAACAACTGCAAAGCCCGCTGCAACTGCACATCCTCCGGCCCAGCCAGGGTCTGCACGGCTCCCTCCGCCACCACCACATCCGGCTGGATCCCCTGGCGATGGATATCGTGGCCGTTGGGGGTTAGGTATTTGGCGGTGGTCACCGCCAACCCCGAGCCATCCGCCAGTTCCAAAAGAGATTGGATTAGCCCTTTGCCGAAGGTGCGAGTTCCCACCAACTGGGCCCGCCTATTGTCTTGAAGTGCCCCTGCCAATACTTCGCTGGCACTGGCACTGCCCTGATTCACCAACACCACTAGGGGAGCTTCTGTGAGAATATCTCCGGTGGCGGGAATACTATCTTGAATGCCGTGTCGATCCGTCACCCTCACAATATCGCCACTTGGGATCCAAAACCGGCCGATTTCGATTGCTGCCTGCAACAGTCCGCCCGGATTATTGCGCAAATCGAGAATGTAGCCCCGCACCGCTTGCGCTTCTGCTGTCCGGATCGCTTGCTTGACTTGGGCGGCAGCATTGCCGTTGAACTGGCTGAGGCGAATGTAGGCGATGGATCCCTGGGGCTGCTCAAAAAACCGGGTGCGTACCGGGTTGATGGTGATGGATTGCCGTACCAGTTCCAGCTCCCAAACGCGATCCTGTCGTTTCACCTTCAGAGTGACAGGGGTACCACTGCGCCCCCGCATCCGCTCGGCCACTTCATCTAGGCTCAAGCCCGACACCGACACCTGATTCACCTCCAGAATTTCGTCCTGACTTTGGATCCCGGCTTGTTCGGCAGGAGTGCCCTCCATAGGGGCAATCACTCGCACCGAGCCCTGATCATCGATGGCGATTTGCAAACCAATGCCGCTCAGTTCCCCAGCGGTCGAGGTTTGCAAGCTCAGATAGTGTTCCTTATCCAGAAATCGAGTAAAGGGATCCCCGAGGGTAGCTAACATCTCCTCGATGGCGTGGTAGGTTTGCTGCCGCTCACTCAAGGGCCTAGACAGCACCCGTTGCCGCACTTGCCACCAGTTTTGTCCGTTAAAGGCGGGATCCACGTAGGCCCGATCCACATAGGCCCAAGCCTGAGCGATCAGTTGCTGTTCTTCTCCCCACCGGCTGGCCTGTACTTGACAAGCACCGATGCCCAGGCTCACCCAAAGCAAACACCCCAACAGCAGAACGCGGATACCCCAGCGCAATACCGTTCGCGACAGCGGGACGGAGTCCTTTGGGATCCCCCACAATCTCCGATTCATTTCCGCCCATCCCGACTTCTGCACAACCCACTGATCCAGAAGAACATTAAGAAACATGAACAAAAACAGACATGAAAGGTTACTTTGGCTCGCTGAGAGGGGGATCCCCAGCTCCAAAGCTGAGCCTAGCTCAATGATCGTGTTACATTGCTGGGTGAAGTGGGTCTAACCCGCCCCGAGACATCGACTTTTCAAAAATTGCAGGCATTATGAGCAAAGTTTACGACTGGTTAGACGAGCGGCTGGAGATTACGCCTTTCGTCGATGATGCAACTGGGAAATTCATTCCGCCCCACGTTAACATCTTTTACTGCCTGGGCGGGGTGACACTGGTGTGTTTCTTAATTCAGTTTGCCACGGGCTTCGCCATGACCTTCTACTACCGTCCGACGGTGGCGGAGGCGTTTGAATCGGTCAACTACATTATGACCCAGGTGAATTTCGGCTGGTTATTGCGTTCCATCCATCGCTGGAGCGCCTCCATGATGGTGTTGATGATGATTTTGCACACCTTCCGGGTCTACCTGACGGGTGGGTTCAAGAAGCCCCGTGAGCTAACCTGGGTAACCGGGGTCATTTTGGCGGTGCTGACGGTCTCTTTCGGCGTTACCGGTTACTCGCTGCCCTGGGATCAGGTGGGCTATTGGGCGGTCAAGATCGTCTCGGGTGTGCCCAGTGCCATTCCAGTGGTAGGGGATCTGTTGGTGGAGCTAATCCGCGGCGGTGAAGCTGTTGGCCAAGGGACGCTGACTCGCTTCTACAGCTTGCATACTTTTGTGTTGCCCTGGTTAATTGCGGTCTTCATGACCATGCATTTTCTGATGATCCGTCGCCAGGGTATTTCCGGGCCTTTGTAATCTGTTCGTGAACTGTAACTCTCAGCAACTTTTGCACCTCGACAAGGAGAACTTCCATGGCTGTCTCGAAGCAGGTTGTGGCTACCGAGGCGATCACCCGTAAGGTTGACCTCGACAATCCCAAGGTAGTAGCCAAACTGAAGAAAAACATGGGCCACATGACCTATGGTGAGCCCGCCTGGCCCAATGATTTGCTGTACATGTTCCCGGTGGTCATCCTGGGCACGATTGGCCTAGTGGTAGCGCTGTCGGTGATGGATCCGGCGGGTGTAGGTGAGCCTGCGGATCCCTTTGCGACTCCTCTGGAAATTTTGCCGGAATGGTATCTCTACCCGGCTTTCCACCTGTTGCGCATTGCGCCTAACAAGCTCTTGGGGATTGCCCTGATGTCGGCCATTCCGGCTTGTTTGCTGTTCGTCCCCTTCATCGAAAACGTCAACAAGTTCCAAAACCCCTTGCGCCGTCCGGTGGCGACCACGGTGTTCTTGATCGGCACTTTGGTCACCCTCTACCTAGGCATTGGTGCAACCCTACCTCTAGACAAATGGGTTACTTTGGGCCTGTTCTGAGCTGTTCTGAGTTAGAGGGAGTGTCCATTCCTCCTGCGTCTTGAGTGGACGACCCAAAAGTGCAGTGTGGCGATGGCCGGGCTGCACTTTTTTCGTGGATCGATTTCTTGGACAGGTGCTAAGACCCAAGGGATCCGAAATGGTAGTATCACTAAGCCCTTGCCCTCCTTCAGATTGCTATGGCCACCTCTGCACGTACCTATCGGATCACCGCGCTGGCCGGAGATGGCATTGGCCCAGAAATTCTGCGAGTGGGACGAGCCGTATTGGATGCCGTGGCGAAGCAGAGGGGATTTGCCATCCAATGGCAGGAGGGCCTTGTCGGTGGCATCGCCTACGAGCACACCGGGGATCCCTTGCCGCCAGAAACCTTGAAAATGGCCCAAGACAGCGATGCGGTCTATTTGGCTGCTGTTGGAGACTTTAAGTACGATACCTTGCCTCGGGAGAAACGTCCGGAACGGGCTTTGTTGGGGTTAAGAGCGGGCTTGGGGTTATTTGCTAATCTGCGCCCGGTGAAAATTCTCCCCCAACTGGTGGAGTCTTCTTCTCTGAAGCGGGAGGTGATCGAAGGGATCGACCTGATGGTGGTGCGAGAATTAACGGGCGGCATCTACTTTGGCCAACCCAAGGGGATCTTTACGGATGCGGAGGGATCCCGGCGCGGGGTGAACACCATGGTCTACAGCGAAGCGGAGGTGGATCGGATTGCGCGGGTAGCCTTCGATCTGGCCCAGAAGCGCCGATGCAAGCTCTGCTCAGTCGATAAGGCCAATGTGCTGGAGGTATCGCAACTGTGGCGGGAGCGGGTTACGGCCGTGGCCACGGACTATCCCAACGTCGAGCTCTCCCACATGTATGTGGATAATGCCGCCATGCAGTTGGTGCGCTGGCCCAAGCAATTTGATGTCATCCTGACGGGCAACCTTTTCGGGGATATCCTCTCGGATGAAGCGGCAATGCTGACGGGATCCATCGGCATGTTGCCTTCAGCTTCTTTGGGAGCCTCTGGACCGGGAGTATACGAACCGGTGCATGGATCGGCCCCCGATATCGCCGGACAAGACAAAGCCAACCCCATTGCCCAGGTGCTCTCTGGGGCGATGATGCTGCGCTACTCATTGGATCAATCGGAAGCTGCTGCCCAGATCGAACAGGCGGTGGAAGCGGTGCTAGCCCAAGGCTACCGAACGGGAGATATTTTCTCCGAAGGAATGACCCTGATCGGTTGTCAGGAAATGGGGGAGAAGATTTTGGCTATGCTTGAGCGCTAATTCATCCAGTTTCATCCAGTCGTTTGAGCCCCAGACGCAACAGAGAACCCTAAATCAACACTTGCCAAATGCCTTGGCGCTGCTACCCGCGAAAGGATTGGTAAACCATGAAGGTAAACAGAATTTTTTTCGCAATACCTTGTTACTTAAACCTGAAGAAATTCCTATTGAGGTAAAACTTAAACTTCCATTGGTCTTCTCTTAATCTTGAGCCACTAGCCTTGTGTTGACCGGTTAAATGTGTAGCAAAAATTGCACACAAGGCTGGTGTTTTTGACTTTAGAACATCCAGGCTTCCAAGAACTTGACAAGGAGGGGACTCAACGTGAATATCAATCCACATAACTCCAAGCTTCGTCCTGGGGATGAGCCCATATCCAATCATTCCAACAACCCGACTTTCAGCAGTATATTAAACAGTCGCCTGCAACGTCGCCAGGTGCTTCAGGGCGGCATTGCTGCCGCGGTCGCTTCCTTTTTTGCTTCCCCAGCCTTGAACTGGGTCTCTGGATCTGCCAAGGCTACTAGTGGCAGTGCTCTGTTAGGATTCAAGGCCATTCCTGCCAGTAACAAGGACACACTTGTTGTACCAGAGGGCTACACTGCCCGTCCTCTGTTGGCTTGGGGTACTCCAATTAGTGGCAACTATCCTGCTTACAAACTGGAAAACACTGGTGCTGAACAAGGAATGCAAGTGGGTAGCCACCACGATGGCATGCACTTCTTCCCAATCGAGGGCGAGGATCCCTACCAGGGGAGTTCCACCGAAGGCTTACTGGTGATGAACCACGAGTATGTTGAGCCTCGCTACATGCACGCTGCCGCTGCAGGGCAAAAGCTTGATTCAGATCAATACCCCACCAACCCTGATGGCACACGGGATCCTGACCAAGTACTCAAGGAACTGAACGCCCACGGGGTGAGCATTGTCCACATTGCCCGTCAGGCAGATGGCAGTTGGGAGGTGGTGCGGGATCGTCTTAACCGTCGTATTACCGGCCTTACCCCGATGGAAATTCATGGCCCGCTGCGGGGATCCGACTTTGTCAAGACCAAGTTTAGTCCTGATGGCACCATGACCCGTGGCACCCTGAACAACTGTGCCCACGGTGTCACCCCCTGGAATACCTACCTCACCTGTGAGGAAAACTGGGCCGGGTATTTCTCCAATCTCAAGCAAGAAGATCAAAAGCCCAGCCTGCCCCGCGAACAATCTCGCTATGGGGTGAGCACCGAAACCTCCCGTTACGGGTGGGAATTGGCCAGCAACAAAGCGGATGAGTTTGTCCGCTTTAACGCCACACCCACGGCTGCTGATGCCACGCAAGACTATCGCAACGAGCCGAACGGGTTTGGTTGGGTAGTGGAAATTGACCCGTTTGATCCCAACAGCACTCCGAAAAAGCGCACTGCTTTGGGTCGATTTGCCCACGAAGGGGTGGTATTCCAGCCGCCGGTGGAAGGACGACCGTTGGTGGCCTACTCTGGTGATGATGCTCGTTTTGAGTACATTTATAAGTACGTTTCGGCTCAGCCCTATACAAAAGCCACTGCAGGTGGTCATCTGTTGGATAAAGGTACTCTTTATGTGGCCAAGTTCAATGAAGATGGCTCCGGCGAATGGTTACCGTTGGTGTTTGGCCAAAATGGCCTCACCCCCGAAAATGGCTTCAATAGCCAAGCGGATGTGTTGGTGAATACCCGCACGGCTGCAGATTTCGTCGGTGCTACCAAAATGGATCGACCAGAATGGGGTGCTGTCGATTCGAAAACTCGGATGGTGTATTTCACTCTCACCAACAACAGCCGTCGGGAAGAAGCCCAAATTGATGCAGCCAACCCACGGGCCAAAAACAATTGGGGACACATCATCCGCTGGAAAGAAGCCAACAACCAACCCGATGCCAAGCGGTTTGAATGGGATATTTTTGTCTTGGCAGGCCCACCTGATAACAGCCGTAAGTTGTCCGGTGAGTCTTTGAACGAAGACAATATATTCAATTCTCCTGATGGTCTATGGTTTGATGCTGACAGCCGTCTTTGGATCCAGACTGACAGCAGCGAGAGTGTGCTGAACAAAGATGAGTTTGCCCCGTTTGGCAACAACCAAATGTTGGCAGCCGATCCAGAAAGCGGAGAAATCCGTCGTTTCTTGACAGGACCCATCGGGCAGGAAATCACAGGTGTGATCACCACTCCTGACCGACGCACTATGTTCATCAATGTGCAGCATCCTGGTTCTACTACAACCGATGAAGAGTTTGCCGCAGGCAATCAAAAATCTCGCTGGCCCAATTTTGACAACAACATTTATCCCCGCTCTGCCACGGTGGTAATCACTAAGGATGATGGTGGGATCATCGGTGCTTGATCAAAGATTCTGCTCAGATGAGATGATCAGAATCGGAATTGATCACGTCTAGGACAACCTAATAGGGCAGGGATCCCTAGGGAGTCTCTGCCATTTTTTGCTTCTTAGAGCATCTAACTTAGAGCACCTGAGACGGAATTTGATTCAGCCCCATCTCACTCAAACAACCCCAAATCCGTTACTGCTCCGAGGCTACTGCTAGACACCAGCTTGGCATATTTGGCCAAGGTGCCCCGTTTGTAGCGAGGTTTGGGGGCAGACCACTTTGCTCGCCGTTGGGCTAGTTCTTCCTCACTCACGTTCAGCTGCAGCAGCCGCGCCGGGGCATCGATGGTAATGGAATCTCCTTCTTCCACTAGGGCAATTGTGCCCCCCACATAGGCCTCTGGAGCCACATGGCCCACCACCATGCCGTAGGTTCCCCCCGAAAAGCGGCCATCGGTAATTAAGCCGACGCTATCTCCTAGGCCAGCCCCAATAATGGCCGAGGTGGGGGAGAGCATTTCCCGCATACCTGGGCCACCTTTGGGGCCTTCGTAGCGGATGACAATCACATCCCCTGCTCGGATCTGGCCGGCTAGGATTGCCTGCAAACAGGCTTCTTCGGATTCAAACACCCGTGCCGGCCCAGTAATCCTGGGATTCTTCACCCCTGTAATCTTGGCTACCGCCCCTTCACTGGCCAGATTCCCTTTCAGGATTGCTAGGTGGCCTTGAGCATACATCGGGTTATTCCAGGGACGGATCACCTCTTGGTCAGGGCGGGGCTCATCCGGCACTTCCCGTAGCACTTCCGCAATCGTCTGGCCGGAGATAGTCAGGCAGTCTCCATGCAGGAGGCCGTGATTAAGAAGTATTTTCATCACCTGTGGGATCCCACCAGCTCGATGCAGATCGGTAGCCACAAAGCGCCCTGAAGGTTTCAAATCACAGAGCACCGGTACCCTGGCGCGGATGGTCTCAAAATCATCCAGAGTGAGAGGTACTTCAGCCGCATGGGCAATCGCCAAAAAGTGCAGCACTGCGTTGGTGGATCCCCCCACGGCCATGATTACCGAGATAGCATTTTCAATGCTCTGGCGGGTAATGATGTCTCGCGGTCGGATGTTGGCTTTGATTGCTTCCGCCAATACCTTAGCGGATTCGGCAGCACTATCGGCTTTTTCGTCGTCTTCGGCAGCCATAGTGGAGGAGTAGGGCAAGCTTATGCCCATGGCTTCAAAGGCACTGGACATGGTGTTGGCTGTGAACATGCCGCCACAAGAACCGGCTCCAGGGCAGGCGTGGCGTTCCACTGCCAAAAGCTCCTCCTCCGAGATCCGCCCAGCGCTGAACTCTCCCACTGCTTCAAAAGCACTCACCACCGTCAGGTCGCGGCCATTGTAGTGCCCTGGTTTGATGGTGCCGCCGTAGACGAAAATGGCCGGAACATTGATGCGGGCAATGGCGATCATCGCCCCTGGCATATTCTTATCACAACCGCCAATGGCTAGCAGGCCGTCCATACTTTGTCCGTTCACTGCTGTTTCAATGGCATCAGCAATCACTTCCCGCGATACCAGCGAGTATTTCATGCCCTCTGTGCCCATGGAGATGCCATCGCTGATGGTGATGGTGCCAAACATCTGGGGCATACAGCCGGCAGTTCTTAGGGCGGCTTCAGCACAGTTAGCCAGAGGTTGGATCCCCATGTTGCAGGGGGTGATGGTGCTGTGGCCGTTGGCAATGCCCACAATCGGCTTGGAGAAATCTTCATCCTGAAAACCTACCGCCCTGAGCATGGCTCGGTTGGGGGATCGCTGCACCCCTTGGGTGACAACTTGGCTGCGCAGGGTGGGAGAAGAGGTTGCGGTCATGGGAAAATGGGAGCAAGATATTTATGGTTCTAAGATCCAAGTACAGGATCCAATTTATTCGCAGTGGGATTGATCCTATCCTGTTTTTCCTAGTGGGTAGTGCCTGTCCCAGCAGAGAAAATCTGAAGCAACTCTTTAAGTTCTCACCGACGGGGAAGATCATCAGCCAGCCTACCTAGTAAAGGGATCCTAGTGGGTTGGATCCTAGTTCTTCTGTTTGTCCCTGACATAGCCTAGAGCACAGCGGATCTAGAAGTAGGTCTTTTCTGTAGGATCCCTTGCCTGACCTTTCCCCTTCGCACTCGCGAAGCCCCATATATGGCTTTGAGTTCTCCCTCCTCCCCTAGTGTGTTGCCTAGCAGCACCGAACGAGAGATGTTGCGGGATGTGCTCACTCTCTCCCGCCATGTTCTGCAGCAGTTTGAAAGTTTTACCGCCGAAGCTCAAGACTTTAGTGCTCTGCTCAACCGCATTGCTCTGGCTGGCAAGATGATCGCCCGCCGTCTAGGCCAATCTGGACTGATCGAAGATGCCCTCGGGATCACCGGCAGCGTTAATGTCCAGGGGGAAGAGCAGCAACAGATGGACGACTACGCCAACCGGGCCTTTATTCGGGCTTTAGAACAAACAGGATTGGTCTGTCGGTTGGTGTCTGAGGAGATGAAAACCCCAGCCCGCCTACCCGAAAATTGCTCCCTCAGCCGTTTGGCCCTGCTGATCGACCCACTGGATGGCTCTTCCAATATCGATGCCAACCTGACCGTCGGCTCAATTTTCTCTGTGCTCCGCCCCCTAGACAACCGCCCCGAAACCGATAACGAGGATCTGCTGCAGCCAGGTCGTAACCAACTGGCGGCTGGCTACATTCTCTATGGCCCCAGCACCCAACTGGTGTACTCCATCGGCAAAGGGGTACACAGCTTCACGTTGGATCCCAGCTTGGGGGAATTCATTCTCTCCCAGAGCCCTATTCGCACCCCCGAGCGCGGCTCCGTTTACAGCCTTAACGAGGGGTATTTCTGTCAGTGGAGCGAAGGGATCCAAAACTTTGTCCGTTATGTGCATCGTCGCGATGGCTATACCTCTCGCTACAGCGGTGCCTTGGTGGCGGATTTTCACCGTATTCTTCTGCAGGGGGGGGTTTACCTCTATCCCGGCACCCAACAGAAACCGGAAGGCAAGTTGCGCCTCATGTACGAAGCAGCCCCGCTAGCCTTTTTGGCAGAACAAGCGGGGGGTATGGCCACCACCGGCACAGAATCGATTTTGGATATTCCTCCCCAAGCCCTGCACCAACGGGTGCCGTTGATCATTGGTAGCCGTGAAAACGTGGCAGAAGTGCAGAACTGCCTGAATGGTTCGCTGAGTCCTTAACTGCTGTTTCTTGACTCCGTCCCTACTACCCAACCCGAGCTAATTCTATGGTGACCCTGGCTGAAAACCCCCTCCGCGTTGGCCTCAACCAAGAACGCACCCCGGATCCCTGTATTTTGGTGCAATTTGGCGCTTCAGGAGACCTTGCCGCCCGTAAGCTGATCCCGGCCTACTATCGGCTATTTGTGCAACGGCGCCTACCGCCAGAGTTTACCTTAGTGGGGGTGGCTCGCCGCGACTGGACCCACGAAGTTTACCGCGAAAAAATGCGGGCTGCTATGCAAGAATTTGCCGCCAAGGATCTCGGCCCTGAAGCCCTCTGGGAAGAATTTGCCAGCCGTTTGTTCTACTCCCGCCTGGATATTGGCGATCCGGACAGCTACACCCAACTGAACCAACTGCTCAGCCAACTGGATGCGGAACGGGGTACCCGCGGCAACCGGGTTTTCTATCTAGCTGTTTCGCCAGATTTTTATGCCCAGGCCATTCAGCAGTTGGGGGCGGCAGGGATGGTGGCGGATCCCATCAAAACGCGGGTGGTGATCGAGAAGCCTTTTGGCCACGACCTCACCTCCGCCCAGGAACTGAACCGGATTGTGCAGCGGGTTTGCCATGAGGAGCAAATCTACCGCATCGATCACTATCTCGGTAAAGAAACAGTGCAGAACCTGTTGGTCTTTCGCTTTGCCAATGCCATTTTTGAACCCCTCTGGAACCGTAACTTCATCGATCATGTGCAGATCACAGTGGCAGAAACCGTGGGCGTTGAGGATCGAGCAGGTTATTACGACTCCTCTGGCGCACTGCGGGATATGGTGCAGAACCACTTGATGCAGGTGTATTGCCTGACGGCGATGGAACCGCCGGTTTCGTTGCGCAGTGATGGGGTGCGCAACGAGAAGACTAAAGTGCTACAAGCAACTCGTCTGGCAGATACGCGCAATGTGGCCGCAGCGGCCATTCGGGGTCAGTATGGGGCCGGTTGGATGGCAGGCAAGCCAGTGGTGGGTTATCTGCAGGAGCCCAATGTCAACCCAGCTTCCACCACGCCCACCTACGTGGCCCTGAAACTGGAGTGCGATACTTGGCGGTGGAAAGGGGTGCCCTTCTATCTGCGCACCGGCAAACGGTTGCCCAAAAAAATCTCGGAGGTAGCGATCCACTTCAAGCAGGTACCCCTCTCCCTGTTTCAGTCGGCCGCGCGGGAGGTGAGTCCCAATATTTTGGTGCTGCGGATCCAACCCAATGAAGGGATCTCGCTGCGCTTCGAGGCCAAAATGCCGGGGCCGGAGATCCGCACCCGCTCTGTGGATATGGATTTTCGTTACGGCTCTGCTTTTGGCGCAGGGACTCCCGATGCTTACGACCGCCTACTGCTGGATTGTTTGTTGTCGGATCCGACGCTGTTCACCCGTGCTGATGAGGTGGAAGCGGCGTGGCGCGTAGTCACCCCGGTGTTATCGGCCTGGGAATCGGAGCCCAGTAGTGGCAATGGCAGCGGTGCTGCTCCACCTGTTTTCACTTATGAGGCGGGCACTTGGGGTCCAAAGGCAGCGGAAGATCTGTTGGCCCAGTCGGGGCGGCGTTGGCGACGGCTTTGATCCGGGTTGGGTCGGATTTTCCTATAGTAGACCCCTCTGGAATGTTTAAGCCTATGTCTTGTCTAACTCTGCCTACCAAAAGCATGATCGGTGGGTTGACACTGATTCTGGGGATAACCTTGAACGGGATCCCTTCTCTTGAGCCTAAGGCAGCAGCTCAAACTGCTAGCTCTTTTCGCCCCGGCCCTTGGCAACCGATTGCCCGCATCAATCCCACCCAGCCGATACAAATTCGCATTTTGAATCAAGCGGGATCCCTTTTAGAATATGGGTTGACAGGCCCCAGAGATGATGTGGAAAGTTTGCTCGCTGGAGACGCTGTTGTGCTTCAGATCGATCAGTTTCCCGCCTATTTAACGATCAATACCCTGGAGCGCTCTGCTCTTAACTATGGCTTGTCGGCGGAAGGCAATCAACTCAGCCTGGAAGTCCGTAAGATCAACGATGTGAATGGAGACCGCACCCTAAATGTGGACGATCAAGGGGGCATTTACATTTACTAACCATACTAACCATCGGGTGGATGAGACGTCTGCCTGGGGGAGTACCAGTGCTTGGGTAAGGTACGGCTATGATCCCAAGGCCTCTCTTGCTGGCTTGGGCCTGACTAGGGAGTACACCTCTATCAGGTCAGCCTTACAGCTCTTTCACGGGTTCCCTGTTAGGATTTACTTTATCTTTTATAACCCCTAGTTTGGGCTGGCATGGCACCTCCGACTCCTTCCATTCCTGACCTCTCCAGCCAAGTGGGCCTTCTCTATCCACACACCCCGCTTCTTTCCAGTCAGGGTGCAGATTGGAGAGGGTTTCACCTTGTGCTAGCCCAGCAACCGCCTTTTTCCATTCCAGAATACAATCCTAGTTTTCACACCATCTGTGTGAATTATGGCAATTCTGTCAAAGTACGATCGAAACTAGATGGGCACACCGCAACCATCGATTCCGTTCCCGGTGACATCGGTATTTACCCTGCCGACTTGTGGCAAGAGTTTGAGTGGTATCAAGAAGCCACCTACCTCGACTTGTTCTTGGAGAAAACTATTTTCGTGCGAGTGGGAGCAGAACTGTGCGAGCGAGAAGAAATTGAGTTGATCCCTAGGTTGCGTCGTGATTTCGACCCCTTAATCTATCAAATTGCCGTTGCCCTTAAGACATCTTTAGAAATTGACGGTTCAGCCACTAAGCTTTATGCGGATGCAATGTCCACTGCGTTGGCAGCTCATTTGATCTCTCGCTATTCGAGCCAAAAATTCAAGCCAAAAAGCACTGCGAAAGGCCTATCTGATCAAAAATTACGACAAGTCGTTGCCTATATACAGGAATATCTGGATCGTGATTTAAGTTTGTCAGAGCTGGCTAACCTAGTCCAATTAAGCCCTTATCACTTTTCTCGGCTTTTTAAGCAATCGACTGGTATGGCACCGCACAAATATCACATTCAGTGTCGTGTTGAACAGGCTAAGCAACTTCTCTTGCAGAAACACCTGCCTATTGCTGAGATAGCTTATGCAGTGGGCTTTACCAGTCAAGGGCATCTCTACCATCACTTCAAGCGGCTGACGGGTGTTACCCCCAAAGAGTTTTTGAGGCAGCACTAGCAAGAACTTGTAAAAAAGGCGCAAAAATCTGGAAGACCCCTGCTAGGGGGATGTTGACAATAGAGATACCAAGCTACAGCCTTCTCCAGAGTTATCTGATACAGCAGATTCAGGTCAATCCCTTGCTCTATAAGGTTTTTTGCCTAGCTCAAGGGTTTGTGTGGAGTCAGAAAAGGCTGCAACTCGGCCTGTGGCGCGAGAGGTAATTGGGAGAATGTTGAGAAGATGTTTTCCCCCACTGACCTAGATAGCGACGGCTTCTAGGGTCAGATGTTCCTGACCTGTGATGTTGTGAAAACCAATGGGTAAGGCTCAAGGTTGTTATGACCTTGGGAAATTTTTGGCTGACTGGGAATAGGATCCCTTTGAGAGATCTTGATGTTTTCAGACTTAGCTTGATGCGCCGAGCTCTGATTTGTAGTGGATGGATTTTCCATCCCAGTTGGATGACTTCAAGGGAAAGACGATGTACAACGAGGATCCCCGCCAGGCTGAGGGGGAAGCTGTAATCCAGCGCCGCATTCCAAATATAGAAGATTATGATCGCATGTTGCAGCGACGTGATCGCCTTCTTATTGCCACCGCCAAAGCAGCCAATGTTTTACTGACGATGGAAAACTTTGACGAAGTCATTAACACGGCCTTGAGAATATTTTTAGAAGGAGCTGGGTGTGATCGAATCAATATATTAGAAAGCATCTATGAGTCTTCATCAGCTTTGCCGAATCGCTTTAATTTCATTTATCAGTGGTCAAGTCCTAGCTTGAGCAATCCTAAAAGCAACCTGGGCGATAGCTATATCCGTACTGAAGATATCGATTCGACTTTTTTGCGGCAGAACTTTTTGGAAGGAGATGGCTTTGGGGGCTTGCTAGATGAGTGGATTGAGCCTCTCCGTAGTCTACTGGCTCGTGCTCAAGTCAAGTCTGCCTATTCGGTTCCCATTCGGGTTAATGGTCAGTGGTGGGGGGCACTGTGCTTCGATTACTGTCAGGAGGCGATTCAGGTCAGTCCCGCAGAAGTTGCGGTATTGAGAACTATTGCCGATTGCATTGGCAGTGCCATTCAACGGGAGCGCGCACAAACCATCATCCTTCAAGCTGAGCAAACTCGGGTTGCCGAATTGGTAAAAGCGAACACTGCTCTCAAGCAATCTCTCGATACTCTTGCAACAGATCCTGATCTGGATGGCTTTATCGGCAATACTCTCAAACTAATTGCCCAACAGTTTGATGCTCCACTGCTTGAATATTGGGTTCACGCGGATCCCCATGCTTATGTACATCTCACCTATTGGCAAGGCCAAATCCTTAACACGGTACAGCGAACACAGCTCTTACAACAGCTCGACGGGGATCCGGATCAGCTTTTTACCTCACTTGGGTTGCTTCCTTTTCTTGATATTCCACTCAGCGTTGGAGATATGAACATCGGCGATCTAGCTATCTTTTTGCCTAGCTTTCGCATGTTTTCTGGACAAACTGTTGAACTAGCACATGCTCTCGCCCAGCAATTGACCCTTGCTGTGGCCTTAAGTCGCCTTGCAGAAGAAGCTCAGCAAGCAGCTTTACTTCAGGAGCGTACTCGCATGGCTCGAGAAATCCACGACACCTTGGCACAAGCGTTTGGAGGGATCCTCATGCAACTACAAGCAGTCCACTACTTCACAACCACTCAGCCTGAAAAAGCTCAAGCTCACTTACAAACTGCTCAAACCCTGGCACAAGAAGGCTTGGCAGAAGCCCGCCGATCTGTCTGGACTCTATACCTGGAGGCAACCGAATATGAAGACCCGTCGCAAACCATCGCCAAATTCATCGAGCAAACGACATCTGGTCAATCAGTACCGATCCAATTTCAGATTGAAGGCACACCCTATCGTCTTCATCCTGACTTAGGGCTCAACCTGCTGCGGATCACTCAGGAAGCGATCACCAATGCGTTGCGTCATGCTCATGCCCAAACCATTCGTATCCAGCTGCACTACAGCCCACAAACGATACAGTTGACAGTTCAGGATGATGGCTGTGGATTTGATCCTGAACAATCTAGTCACGGATTTGGCCTCTTGGGTATGCAGCAACGGGTAGCCCGGATTGGAGCAACCTGGCATCTTGTCAGCCACCTGGGTCAAGGAACCACCATTGCGGTCATCCTCAACATGACCCCTCCGCCAAAGTAAGCGGTTAGAAACTTCGTTCACAGGATCTTCTCATCTTTACCTCAGCTTCCTCTCCGAAAAATTCTGCAAAATTGAACATGCTGCCATGATAGAACCGACTATGCAGCCTCAAATCCCTAAAACCATCCGTATTTTGGTTGCCGATGATCACCCCATTGTTAGTCATGGCTTAGTTGCTATTTTGAATGATCAACCAGACATGAAAGTGATTGCAGAGGTTAATAACGGACAAGATGCCATTACATTGTTTCGTATTCACCAGCCTGATGTTGCTATTCTTGATCTACAAATGCCAGAAGTAAGTGGTGTGGAAGCCATTACTAGAATTAGAGCTGAGTTTCCCCATGCGGCTATCATCATGTTTTCAATTTATGAGACTGGTGAAGATATTTATCAAGGACTCCGTGCTGGAGCCAAGGCATACTTGCTTAAAGACACCCCTTGCTCAGAAATTTTAGAGGTGATTCGTGCAGTTAGCGAAGGGCAACGGTATGTCCCGATTGAAATTGGTACCAAACTAGCAGCCAGGATGGAACGGCCATCCTTAAGTGAGCGAGAACATCAGGTTTTAACTCTGATGGCGAAAGGGAAAAACAACAAAGCCATTGCCTCCGAACTTAACATTACCGAAAATACTGTTAAATTTCATGTTACTAATGTTATGATCAAGCTTGGTGCTCGTGATCGCACTCATGCTGTGGTGAATGCACTTCAGCAGGGCATTATCAAGCTCTGATACAAACTTCTCCAGCATTTTAATTCACATCTTCTCATGACAAAGATCGCTTATCCCCAGTCCAGAAGGGCTAGAGCTTATTATCTGCTATGACTAACACAATCTAATTCCCTGTTCAAAAAGTATTATCTTTAGGTTCAGTTATATGCCAATCAGAAAAAAGCTACAATATGATTTTATCCTGAACATACCCCTACCCATTGGAATAGGAAATAGACTCAACTTTCTTAGGAAAGAAATCATCGTCTTCAGCATAGTAAGAGAAAGGAATTTTCCCAGTACAGTGAGGGATATTCAGCCCAGTGGAGAAGCCATCGCTTAGTCGATCGGCTAAACCCAAAGGCTTATTCCTTATCTAAGGACATTAAACTATGTTGAGAAGAAATTGGGCCAATTTAATAGCAATGCTTGCAGGAAGCTGCATGGTGTTGACGATTCCCAAAAGTCAAGCTGAGGTGATCAATCGAGGAATCGAAGCTAAACCCTATCATGAAGCACGTCCTGCTCCAGACTTCCTCCAGCCTGATCTAAAAATTGTTGTTGGACAACCCTCACCCTCTGAAATCAATCCATCCTTCCTCGGGCCAGTGTTGTTGATGAAGTCAGCACATATCGATCTGGTTGCTGGCACAGCTACTCTTCCTTTGCACAAGGGGCAACTAGCCTCTGGCGAAACAGTCTGGTTTATTATTACCGATTCCACTGACCAGAACTTATCTGACCTCCACGGAGTTAACTATTCGCCCAAGCTGGCCTATGGTTACACGGGACGGAATCAACGTACAGCCACAATTAGTAAGGATGGCACCTGGATCTTTAGTCAGGGCAAGGTAGATTTCAGTCCAAAGTTAAGTATAACTCCTGGGGCTTCTGATGCTCCTTTCCCTCCTGAAGCAGTCATGCCGGGATCCATTGGGGATGTCTCTTACACACCACTAGTTAAAGTAACGAATGCCACCAAGGATGTATTATTCAACGCGCCGATGTTAGCTTTTAATCAAACAGAGGAACAGTTAAATGTTTTCTGTGATGGTAAAGCTAATCATGATTTAGTACATGACAAAGTGATATCTATTTGTCCACGGGATGGCACCGTGACCATGGCTCTGACTCTCGGATTTACCTTTGGCAAACCTATCCTCTATCTTTCTACAGAATCGAACGATCCAACTGTTGCAGCTCTAGAAACAGCAACTTATACTCCTGCAATGGAAGATCTTCCCTTTGCCAATGAAGATGCTTTGCCTGGGGAATCTGCTGAACGGATTTATGTATTTGTAAATGGTGCTACAGGCTTGGAGAATCCACATCGACAAGGCTTGTACAGCGCTTTGAATGATGGACGGGGCCCTCTCAATGTATTGGGAGGGATCCCTACACTTAATTTGGATTACAGTCCAATGTGGCGCATTTTCCCAGCAGTATGGACGGATGAAGCTGTTCAGAAAGGGTATCGCGCACGAATGACCGATGCTGTACATATTGAGGATATGGCTGCCAAGGGATTTATTAAATCCCTAGATGGTGGAGATCTGAGGGCAGTAGGGTTTATTGTCAATTGTCCAGTAGTTTATCGGATCAACTAATTCAAATCAGGAAAAATTACAGCTGCTCTGTTCCTCAAATGAGATCTCGATGTACTTTCCTTTATCGATTCTCTCATGAGATTAATCGATAATAGAGAGTAAGGATCTGAGCAGCACACTCTTCACAATTGCAATCTTAGTTGCCATCATGCTAGTTCAAGTTAGAGTTACAGCCTTTTCTAGGATTATCTGATACAGCAGTTTCAGATCAACTCTTTGCTCTATAAGGTCTTTTGCCTAGCTTATGGGTCTGTGTGAAGTCGGAAAAGGCTGTAAACCCTAAAACAACAACAAGAATCCCTAAAACAACAACAAGAATCGACTTTCTATCCTGTGGGGTCTCTAAAATGGTTTCAGCCCAAGTGCTTAGTCAGCTTATTCCTCCGATTAGTGAACGTGATCATTGTCAAGGTAGCCATACAGCTCAAGTAACACTTGTCGAATATGGTGATTATCAATGCCCTGAGTGTCGAGTTGCTCATTTTATCATTCAGTTAATTCGAAAGAGGTTTGGAGATCAGTTTAGGTTTATTTTTCGTCATTTCCCACAATCTGATATTCATCCTGAAGCGTATCATGCTGCTGAAGCTGCTGAAGCTGCTGCCTCACAGAACAGGTTCTGGGAGATGCATGGTCATTTATTAGAGAATCAGTCAAATCTCACGGATAGTCATTTGGTTGAGTATGCCATTGCCCTCTATTTAGATGTTGATCAGTTCTTAGCGGAGATGACTAGTGATTGTCATATGGCACGAGTACAGGCAGACATTGAAAGTGGTATAAAGAGCGGTGTGAATGCAACACCAACCTTTTTCATTAACGGCATCAAGTATCAAGGCATTCAAAATCTAGAAGAGTTAATTGAGTCTCTTATCAAGACTAATCCATGATAACAAAAAATAGACACAATTATTTGATTTGAGGTCTGTTAGCATGTGTAATCAGATTTATTCTTCTCCTGATTTTTCAAGCTTCTTGTCCTTTCCACATCCCTTCACTGAGTTAGACTATTTGACTGCACTTAGCTATCGCTCAAGAGATTTAGAGACATATCTGACAGAAATTGTTAGAGGAGTTAGTCGATTTATTCAGTCTGACTGGACAATTGTTACGATTTCTTCGGAAGACAAAGTTGAGATTATTGCTAGTACTATTGAAATGGATCAGAATAGTGGTTTTTTGCTGCATGACACTTTAATTGAAGACGTAATCCAATCTGGAAAGCCAGTGATCATCCCTGATAGTCGCCAGCTTCTTTACTCCAACAAAGTGCCTTCGAACTATCTTGCTTATTTAGGCGTACCCCTTAAAATTGGAGATGGGGATGTCATTGGCACAATCTGCTCCTTTCTGGAAAAGCCAAGACTCTTTCTTGCTTCTGAAATTAACATCATTGAGCTATTTGCACAAAGAACCTCTATCGCCATCGAAAATCATCGGCTTTATCAACAGCAATTGAGATTAAATCAGTGCTTGTCTCAAGAAGTTTTATCTTATTCTGCTGAGCTAAAAAAATCCCAAGAGAACTTCCTTGAGCGAGAGCGCTTGGCTGCTATTGGTGAATTTACAGCTATGATCGTTCACGAGGTGCGAAACCCACTGACCACGATCGAGATGGGGTTAGAATATGCTGAACGAAGATTAAAATCCGATGCTGATCAAGAGAGACTTACTCTTGCTGTTGAAGAAGCACAGCGACTCAATCGATTGCTGCAAGAAATACTGAGTTATGCCAAACCACAAATTCTGAATCTTGTCAGCCTAGATGCTGGTGAGTTTTTGGATGACATCATTAGTCAGGTGCAAGAACTACCTGAAGCCAAAGGACGTTTTGTGAGTTACTGTCGTGAAAGGCAAGTTTTTTCCGTGTTAGCGGATAAGGATAAGCTAAGGCAGGTTTTTATCAACATACTACGAAATGCCTTTGAAGCAATTCCTCTTCAAGAAACAGTCACTTGCTCCATTATTTCAGATGTTAATCCTGGTTACATAACTATTCAGTTTCATAATAAGGGTGAACCTATACCAACCGATATATTACCAAAACTCACTACCCCTTTTTGCTCTACAAAACCTTCAGGAACAGGGCTGGGGCTAGCTATCTGCAAGCGAATTATTACAGCTCACAAAGGCGAACTGTTGATTGAATCATCTTTTTCGGGAACGATGGTAACGGTTCAACTTCCTAGTCTAAAAAATAATACTATTGTATAGGTTACTTGACTTAAGAGCTAGTAAGATCTATACTTCAAACAAGTCCTATTTTACCTTTCTTTAGCAGTGATGCGCCCAGATTTCACTGCCTCTATTAGGCGTTGAAAGTCTAACTCCACTTGATGGGCATAAGCTATTGCAAAATCTGTGATCAATTGATCAAAAGTGTCTGTCTTTCCCAGATATCCGCTGATCATTGCTGCATCCCCCGTCCGAGAATGAGTACGAGCCAGAGCAGAACCACAAATCTCAGAGTAGTCTTCCAGGCTACAGGCTGACATTCCTTTGAGCTTAACAGAGGTTTTCCAATCTTTTAATTGCCGAAAATAAAAGTCTTGTCCGTCAGTATTGCTCGTCCAACCCAGAAAAATATCACTGGCGGCTTGGATCAAACGTTGCCCTGTGACAATGCGTTGCCCTGCATGCTCATGTGTAGATGGTTCTAGATGAGATTCTAAGACGGAGGGCTGGGCTTGTTTATACTGTAACAGCAGGGGATCCCCATTAGCATCTAATAACAAGGCTACACCACAATGGGTGCCGACACTACCCACTCCCACAACCTTGAGGGCTACATCCACCAATTGATAGCGATCTAATAAGAACTGTCTATCCCACTGTAAACTATCTCGGTAGTCCTCAAAAAGAGTGGCTACTTCTGAAAAATAATCCGAGCGATTAGGAGGATGAAATAATAGAGGATAATCCTCAATAAATTGCCATTTTCCATTGATTTTTTCTGTTATTTTTTGAGCTTTTCGACTCATATTTTGTTGAAAGGCTCTCTTCGCCATGTCTATCCAATGCTTGCGTGTATCTGTATCCGGCGCATGCTCAATTAGCCAATCCGCATCCAATCGGGCATACCACACATCCAAGGTTCGCATTTGGCTGTATTGGGCTAGAGCCAGTCGATAGGCTCGGGCGCAAGCTCGGGTTGCTACAACACAGGCAAGATCTGGCAGTTGTAAGGCTTGGCCAGCGACATAAATACTGGTTGCCAGTCGTTTTAGATCCCATTCCCAGGGCGCTATCAAGGTCTCGTCAAAATCGTTGATATCAAAGACTAGATTTCGTTCGGGGGTGGCAAATCCACCAAAATTCAGCAGATGACAATCTCCACAGGCTTGTACCGGGATCCCGGTATAGGGTGTAGTGGCCAAATCCGCTGTCATAACAATCGCGCTACCCCGTAGAAACGTGAACGGAGATTGCATCATGCGCCAGTAACGAATTGGGATTAACTCTGCCCTCCGCCCCTGGTTGGACTGTTCAATTCAATGAGCGCAATCGGATCCTGACGGGCCTGAGAGGGTTGCCATTCTCGGTGAAGGGATCGGGGTACAGTTTGACGCAACGCCTGACCAGCAGCTTGCCGCTCTGGACGAGACATGGGTTGAGAGGGAGGACTAAATGGGCTGGACAAGTGAAGGGCCCCAGGTTGAAGGGATCCCTGGATGGATAGGCTATCTTTGGAAGAGATTTGTGTCATAGAGTACAACACCTCCAGCCTTTTGCTAGCTTCAGTGTCGCTGATGATGGCTGTACTTATCCGCTTTGAATTAGCTTTGGGCAGAGTATCTGACTGAGGCAAGATAAGATTTACAGCTAGGAGCATCACTGTGTTCCTGGACACTAAGCCGCTGTTGAGCCCTTTCCTGCCAAGCTGTTGCCGATGTTGAGCACCCCTTCTGACTTTGAGTTGGATTTTGATGTTGCCATTCCTGCCCCAGGCCGAGTGTATCGGGGGCACCACATTCTAGAGTGGGTTCCCCTAACTGTACTGGGATCCCATGTGCTGGTGATCGGGGGAGAACGATCCTTGGCGGTGGTGCAGCCGGCTCTTGAGCAAAATTTTGCTCGGGATCCAGAGATTCGAACCCACTGGACAACCTACGGTGTGGATTGTAGCGAGTTAGAGTTGGAGCGTTTGCAGGCTCTGACAACAGCGGAACAGATCACCGGCATCCTGGGGGTGGGTGGAGGCAAAGCCCTAGATGCGTCCAAATTAGTAGCCCATCGATTGCGGCTCCCGATTGTGACCGTGCCCACTTCTGCAGCCACTTGTGCCGCCTGGAGCGCTCTCTCCAATATCTACTCCAATGCCGGAGCCTTTCAACAGGATGTGGCGTTGGACAAAGCGCCTGATGCCCTTATTCTCGACTACAACCTGATTCGACAAGCCCCACCGCGCACCTTGGTAGCTGGAATTGGGGATGCCTTGGCCAAGTGGTATGAGTCTTCCGTCAGTAGTGGCGCTTCTGAGGATGCCTTGGTAATTGGGGCAGTGCAACAGGCCCGCGTTTTGCGGGATTTGCTGCTCCAGGGATCCCTGGCGGCCCTACAAAGACCCGGTGGAGTGGCCTGGAAGCAGGTGGTCGATGCCTGTATTTGCCTGGCGGGGATCGTCGGCGGCATGGGAGGGGCCAAATGTCGTACAGTAGCAGCCCATGCGGTTCACAATGGTTTGACACATCTGTTGGGGCATCGTGCCACCCTGCACGGCGAAAAGGTTGCCTTCGGGATCCTGGCCCAATTGCGCCTCGAAGAGATCCTGCAAGGGAGTCAATTGGCTTTGGCGGCACGTACCCAGTTGATGGAGTTTTATCGTCAGGTGGGCTTGCCCCTCAATTTGCGAGATTTGAACCTAGCTCATCTGGGATCCGCCGAACTCCTACAAGCAGCTCAAGTGGCCTGCCAAGCAGGATCAGACATTCATCACTTGCCGTTTCCCGTCAGCCCGGAAGCACTACTGGTTGCTCTCACCACTACCGATTTGACCAGCTCAAGTCCTGTCGTGCCCAAACCTTGAAGTATCTGTGGTGACCCAGAGACTTTGCAGGCCCGTCTTTCCGTGAGCCCCAGCCCAGTCATAATAGCGATCTTCTGGAATCTTGGCAGCAGAGATCCTCTGAGCAGCAAGAGGGATGATACCTTAAGAAAAAGCGTAGGATCCCAACCGGAGCCATTGCAATGCTGAAATGCACCACCCGCCACGTTCATATTTTTGCTGGTGAGGTCACGGCGAATAACGACTTCCTGCCCCGAGAAGACCTGTTCACCCTGGATGTTGATCCGGACAACGAGCTGGTCTGGAATGATGCCGCCCTCCAGAAGGTCTATGCCCACTTCGAGGAGTTGGTAGCGGGCTACAAAGGTCGGGACTTAACGGAGTACAATATGCGCCGTATTGGATCGGATCTGGAGCACTTCATTCGGTCTCTGCTTAAGCAAGGGGAGATCGCCTACAACCTACAGGGGCGTACCCCCAACTTCAGCATGGGTTTCCCCCAGATCCCGGCGGAAGAAATTGTCGGTCAGTACATCCCCAAAGGCTAGTATCTTGCTCATTGCTTGTTGAACTGGATTTCTGTCTGCACTTATCGCTGGAGCGCTTTTCCTATGTCTGGAGAACCTACCCCGGAAACCTCTGTGCCCGAAGAGGCCGCTGCCCAAAAGCCCTCTCGAGCCAAAGCTGCCAAACCAGCTGCCCCCGAGTCAGATGGTGCTGAAGCAACCCCAAAAGCAGCTGGCAAGAAAGCAGCTAAAGCTAAAGAAGAAAAACCCTTTGAGCAAGAAATCACTGAGGATGTGATCCCAGCTGCGGTGGCTGCTTTTCAAAAACGGGGAGTGGAGGATCTGCAACTGCGCCTAGAGGGAAAAACCTTGCTTGGCTCCTTTGCGGGCGGAAAAAAGCAATTTAGTGTGTTGTTCGCCGAGGGATCCCTCAACGGTCGTAAGTTCTTTCGCTGTGCTACCGAGGGATCCCCAGCCAGCACCATTGAGTCGTTCATGATCGATGAACGGCGGGTGGATGTCAATCTGCTGGTGTTTTACCTGGTACAGCGGCTTTATGCCCAGCAGTGGTATTGAAGTAGTGTTGAACAAAATTCGCTGCATTCTACTAACCTCGCGTTAGCACGTTGCTGTTGAGGTAAGGAAGGCAGTCTCTGCTTTCACTACAACTGCCAACAGTCTTTCGGGTAATCGTTCTAACTCTGCTCTTCCATGCGTTGCCTAAGCGCAGTCAAAGTTGCGCCTCCTGTGCTCACAACCCTGTAACCCCGCTTTCAGAAAACAAGCTTCCAGTCATTCGACATAAACCGCAGAGATCAACGAGCGCGGAGTCAAGGTCAACCCAACCCAATGGAACCGAAATAGCCAAACTTCAGGATCTGTATCTCGCAAGTTTTCCGTGAGAAACTCCCCAAAAGGCTGACCTGAGGGCAAAAGTTGTAGTCATGCCTACCAAGTAGCAGCGGCGGTGAGGGCTATTCTGTCTACGATGAATAGGTTGCCCCGTCCTGTTTGGAATGGGATCCCGTTATCCTCAGCCTTAGGAATTGTTAGCTATGTCCGCTCCTGTGATTACCCTCAGCCATGTCAGCAAAGTTTACTCCAATGGCACGGTGGCTTTGCAAGACATGAACATGACCATCCAAGAAGGGCAGTTTGTCAGCTTGGTAGGGCCATCCGGTTGTGGCAAAAGTACGGTGCTGCGGCTGATCGCGGGTCTGGGGGGTATGACCACAGGCTCCATCGAATGGGGTCAATCCTTGACGGAGAACCCCAAGCTGGCTTTTGTCTTCCAAGAACCAGCTCTCATGCCTTGGGCAACAGTGATGGACAATGTGCGGCTTCCCCTCAAGCTGGCGGGTGAACCCAAGCAAAAGGCCGACCAAGATGTGTTGGAATCGTTGCAACTGGTGAGTTTACGGGGGTTTGAGCGCAGTTTTCCACGGGAGTTATCGGGTGGGATGCGGATGCGGGTTTCCATTGCCCGAGCGCTGGTCACCAAACCCCAAGTGCTGTTGATGGATGAACCGTTTGGGGCCTTGGATGAGATCACCCGCAGCAAATTAAACAGTGATGTACTGGAACTATGGCAAGCAAAACGCTGGACGGTGATCTTTGTCACCCACAACATTTATGAGGCAGTTTACCTCTCCAATCGAGTGGTGGTGATGGCAGCTCGCCCAGGTCGGGTGGTGGCCGATATCCCCATCGATGCGCCCTATCCCCGCTCGGAGGAGTTTCGCACCTCACCCCTCTACAACGACTACTGCCGCGAAGTTTCGGCCCGTTTGCAAGAAGCCATGCACGGTACCGCTCAGGATCATCACCTGCGCCCTCTCTCAGCTGGACGTTCCCGCTAACGGGATCCCTTGTTTATTTACTTTGTTTTCTGTTGTTTAGCGCCCTTTCACCCCCAAACCCCACGATGATGTTCGACCGTTTCACCCCAATTCTGACCAGGCTGCACCGCTGGCTGGGATCCCTTTTGGGCGTAGCTGAGGACTTTCCCCTGCACTTGCCGGATTGGGATCTGCCCAAACTGGCCGGTACGGTTGGAGAAAAACTCAGACCCCCACAGACAGATACTGCCTCTGTGAAGAGTACTCCCGTGATATCACCCACAGGGCTGAACCTGCGCAAATGGTTCAATCTGGATATCATTGCCCCAGTGATCGTCGGGATCCTCTTCTTGGTGGGCTGGGAAGTGGCGGTGCGAGTGACGGGAATGCCCCACTACCTGTTGCCAGGGCCGATTTTGGTGGTGCAAACTCTGTTTCAAGAATGGGGAACGCTTTTCCCTTCCCTGCTGATCACGCTGCAAATTACGGTGGTGGCCTTCTTTTGTGCCACGATATCGGGGCTTTTAATCTCGATTTTGTTTACCCAAAGCAAGTGGATTGAGCGCAGCTTTTTCCCTTATGCGGTGATTTTGCAGACCATGCCAATTGTCTCGATCGCGCCGCTGATCATCATTTGGTTACGTAACAACACTTTTGCTGCCATGGTAGTTTGCGCCTGGATTGTGGCCTTTTTCCCGATTATTTCCAATACCACCCTGGGCCTAAATAGCGCCGACCACAATTTGCTGAACCTGTTCCAGCTTTATAAAGCCAATCGTTGGCAAACCCTGATCTATCTGCGTTTGCCTAGTGCTATGCCCTACTTTATGGGAGGGTTGCGCATCAGTGGTGGTTTGTCTTTGATTGGGGCTGTGGTGGCTGAGTTTGTTGCCGGTACGGGTGGCCAACGGGCCGGGATCGCCTACCAAATTTTGATTTCCAGCTTTAATTTGCAGGTGCCCCGAATGTTTGCGGCCCTGATCATGGTCACCAGCTTGGGGATCTTGATCTTTGTTTCCATGAGTGCTTTATCCGACAAGATGTTGGGCAAGTGGCATGAGAGCGCCATGCGTCGAGAAAACTGAGGGCACTCCCCTAGGTAGGCGTGGAACCCACTGCCGAGCAAGCTCAAGAACTTTACAGGTGAATAGAAATCGGCGAAATCGGCGGAAGCTTCGGAGCTACCTCAGGGGGATGAACTCGGTGCGGGAGATGATCTGCTGACCTGCATCAGAGGCGGCGTAGTTGATGAAATTGGCCACAGCAGGGCTGGTTTGCTGAGGTACGGCTAGGAACACACTGCGGGACAAAGGGTAGCTGCCCCTTTGGATGGCCTCGCGGGTGGGCATCTGGCCATCGATGGGCACAATCCGCACCGTTTGCTGATTTTCCACTTGGTCTACAGTGCTGTAAGTAATGCCATCTTCACCGAGAGCACGCAAAAGCGGTGTGGTAGCATCTTCACTAGCAGTGGTGAAATTCGGCCCATCCGGGGCAAAAGATAACCCCAACAAAACCAAATCTTGGAAAACGGTATAGGTGCCGCTCTGGCGGGCCCGGTTAAGAACGCGAATGGGGCGGTTCGGCCCACCCACTTGGCTCCAATTGGTGATGCGCCCCTGAAAAATATCCGCTAGCTGCTGCAGCGTCAGGCCGCCTTTGTAAGGGTTATTGATACTCACTGCCACCGCCAGCGCATCTTTGGCAATCGGGATGGCTTGTATACCGGCTTGAACTTCAGTGGCATTCAGCGGGCGAGAGGTAGCAGCAAGCTGAATTTGGCCATTCATGAGAGCCTGCATGCCAGCATTGGATCCATTCGGTTTACCATCCGGGATCCCGTAGGTGATGGGAATACTGGGGTTCCTTTGGGTATAGCCGGCTCGCAAAGCCAAGACAATGCGAACCATGGTGACGCTGCCATCCATCTGGATCACGGCCGGGTTTGGCAAGGAGGTATCCAAATTGATGGGGTTCGCCGGTGCATTGGGAACTTGGGCTTGAGGTTGAGTTGGTGTTGTTTTTTGTAACTGGGTCGGTTGAGTGGCAGGGATCCCTGCCTGAGTAGGTGTAGACTCAGTCTTAGAAGGATTGAGTTGGGCATTCAGCAGGCCAGAGCTATACGCATACCAGCCGCCACCCCCCAGCAAACCCAGCAAGAGAATATAGACAATTGGAGGTGGGCCGGAACGTTGAGCAGTCATGGGATCCCCCTACGGCAATGTAGACCTTTTCTCCTCTGTTGTACCAATCGGTCGCGTCGATCTGGTCAAGCGGTAGGTTAAGGCAGATCCGGTTGCAGCAGCAGCATGATCTCCTCACACCAAGCTAACCAAGATTCCTCAAAACGGATCCCTTTGCGGAGGGTGGCGTACTGAAAACGGTAGTGTCGCGGCAAAGTTTTGGGATCGGCAAAGTATTGCTCTTCGATGCGGCGGTAAATGGCCAGTCGCTCCAGATGTTGCCCCCGTTGTTGTTCGAGTAGGGCTTTGAAAGCAGGCCAATCCACCAAGTGCCCGACGAAGGTTTTCACCAGCAGCTCATCCCGTGTCGGGGAGGCTGCCCCTGGTTCCATAATCCACTGGCGCAGGTAATTCAGCCCTTTGGGGGTGACCCGGTAAATCTTTTTGTCCGGTCGGTGAGTTTGGCGGATCACCTCCGATTGCAATAGGCCCATCTCCTCCAGTTTGCTCAGCTCCCGATAGATCTGCTGGTGGCTAGCTTGCCAAAAAAAACCAACAGAGCCATCGAACCGTTTGGTCAGGTCGTAACCGCTGCAGGGTTCTTCCTGTAAGGCTGCCAAAATTGCGTGGGTTAAGGCCAAGGGATCCCTCTTGACGTATGCAACTGGGTGTATATACATTCTAGTTATGCACTCAGTTGCATAAGCAGACGAACATCGAGATTTCAGATGGTTTGGGTCTGGGTAGGGGTGCTAGGTAGAGCAGGGCTGAGGTTAAACAGGAGGGCGTATGCAGGATTCGATACCTCTAAGTGAGTTGAAGAACATTGGCCCAACCGTTGCCAAGCGCTTGGCAGAAGTGGGGGTAAAAACGGTGGGGGATCTCAAGTCGGTTGGGGTGGCCAATACCTACAAGCGGGTCAGAGCCAACCATCCTGAAGTGACTATCCCGGTTTGCTACTACCTTTACTCTTTGCAGGGAGCCTTGGACGGCGTGCATTGGGATGACTTGCCTTCAGAAGTCAAAGCTAAGTTGCTGGCAGAAACAAGCTTTAAGGATTAGCGAAGGGGATCCCTTTTTGAATAGGCAGAAGGCCCAAACCTTTTGATTCATTATTCTCTATGGAGACCCAATCATGACGGACTATTCTCAAGCGGACGTAGAGCGAATTTTAACCCGTGCCCTATCCCAACGTGCCCAAACAGAAACCTTTACGGCGCAAGACCTGCAAGAAATGGCTTTTGAACTGGGAATTTCTCAAGACATTTTGGAACAAGCCATTCACACTGACCACCCCCTAGAGCCGACTGCGCCGCCTAAACCGCAGTTGGATGAAAAGCACCGTAAACATCGAGCAAAAATTCGACAAATTGGGATCCAATACTTGATGACTGGTATTTTTTTGGTCTTGATTAACCTGTTCACGGCAGGGCGGATAACCTGGGCCATTTTCCCCATTTTGGGCATGGGATTAGGGTGGGGACTGAAAGCCACAACTCCGGTAGAGGAATTGAAAATTGGGTGTAAAAAAGGGGGGGTTAGCTGCTAACGTAATTTGTTAATCCCTATCTGCTTAGCACTATGTTTCGGATCCCGGCCTTACCCTACGACTATGAGGTTCCTAGCCTGTCTCAGTTGGCTTTGGTGATCATCGATATGCAACGGGACTTTCTCGAGCCAGGAGGATTTGGAGAGATCTTAGGCAATGATGTCGTACACCTGGGAGCGATTGTGCCTACCCTCAAGGGGTTGCTGGACTTCTTCCGACAAAAGGGGCTGACAGTCATCCACACCCTGGAATGTCATCAGCCGGATCTCTCTGATTGTCCCATCAGCAAACGGAGGCGCGGTAAGGCTTTGGGGCACAAAGGATCCCTGACGATCGGAGATGCAGGCCCCATGGGGCGGATCTTAATCCGAGGAGAAGAGGGCAACGAGATTATTCCAGAGCTGGCTCCAATTGAGGGGGAAATTGTCATTCACAAGCCTGGCAAGGGGGCCTTCTACGCGACCAAGCTGCAAGACATTTTGCAGAAACAAGGGATCACCCATCTGTTATTCACCGGAGTCACCACAGAAGTCTGTGTGCAAACCACCATGCGGGAAGCCAATGATCGGGGCTACGAATGTCTGATGGTAGAAGATTGCACCGCCAGTTATTTCCCGCAATTTAAGCAATCTACCCTAGAAATGATTCGGGCGCAGGGAGGCATCGTGGGTTGGACGACCTCTGCGCAGGAAATTCAGAGGGCATTAGGTCCAAACGATTAGACTCCGCCGCACTCACCTGTGAAGCAACATGTTACGATTCAATTCTGAAAGGGAGTAGTCTGGCGGTTCGCCGCACTCTGTATCGACATACTGGCCACAATGGCCCGGTGCAGAAGACAGAACCAACTTAGTTTGGCGTTCTGGTGACGAGACTTTCACTGAGTTTACGCAGGGGTGAGCTTGGTGAGTCTGTCTGACTTCTCCGGCCTCGCTCCGATGTGTGACCCCTTCTGCACACAAGAGAGGTTGGAGGCAACAAGATGTGGGCTGGTTTTGTGGCGAGTTTGCTGCTGGTGACAGTAGCGGAGTTTGGGGATAAAACCTTTTTCACCCCCCTGATTCTAGCCATGCGACATCCCCGCCGCTGGGTTTTTCTGGGGGCATGGGCGGCTTTGGCCGTGATGACGGTGCTGGCGGTGGCAGTGGGCCAGTTGTTGTTCAGCTTGTTTCCGGCCACTTGGGTGCAGATCCTCTCCACCGGGGTGTTTTTGGCTTTTGGGCTGAAAATGCTCTCGCAAGCCCACCAAATGACTCCCCAACATGAAATGGAAGAGGAGGAAGAAGCCCTAAAGCTCGTGGAGCAGGCAGAAGAAAAGGGGGCAGGTCGAGGCGGGGCTTGGGCAGTTGTTTCCGAAGCCTTTACCCTGACGGCGGTGGCGGAGCTCGGAGACAAAACCCAAGTGGCTACGATTTCTTTGGCCGCGGCCCATCCGGGATTCAGTGTATTGGCAGGGGCAACCCTTGGACATGGCCTGATGGTGGGGGTTGCTGTGCTAGGAGGTCGATTCTTGGCAAATCACATTTCTGAACGGGCGATCCACTGGATTGGGGGATCCTTATTCCTGGGCTTTGCTCTGTTGACCGGTTGGGAACTGCTCAGCTAAGGCTCCAAGCCCAATGCAAAGGGAGCCCTATCCAAATTCTTGTTCGATAATGCGCCAACTGGCGGCGAGCACTCCCGGTTCTAAGCTCAGACGGCTAACGATCACTTCTAGAGACTGATCATCGCGGGTTTGGGTAACCATTTCCGCTTCTACCTTGACAAGATCCGGTTTCTCCTCCAGGTCTTCGCTGTGGAGGGCCCGCAACTTCAGATGGCTAGGAGCCAAGGCCTGTAGCAATAGGGCGCGGATATGAGCTTCTTCCAGGCTTTTGCAAGTAAATGAACACTCGTAGACCAGTTCTAACTCAGTACCTTTGAGGGGCTGCTGGTTAATGCGGTAGCCAAGAGGCCGCAGCAGAATGTTGGAGATCAACACCGCTCCAGTTCCAATCGCTGCCTGTAGAATATACCCTGCTCCAGAAAATGCCCCCACCGCTGCAGCACACCAGATGGTGGCGGCAGTATTCAACCCGCGCACACTGGCGCCTTCCTTAAGAATGACTCCTCCCGCCAGGAAACCAATACCCGATACCACTTGGGCCGCAATCCGGGTGGGGCTGCCTTCATCCGGGGTGAGAACCGAGAGCATGACAAACAAAGCTGCACCTGTCGCTACCAGGGTATTGGTGCGTAAGCCGGCCATGCGTTGTCGCCACTGCCGCTCCAAGCCGATCAGGGATCCCAGGGCAAAGGCGACCCCTAAACGAATGGAGAAATCCAGCCAAGACAGGGGCATAACAAAGCTCTCTATGTCAGGATTCTTGCATCGCGATCCTATCGTCGTCATCTCGATGACTAACCATGCTTGAGCTTTTCTTTAGGATGAGAGCCCGAAATTCATGTGCTACCATTAGCTTAGAGCTCTGAATCTAGAGATATCAATAAAGAAGGCATTTCTCGTGTAGCCTGTTCAACGTGTTTACAGCCTTTCCAACTTTATGTGCGCCACAAAGTGAAGAAATTCTTGAGAAATTCTTGTCAGATAAAGGGTTGGCCTACATCGGTCGTAGTATGTATTACTGGAAAAGGCTGTAACCGTGGTTAACTTTTTAGTGGTTAACTTTTTATCTGTTTCCTTCCATCCCAGAGACATGATTCACGAAACCCCGATCTGTCTTTCGAATGGATGCTTCTATCGATTTCTCCACCTTCTACATGCATTCAGATTCTGAGGATCCCATCCAGACTTCGCCTCGTCTGCTGGTTTCCTATCTGCCGTTTTTGTTCGGTCTTGTGGATGATGTTCTCATCGTTGGCCTATCCCGTTTAGGATGCCAGATAGAGTGGATGAAAGCTCTAACCCCGATTGTGATGGCTTGTACGATAATCTATCTCCTGCTTCAAGTCTATCTGCACGGGATCCCAGCCTTGTTTCACCTCGTGCGTCGGTTGAATCTTCACGGTGTAGTCACATCGGCAAGTCTGTCCCACAGATCAGAACTGGGCAGAACTAGGGCATTCGAATGACGATTATGACGTGAGACTTGATGGGAGTGGATCTCACATCTAATCCATAACCATCTAATCCATAACATATTGGCATTCGGGATCCTGATCCGAATCGAGATTCCGCGTTGAAGTCACTGCCATATTCACCCTTTACCATACCCTCTGGGTTCAGAGCTAGAAGGGCTAATTTGGGCACTCTTGATGTACTGATAGAAAGCCAATGTTAGAACAAAAGGGATCCCAGTCTGACTGCTCTAATGCTTACCTCGTCTCCCCTAACCCTTCGCATTCCGCCCCTAGAAAATGGGGATCGGCTAACTCGTACTGAGTTTGAACAGCGGTATGAGGCTATGCCTGAGCTCAAGAAAGCGGAACTGATCGAGGGAGTGGTTTATATCATGGGATCCCCCCTGCGAATCATGAGCCACGGTCAACCTCACGGCCAGATCATGACGTGGCTTGGCACTTACAACGCCTACACTCCTGGCTTGATTTTGGGCGACACCCCAACCGTACGGCTGGATCCCGATAATGAACCTCAGCCAGATGTGGTGCTCTTTCTGCCTGGCAGGGGAGCTATCGTCAGTGAAGATGACTACATCGAGGGATCCCCAGACCTCATTGTGGAAATTGCAGCGAGTAGTGCCTCGATTGATCTGCACGATAAAAAACGGGCCTATCGCCGCAATGGGATCCAAGACTACATTGTCTGGCGCACCCTAGAGCAGCAGCTAGACTGGTTTTGTCTAAAAGCAGATGATTATCAAGTCCAAATCCCAGATGAACAAGGGATCCTTCGTAGTCAAGCCTTTCCTGGATTGTGGTTGGATCCGGTGGCTCTATTGACTGGAGATATGCCCAAGGTCTTGTCGGTGTTACAACAGGGTTTAGGCTCAGCCGAACATCAGACATTCATACAGCAGATCTCTTCAAGTGGGGAGCCTACCTAGCCTACCTAAAGAAGACCTCCCCCATCCCGGATCTCTTGGGCTGTCCAATCTACACAATTCCAAAGGCAAAGGAGGTGTCGATACTGCGGATCAAGGCTGATGATAAGAATACTTTGCACTCAAATACATTTACCCTGCAGAAAGAACGCCCCGACAGCTTTCAATTCTGTATCTATAGGAACGTTCCTTCCGCAAGGCCAATCCAAACTGTGTCGTAAGATCACCCATTCATCATTTCAGCATCGAATCACTCAAGTGATGATGCTCACCTCTCCTGTATCCAAGTCATAATAGGCTCCCACGATTTTAATCTCATTTTTCTGTACCAACTCGGAGATTAGTACAGAGCTATACAAGGCTTCAACTTGATTTTTCACATTCAGTTTAATGGCCTCTTCTACATCATCTGGAATGGGAGCTTTCGCAGACTGCTCCTGGATGGTTTTTACAGCAGGCTCTATGTAGGGCACTAGAGAAGCAATATCATTTTGAGTTGCAGGTAATTCTTGCCGCCCAAATACGGCAGCAATTGCTCCACAACGCTCATGTCCTAATACCATTATCAAACGGGATCCCAAAACTGCCGTCCCAAATTCCAGACTACCTAGAGCCTCTTTTGTAAGAACATTTCCTGCTACACGGCAGACGAAGCAGTCTCCCAAGCCTTGATCAAACAAAATTTCAACTGGGACGCGAGAATCAGCGCAACTTAAGAACGCTGCAAAAGGAAATTGATCTGCTGCTACATCTCTGATCGCAGATACTCCTTGGCGAGGATGAAGGGTCTCTCCAGAGACAAAACGCTTATTTCCTTCCATCAACAGACTTAATGCCTCATCAGGCGTAAGCTGATCGCTAGGCTTGCGACTTGGTTGAGCAAAGAGGGGGGATCTGCTTATAACTGCCATGCCCAATCCCAAGGCCCCTACAGTTTTGAGAAGAGAACGTCGCCCCACAAATCCAAATGTTTGAGTCATGTTTGTTGCCTCTCAGAATGAATCTCTCAGAATGGATAAACGACCAAGAGTGAACTCTTTAAAGATTCGAACAGCAAAATCGTATCTAGGCTAGATTTTTGAATTTGAGACTGTCTAAATACGCTTTTGTATTGTTCGGATCAAATTTTGCGCCATCAAAGAAGGTTTCAACACCACGAGAAGTACTGGATGGAATATCAGCCTCAGCTACACCCAACTCCTTGGCAGCTTCACGCCAGATATCTTCTCAGTTTACCTTGTTCACAATGGCCTGGAGGTCAGTATTAGCAGGTAAATATCCCCAGCGGACATTTTCTACTAAGAACCATAAATCATGACTCTTGTAAGGGTAAGATACGCTGCCTCGATCATCTTTCCAGAACAATGGCCCCATCATCTTATCTTTAATATCTGGTCGGCCATCACCCATAATATATCGACCTTCAAACGGGGGAGTAAGAATCTCTGGCGGGACATTCAAATAATTGCGCTTGGAAAGGATTTCGATTGCTTCAGGACGATTACTGTCTTGGTCTAGCCACTGTTGAGCTTCCATAATGGCCTTCAAAAGAGCTTTTGTCGCTGTAGGGTTTTTGTCCACCCAATCAGCACGAATCGCTAAATATTCTTCTGGATGATCTGGCCACAACTGAGCCGTCAAGGCTGCCATGAAACCAATGTTTTCTGCAGAAATTCGATAGGGCCATGGATCCCCAGTGCTGAACCCATCCATGATCCCCGTCTGCATGTTAGCTACTGTTTGGGCAGGAGGGACTACAATCAGCTTTACATCGTCTGGATTAATATCACTACCCGCTAACCATAGCCGAATCCACAACTCTTGATTGGCTCGGGGAAAAGTAAAAGCCGCTGTGAATGGAGTACCTTTGGACTTCAATTCTGCAATGTATTGAACAGCTTTAGAGGCATTGACATCAAGACCTTTCCTCAAGTGCTTACCAGCAATGGCAATACCATTTCCATGGGTTGAAGTTTGCAGCAAAACATACATCGGAATTTTGGTGTTTTCCTTCGTAATCACGCCCTCCGTGATGAGGTGAGGCATGGGCATTTGCCATTGACCACCGTCGATACCACCACCAGCGGAACCAATTTCTACGTTATCCCGAGCGGCTGCCCAAGAAGCTTGCTTCAGAACTTCCACATCTGGCATTCCATGTTTGGTAAACAGCCCCTTTTCTTTGGCAATGATGAGTGGCGCTGCCTCTAGAATAGGCAAATAGCCCAGTCGAATACCAGTAGTTTCTGGGCCGCTAGCCTGAGCTACATAGTAACCTTGTCCCCGTTTAGGGTTTGCTAGAACGGCTCCAGCTGCTCCTAGAGCTGCTGCACCAGAAGATACGAGAAATTACCGACGTGGAATCCGCATCATGGTCATAATACTCCTTGTGAAATCTTGACAGGTGACTTCGCAACATTACACAGCAGGCACACCAGCAAATTCCAACAAATGTCGGTAAGCCTTATCGCGCTGCAACACTATTTAGAAACTCAGTTAGGTAAAGAAAAATTTCTACCTAATGTCTTATCGCAAAAGATATATAGAGTATAGTATTTCTTTATTATTAGAATGATAGGTTTTAGTCTATAATTTAGAATTATTTTGACACTACGGATAAGTTTGGCGGAGATGTTCTCTGAGCAGAAGTCCAGTCGCTTAGCCTCTGTTTTTGTCATCAGTACCGATTTTCCTGCAGAGAGACAAGGACTATGGCGTGATCACTCAAGTCATTGGTTTACAGTGGGAGCTGCATCCTGTAGGCAAACGGCTCCTCCTTGTACGTTCAACAAAGGGTTCTTGAGTCTAACCCCGCAGGCGACCGGAACGCAGAATACTGATGATCAGCCAAAGGCCGAGCACACTGGCCACCGCAAAGAGCAGCTCGCTCAACCAAAAAACTTGAAATCGTTGGGTTTGGGCAGAAATAATGGCCGCCCCGATGATCAAAGAACCCACCACAATGCTGTAGGAAAGGCGATTGGCAGAATTATCCAGGCTGCTGCGGATCCCGTCTAGCTCTCGCATGCTCAGGTTCCAGCGTTGGGTTTCAGAGGTGATACGGCTGAGGAGTAACTCCACCTGACGGGGTGACTGCAAAGACAGATTCTTCAAATCCAGCGCCGTGCGCAACAATGAGGGCAACGGGGCTTCTCCCACCAACTGGGCCCGGAAGACATCGGCCATCAAGGGGCGAATCTGCTCCGGCAAGTTGTAGTCAGGGGTTAACTGGCGGGCGATCCCTTCTAGGTTGGCCAATGCTTTAGCACAGAGGCCCAAATTGCCTGGGATCCGAATGTGGTTCCGCCGGGCCGCCTGCAGTACCTCGTAGAAGAGCTGGCTAAAATCCAACTCTGACACGCTCAGGGTGTAGTACTGCCGCAACAGGCGCTCGTAGTCGTTTTGCAATTGGGCCAAGTTAACCGGCTGGTCTGGGGGGGCCAACTCCAAGGTCAGTTCCCCACAGCGTTGGGCATCCAAACTTACAATCGAGAGGATCATCTCCAACAGAATTTGCTGAGTGCGGGGATCCAGCCGCCCAATCATGCCACAGTCCAGGAGCGCTATCCGACCAGATCCCAGATAAAACAGATTACCGGGGTGGGGATCGGCGTGGAAATAGCCATCAATACAGATCTGCTGAAAAAAAGCACGGGTTAACATGCGGGCCATTTTGCGGGGATCCCCGTCGCTGCGATCCGCCTCCAGCAGCGGTTGACCGTCGATCCACTCCATCGCCAACACTTTCGGAGTGGTGAGGGGCCAGTGAATTTGGGGTACGACCAGCTGTGTTGAGTCAAACCAGCGGCTACCTTGCAAATGTTGCCGCAACTGATCGGTATGGTGGGCTTCTTGGGTGAAATCTAATTCCGCTTGAATGGCCCGACAGAACTCATCCGCCAAAGAAACCACATCCGCCAGCTTGCCAAATTCCGTTTGGGCCACCAGCTCAGCGATACTCCGAATCAAGCGGGTATCCCGTTCCACCACTGCTTCCAACCCAGGCCGCTGGATTTTTAGGGCCACCCATTCTCCACTGCTCAAACAGGCGCGATGGGTTTGGGCGATGGAGCCAGCAGCCACAGATTCCGTTTCAATGCTGCTGAAAACCTGCTCTAGAGGTTGGCGCAACTGCTGGCGCAGGAGCATTTCTACCGCGCTCCAGGGCACAGGGGGCACATTGGCTTGCAGGGTACTGAGGGCTTCAATATAGTCACGCGGCAACAGATCCGGGCGTGTGCTCAACAGCTGGCCCAGCTTGACATAAACCGGCCCCAAGTCCACCAAGATATTACGCAGCACCATGGGAGGGGGCAGTTGGGGTTCCCCAGCTTTCCCGAAAGAGAGCAAGCGCCGCATGTAATCCCAGCCATGGCGCAAGACTACCTCCAGAATCTCGGCCTGACGCGCCCCACTTTGGGCCAGACGAGCGAACACCACAGCCTTTCTCCCGTGTACGGATGGTATCGAACCATTCTGTAAATCTATAAAAAGGGAATCGGGGCTGCCTTGCGCGTGCCATCCCAACCTGTTTCCAGCCCTTCCCGCAGCACCCGCAGTACCTCATCGGTATCGGCATTGGGATCTGCGAACGAAAAGACGTGCTTAAAGCGCAGTTTGCCCGTTTGGTCGAGCACAAATTGTCCCGGCAGCGGTGCCCCCAGTGCCTGACCGACACCATACAGTCGGAAGGTGGTGCAGTCGGGATCCACCAGCAGCGGATAGGGCAGCTGCAGATCGGTTTGGATTTGTTCACTCTGGATCGGATCGGTGCTGGTGATCATCAGTAGTTCCGCCCCCAGCGCTTGAATCTCGGCATAGCGAGCTTTCAGATCCTGAATGTGGGGGTAGCAGAAGGGACAGAAGAGTTTTTCTGTGAAAATGCGGGTAAAGGCCAGGACCACAGGCTTCTGGCCGCGGTAGTCCGATAGGCGCACGGGATCCCCTTGCACCCGCGGCAGCTCAAAATCAGGGGTCAGTTGGCCGATCTCTAGGCTGTTGTTGGCCGGTTGGGGAATGAAGTTATCGGCAAAACGACGATTAAATAATCCGGTGTTGCTGGTCATTGCAGCCCGTCACATTTCTTTACTACTCGGCTCCAGCCTAACCCAAAGACTCCGCCACCGCCTTCAGCCGTCGTAGCTGTGCCCGCATATCCTGCTGCGTCAGGCCTGCCGCCAACAGGTGAAACCCCGCCGCCACCCAGGGATTGGGAATGTGAAACTCAAACCGATTGATCAACAAAGTTCCTCCCGATTCGGGCCAACATTCCCAGCGATCGGTTCCTGTGAAAAATCCCTCAAACTGCCACTGCACCAACCCTACGGCCCGCTCTGTGATCACGCAGTCCAACTGCGGGGAAACCCACGGAATCCGCATCCGAAAGCAGTAGCGGCTGCCCAACTTGGCTGCCGGGGATCCAACGGCCTCACACTGCAACAGTGGGTTGAGCCAGCGTTTCATCACGTCTAAGTCTGTGATGCAGCGATCCACCTGGGGGATGGGGGCGGCAATTGGAATGGATTGTGTGTAGAGGGGCATCTTCTAGGGAAGGGGAGAAGGTGCAGTTTTACTCCAGCCTTTCACAGGGGAGCCATCGCCTTGGGTACCATAGTCTCCTGCCGGTACAGTGCTGAGCAAGATCAGGATATCCCGTTGCTCGATTTGGTCTGGCCCTTGGCGCGGGGATCCCACCTGGATCACCACCTGTTGTGGCATCTGCTGCGAGCGCTGGGGAGACTCAAAAACTAAGGTGCGGATCCCGTCCGGCTGCTCAACATCGGAGAGGATCTCCCAGCCCCGACCCCAAAGACCACGGCGATAGTAGGTGCTGATCTCTTGCATAGGGAGAGCCGTTTGCAAAATTAAGGAGGTCATACCCCCCTCGCGATCCCAAATCTGTCCGGAAGAAACCACAGAGGCCTGCGGCAGTTGCAAATGAGCCGGGAACTGGGCGGGGAGGGCGCGAGCATCCCCCAGAGAAGCCTCAAAACGGGTGCCATCTTTACTGATGTGACGGATGGGTCGACGAACGGGATCCTGAAGTTGAGCTTCTGCTGGCGAGATTGGAGCCGGGGCACAGGCAACTAGGGATCCCATGAACCCAACCGCCGCCAGCCCAGCCGCCAGTTGCATCCACGCAGCATAACCGCTTCTATCCATGCAGCTCTTCCATCGGCTCGGGATCCCTAACTGGGTTATACCGGATACCTCCGCCGAACACAAGACCGGTGGGCTACGGAGATCCCCAATCCCCTCCATCTACCAGGCCAAAGCCAAGCCATCCGCTCGCGGCTCCGAGGCGCTGATGAGGGCATCCCCGGCACGGAAGATGATCTGCCCTCGACCAAAGCCGTAGTAATCTTCGGTGAGCATGACCCGCACCTGATGGCCACGCGCCGCCAACTCCTGCACCACCGATTCTGGCACCGTCGCCTCCACCACCACCTGATTGCCCTGTAGGTAGCGCCAGCGGGGGGCATCCAGAGCTGCCTGAGGATTCAAGCCATAGTCCACTCTATTCACTACCACCTGCACATGCCCCTGCGGTTGCATCGCTCCCCCCATCACCCCAAAAGGCCCCAACGGGATCCCATCTTTGGAAAGAAAGGCAGGAATAATCGTGTGATAGGGCCGTTTGCGGGGGCCAACTTGGTTGGGATGCCCAGATTCGAGGGTGAAACCGGTGCCGCGATTGTGCAAGGCAATGCCGGTTCCTGGAACCAGCAAACCACTGCCAAAGCCATCGAAATTGGACTGAATAAACGACACCATCAAGTCCCCATCCACCGCCGCCAGATACACTGTTCCCCCTTGGGGTAGCCCCGGCTGGGCCACCGGGATCGCCTCAGACCGGATCAATCCCCTGCGTTGCTCGGCATACCCTTTATCCAGCATCTGTGCCGGGCTCACCTGCAGATAATCGGGATCTGCCACCTGTCGGTGCACATCTGCAAAGGCCAGTTTCATCGCCTCAATTTGGAGGTGATAGCGCTCACTGGAGTGATAAGGGATCCGGCTCAACTCAAACCCTTCCAAGAGGTTGAGGGCCATCAACGCTGCTATACCCTGCCCATTGGGTGGCATTTCCCAGACGGTATAGCCCCGGTAGTGGGTGCAAATCGGCTCCACCCAGTCCGCTTGATGGGTCTGCAAATCCGATGGCGAGAGGATCCCGCCGGTTGACTCGGAAAAAGCCAGCAGCTTCTGAGCCAGTTCCCCTCGGTAGAAGCTCTCTCCGCCTGTGCGAGCCAGGGTTTCTAGGGTTTGGGCATGTCGGGGGCTGCCCCAGATCTCTCCGGCCCGGGGAGCACGACCCTGTGGGAAAAACACCTCTAGAAAAGGTTGATGACAGGGATCCTGGAGGGGTAAATAGGTCTTCTCAGCCGCCTGCCACAGTTGGGCAATCCGAGGAGAAACCGGAAACCCTTCCTGTGCCAAACGAATGGCGGGCTCAAACAACCGCTCAAAAGGTAGCCGACCCCAGCGCCGATGCAAGGCTTGCCAAGCAGAAACCGCCCCCGGTATGGTCACCGTCAACCAACCTAAGGGTGGGATCCGTTCATAACCCGTAAAGTGTTGGGGAGTCAGGGCCGCCGGGCTGCGACCGGATGCGTTCAAACCATGCAAACGATGGGCCCCATCCCACACTAAGGCAAACGCATCTGAGCCGATGCCATTGGAAGTGGGTTCCACCACCGTTAAAGCAATCGCCATCGCCAGGGCAGCATCCACCGCATTGCCCCCAGCCCAAAACAGTTCCATCCCTGCCATCGCCGCCAAGGGCTGGCTAGTAGCCACCGCACCTCGCCTTCCCATCACCACCCGCCGCTGCGAAGTAAAAGGATAGTGGCTTAGATCCTGGCCCAGGAAGGCGGAAGTCATGCGCAAGTCTTGCCAGAAGGAGGGACTCCGTTCAGTCTAGAAGATGAGGGCTCATCTACACCAAACTGGGGATCCCTGACTCAACCCTGGCCCTCTCCTGCAAAACCTTGGCTGCTTCGGCACTGAAGTTGAGAGTCACCGGATCCCCAGGGGTGGGCACCGACAGACCAGGGCTGTTGAAGGTATCCACATTCAAATGCTGGGATCCCAGCCGAGTCCGAATCCGCACCACCGAACCGAGAAAATAAACATCGTCCACCGTGGCCCGCAGACTGTTGGGGTGACCGTTGCTGTGGTTCAAAGCAATTGACTCGGGGCGAATCGCCACCGACACCGTTTTTCCCACTTCCCGCAGGGCTTCACTGGTGCGCACGGGCTGACCCTCTACGTGGATATACCCTTGGTGGGGATCCACCACCTGGGCCTCTAGTACATTCAACGTGCCAATAAACGAGGCGACAAACTGGGTTTGCGGTTGGTTGTAGATCTCCATCGGGCGGCCCACCTGTTCGATCAGGCCGAAATTCATCACCACAATCCGATCAGAAATGGTGAGGGCTTCTTCCTGGTCATGGGTAACGAAGATGGTGGTAATGCCCAACTGCCGTTGAATGGAGCGAATTTCCTGGCGCAGTGAAACCCGAATTTTGGCATCCAGCGCAGACAACGGCTCATCCAAGAGCAACACTTGAGGCCGAATGGCCAAAGCCCGCGCCAAGGCCACCCGCTGTTGCTGCCCACCCGAAAGTTGATGGGGATAGCGGTTGGCAAAGGCCTCCATACGGATGATCTCGAGCAGCTCTCTCACCCGTTCTTGTCGCAGCGAGCCATCGGCCCCCCGCACTTTGAGGCCAAATTGAATATTCTCGGCCACCGTCATGTTGGGGAAGAGCGCATACTGCTGAAACACCATGCCGATGTTGCGCTTGCTGGCGTGCAGAGCAGTCACATCCCGGCCATCGATGACAATGCTGCCCTGAGTTGGTTGCTCAAATCCGGCCACCATTCTCAGCACGGTAGACTTACCGCAACCACTCGGCCCCAGAAAGGTAACGAACTCCCCCTGATGAGCCTGGAGGTTACAGTCTTGCACGGCGACAGACTTGCCAAATTCCTTGCGA
Organism: Synechococcus sp. Nb3U1; assembly: GCF_021533835.1. NCBI lineage: Bacteria > Bacillati > Cyanobacteriota > Cyanophyceae > Synechococcales > Synechococcaceae > Synechococcus > Synechococcus sp. Nb3U1. The sequence continues at coordinate 457,775 of NZ_JAKFYQ010000001.1, read as the reverse complement.
ATGCCGGTCAGGGTTAAAAAGCTCATGGCCAAACCTCATGGAAATCCTGCGAACTACGAACTAAACTCCCGTTGGATGCACACCGCCCCGGCCCCGGCCCAAGAGCTGAATGGCAGCAATACAGGCCCAAGTGACCCCAATGCTGACAATGCCCAAAGCGGTCGCCAGATCCCCCTGTCGGTAACTCAAGTCCAACATGTAGGGGCTGAAGGCCGGTTGGTTGAGCAAGGAAGACACCGTAAACTCCCCGAGGGCAATGGAAAAGGTGATGAAACTGCCATTCAGCACCGCCACCAACACATTGGGGAAAATCACCTTGAACAGGATATTGAACCAACTGGCCCCCAGGCTTTGGGCGGCTTCCGTGAGGACGCGGATATTCACCGACTGCATCCCGGCATCTACCGAACGGTACATGAAGGGGAAGGAGATGATCACATAGGCCCCCAACATCATCCAGTAGAGGCCTTGGTTGCTATTGGTAAGGGGGGTGTTGTTGAAAAAGCGGATCATGCCGAAGGTCATCAGCAAAGGCGGGATCACCAACGGGATCACCGTCAAAAACTCGATGATCGGGCGTACCTTGGGCAGGCGCAACTGCACCCAGTAGGCGGTGGGCACTACCAGCAACGCACTGATCAAGATGGTTAAAATCGCTGCCTGAAAGGAGAAAAAGAAGGTCTCCCCAATGCGGGGGGCCTGAAAAATCTGCACATAGGCATCCAGATAAAACCCGCGCGGAGAGGTCACCGATGACCAGACCATGGCGACCAATGGCAGAAACAGATAGGCTAAGGCCACACCCAAGCACAACCAGGCAAAGACGGGGGCTCGTTTGCTCGTGTTCATCGGCAGATCCCTCTCACTTTTGCAGCCAGCGTTCCGCTTGGCGACGACTGTAGGTGTACAGAGCAACGGTAATGGCGATCACCACCATCATGCTGAAGGCCAAGGCGTAGCCCAAGCCGGGATCCCCAAAGGTATCGGTGCGGAACTGGTTGGCCACCACAATCGTGACGGCAAAGGTTTGGCCGATGGCTCCCAGGAGGGCGGTTGCCGTCACATAGGTGCTAAAGGCATTGGCAAACAGCAGCGCAGCGGATCCCAAAAGGGCGGGCATCAGCACCGGCAAGCCGATGTAGCGCCAAAACTGCCACTGACTGGCCCCCAAGTTCTCGGCTGCTTCGCGCCACTCCTTCTTCAGGCCATCCAAAGCCGGGGCCATGATCAGCACCATCAGCGGGATCTGGAAATAGGTGTAGACGATGCACAGTCCCCAGAAGCCGTACAGGAACCGTTGCGGATCCACTTGCAAACCGGTGGGGCGCAATAATTGGTTGAGCAGGCCAATGCGACCCAGCAAGGCGACGAAAGCAAAGACCAGCGGCACCCCAGCGAAGTTGGCAGCCACCCCCGAAAACGAGAGCACAGAGCTGCGGATCCAGCGGGGCAGCCCCCCTAAAGTAACCGCCCAGGCCAACAACCCACCCAGCAGGGATCCACTGAGGGCGGTGATTACGCTGACCCAAAGGGTGTTTCGGTAGGCCAGGGTAATGACTGGGTTGGTGAGGCTGTGCAAATTGCTCAGGGTAAAATTGCCGCTCCCATCAGAAAAGCTCCTGGTCACGATGGAGAGGGCCGGAAAAACCAAAAAGACAGCAACAAAACCAAAAAAGGGCACTAACCCCAACCAATCCCAGGGCACCCCCTTCCAAAGCTCTGAACGCTTAGGAGGAGAAGGCTTGAGAGCCTGCTGTGCGGCGGTGACGGTGGTGGTCATGTGCCCTTTTCCCAAACCAACGGATGCGGAGTTGTGGTGCAAAAGTCCCTCGCTGGGGAAACTTTGCAGAGCACTCAAGGGGTTAACTGGCGTAGGTGATCCCCACTTCCTTAGCCCAGTTGTCCCGAATGTATTGCAGCCCAGTATTCAACTGTTCGAGGGAGGGGAACTCCACCCTCACATCGGCAGCAGGCAGTTGAGCCAGCAACTCTTGGGGGATCACCCCGCGCTTGAGCATGTCGTCGAAGCGCACCGGCTTGGCGTACCCCTCTAACCACAGGAGCTGGCCCTCGTCGCTGTAGACAAATTCCATCCACAACCGAGCCGCATGGGGTCGCGGGGCGTAGGCATTAATGGCACAGAGGTACACCCCGGCCAGGGTGCCACTCTTGGGATAGATCACTTGAATGTTGGCCAGGTTGGCGTTGTTGTCACGGGTGGCCAAGGCATTGTAGTCCCAGCGCAGGGTGATGGGCAGCTCGCCACTTACCAGAGCCGAGGGGGAAGTTCCCGTCGGCACCAAATTGCCGCTCTGAGCCAATTTCTTGAAAAATTCGATGCCTTTTTCCGGTTGATCCAAAGATCCGCCATCGGCCAAAGATGCGGCCCAAACGGAGTGGGTATTCTGGCTACCGGCCACAGGATCGTTGATGGCAATTAAACCTTTCAAACGGGGATCCAAGAGATCATTCCAATCTTGAGGCACGAAGGGCACTGCATCAGCATTCACTTCAAAAGCCATGGTGCCGTAGTAGTTGCCATACCAAAAGCCGTCTGGATCTTTAATCTCGTCGGGGATGGTATCCCAGGTGGCGACTTTATAGGGTTGTAGAAGGTTCTCGGCTTTGGCGGCTGCACCCCAGACAAATCCAACGTCGATGACATCTGGGTTTTGTGGCCCTTTGTTGCCGGCGTTGGCTTTGATCTGTTCAATTTCTTCAGCAGAACTGGCCTCTGGGGTCAGGTCATTGTGCTTGAGAAAGTTGTACCGGCTGAAGAAGGTTTTTTTCATGCCTCCGTAGTTGGCCCAGTCATCCGGCAGAGCAGTTGTGGAAAGCTCACCTTCCGCTCGGGCCGCTGCGATTAGCCCTTCCATACCGCCAGCTGCTTGTAAATCGATCGGGCCAGCCGGTGGAGGAGCAGGCAAGTTAGATTGGGCAAAGGAGACTCGAGGCCCATAGAACCAAGTGATCAAGCCCGCATTGGCCAATGCACTCAGTTGTAGAAATCGGCGACGGTTGAAATTCTGGAACGTACTCACAAATCACTCCTGATTTCTGGGGAGATTGGCAGCAGAATGAAGATCACCCAAACGCTCTCATCGTAATGAGACCGAGGAGATTTTGACAGGGATCCCTTTTGTAAATATCAAAAATTAATGGCCTGTTCAGATTTAGGTTAACAATGGATGCTTAGCTTGGTTAAGAATCGATTAAACTCTCAGTATCTCATCATGAGCTTGTATCTATTTCTATGCTGTACGGAGGGTTTTTGAGTGGATAATTCCACCGTTCTACAGGTAATTCTGCCCATCCTTGTTCCCCAGATTCTGTAAGATTACTCTCGGAAAGAGTCTATGCTCTGGTTTCAAATTAATCTAGACTTTGTTGTTGTGAATGATTGGATACTGGCTTTAATTTAAAGGGATCCCATGCAAACCGTCTTCAATAAACCCGGTCAGTTTTGGCGCGGCAACTTACACACCCATTCCACCCGTTCGGATGGCCACTGCTCGCCGGAGGAGGTTTGTCGCACCTATCGGGAGGCGGGCTATGATTTTCTCGCCCTGACGGATCACTTCATCGAGCGCTACAACTGGCCGGTTACGGATACGCAAGCCTTCCGCAGCGATACCTTTACGACCCTGATCAGCGCTGAGCTGCACACCAGCCAACACCGCATGGAGCTAGGCCACATTTGGCACATTTTGGCGGTGGGCTTGCCGCTCGATTTTGCCCCAACGCAGCCGGAAGAAACCGGGCCGGAATTGGCGACCAGAGCCTTGGCCACCGGAGCCTTTGTGGCGGCTGTACATCCGCAGTGGTTCATGATGACAGAAGCCGATCTGCTCTCGCTGGGGCCCATTCACGCTGTGGAAATCTACAACGCCAGCTCTGAAGATGACAGCGATACTGCCGAAAGCCTGTACATGCTCGACTACATGCTGGCGCGGGGAAAGCGGCTGTGGGCCTTTGCCACTGATGATGCCCATTTTGTGCCCAACTCGCGGGAGCGCCTACGGGCTTGGGTGATGGTGAAAAGCGAGGCCTTGCAACCGGATGCCTTGGTGAGCGCTCTGAAAGCAGGAGATTTCTACTCCAGCACCGGCCCCCGCATTGTGGACTTACAACTGGAACCGGGGGATCATCTGTACCTGCGCTGTAGCTATGCGGATCGGGTGTATGCCTTGGGGCGACCGACGGAGTATCGCAGTGTAGCCGAGCAGGGCCTGACCGAAGCCAAGATCGATCTGAAGGGCTGGCGTAGCCCCTACCTGCGGGTGTTGGTGCGGGATCACCTGGGAGGCAAGGCTTGGTCAAACCCGATTTGGCTGGAGTAACCGGGATCCCCTGCCGAAAGCACCACCTATCCTCGACAACAACGGTACAGTGGTGTCATTCTCGGAATCTGCGGAGTTCTCTCGATGGGCCAGGAGATCGCCTCCCTCAGCTTTAGCGCAGAAGATTTCGCCGAGTTTGCGGCTCAGCTCCAACAAGAGACGGATCTGCTCGCCCGTTGGTTGGCCGGTTCGCCGGGGTTGGATCCCGCTTGCCAGCCTTTTGCCCAGGGAGCCCTGGTGGGCGGGTTTGAGCTGGAGGCTTGGCTCATTACTGCCCAAGGGGATCCCCATCCGATTAACCAATCTTACTTAGAAGCCGTGAATAGCCCGCTGGTGGTGCCGGAGCTGGCCCAGTTCAATGTGGAGATTAACAGCCAACCGCAAGTTTTGACCGGGTCTGCTCTGCAGCAGTTTCACCAAGAACTCAGCCAAACCTGGGAGCACTGTTGCCAAGTGGCCGACCAACTGCAAGCGGGGCTGATCATGATCGGCATTTTGCCCACAGTGCGGCAAGAGCAACTCACCCTGGAGATGATCTCCCCCCGCAAGCGGTACATTGCCTTGAACGAGCAGATCCTCAACCTCCATCAACACCGGCAGAGGCTCCTCGGGCTGGATATCCAAGGTGTAGGGGCAGCTGACTCCAGAGGAGAGCATGACCACCTGCGGATTCTGCACCCCGACATCATGCTGGAGGCTGCCACCACTTCTTTTCAGATCCATTTGCAAGTCCCTCCAGATCAGGCCGCCCGTTTCTTCAACGCCTCTTTGATCTTGGCGGCCCCACTGGTGGCGGTTGGAGCCAATTCTCCTTATCTATTCGGGAAAGATCTGTGGGCAGAAACCCGCATCCCCTTGTTTGAACAAGCTCTGGATGGCCCACCCCCGCTTTCCCCCACCCACCACCCCCGCGTCACCCTCGGGCAAGGCTATGTGCAGGGATCCCTGATGGAATTGTTCTTGGAAAATCTACAACGCTACCCGGTTCTGCTACCCCAAAAATTGGGATCCCCATTGTCAGAACTGGCCCACCTACGCCTGCACAACGGCACCATCTGGCGCTGGAACCGCCCTTTGATCGGGTTGGATCCCGTCCCCCATGTGCGTATCGAGCAGCGGGTAGTAGCGGCAGGCCCAACGGTACCGGATATGATCGCCAATGCCGCCTTTTACTTTGGGTTGACCCAAGCTTTGGGATCCCAGCCTGTGCCCCCCGAACACGACCTCAGCTTTGCCCAATGCCGAACCAATTTTTATGCTGCGGCTCGATTGGGCTTGGATGCCCCGGTAACCTGGTTGAACGGTTGGCAGGGATCCCTGCGGCAGTTGCTCCTTAAAGAATTGCTCCCCCTGGCAGAAGCGGGATTGGCCCACCTGAACCTAGCCCAGACAGATCTAGAGGAGTATTTGGGCATTATTCGCGCCCGCGCTGAATCAGGTCAAAATGGAGCCACCTGGCAGCGCCGCTATGTCGCCCGTCATGGTAAAGATATGCAACAATTGACCTGTGCCTACTGGGAACGCCAGCGCCAAGGTTGCCCGGTGCACACTTGGGATCTGGCTTAGAGTGACATTTGGCGCCGTTCCCTTGACCACGTTCCCTGTAGAGTTTCCTCGTCAAGCTCAGTTCAAGCATGCCAAGGCAATGGGTGCTTCGTCGAAAAATATGCTCAAAATATGCTCACTGTTCTCGACCACTTACCTGACCAACTTCTAGCTCTGGAGGCGCATCAACTTTATGACCGACTGAGTGGGCCGACGTTGATCCACCTGCCGGGGCGCAGGGAGCCAGCCCTGTTTGTTTCGGTTCTGCTGCACGGCAACGAAGTCACAGGGTGGCAAGCGATACAGCGACTTTTGAGCCACTACGCTCAACGGGAATTGCCGCGTTCTCTCTCCCTTTTCATCGGCAATGTTCAGGCAGCTAGCCAAGGGCAACGGCGATTGGATGGACAGCCAGACTACAACCGTATTTGGGGCCCCGGTTCCACTCCCGAACATGGGATTGCACAAGCGGTGATCCGGCAAATGCAGCAACGGGGCGTTTTCGCCAGCATTGATATTCACAACAACACCGGCACCAACCCTCACTACGCCTGTGTCAACCACCTCGATGCCCCTAGCCTACACCTAGCCGGATTGTTCGGACGCACCGTCCTCTATTTCACCAAACCAGAAGGGGTACAGAGCATGGCCTTTGGGCGCTTTTGCCCAGCGGTAACTCTGGAATGCGGCAAACCGGATCACCCCCACGGCAGCCAACATGCCTACGAATTTTTAGAAGCTTGCTTGCACCTTTCCGGGATCCCACAGCGGCCTGTCCTCAGCCAGGATATCGACCTGTTTCACAGCGTGGCCATCGTGAAAATCCCCGACCAAGTGAGTTTCAGCTTCGGGGATACAGAAACCCTGCCAGACAACGGCGGATCCCAAACTCACATCCGCTTTCCTCCCGATTTGGATCATCTTAATTTTCAGGAGATTCCCCCCCATACCCGCATTGGTTGGACCAACAATGGCTTCCATCTCGATGTCCAAAATGAGCAGGGCCAGGATGTGGCGGATCGCTTTTTTTACGCCCAGGATGGCGAAATTCGCACTAGCGTTCCCCTGATGCCGGGCATGTTGACCTTGAATAGCCGCATCATCCGCCAAGACTGCCTTTGCTACTTGATGGAGCGTTATCCTTGGGTGAGCTGAGGGTGTAGTTTAGCTACCCGTTTTTGGATACGTTTCCAACGTCTCGAAAACTTTTGTTTGCGCCTCAACGAACGCTGTACCTGCTTGATCTGGGAGTTGGTGGCAAATCGGGGGTTTTTGAACTTTCGACCCTCACTCATCTTGACTCTGACATTATGTAAGGCTTTAGGGTTCAAGCAGAGAACATCATTCCAGCGTGAATGACTATGAAGACCCCTACTCACGTCATCTTCGGCACTGGCCCCCTTGCCCAAGCCGTGATGAAAGAATTGCTCCGGCAAGGGATCCCTGTACGGATGGTTAATCGTTCTGGCAAGGCTCCTGTTCCCGATGCGGTTGAGGTCGTCGCAGGGGATGCCTATGACCCGCAGGTGACTCGCCATCTGTGCCAGGGAGCTGCTGTTGTCTACCAGTGTGCTCAGCCCCCCTACACCCAATGGCCTGAGAAGTTTCCTGCTCTGCAAGCCAGCATTCTCTTAGGCGCTGCTGCCCATGGTTCTGTCTTGGTGGTGGCCGAGAACTTGTATATGTATGGCCCGGTGTCAGGATCCCTGCAGGAAGATTTGCCCTATGCTGCCACAACTCGCAAGGGGTACACCCGAGCCCGCATGTCCGAGGCGCTGTTGGCCGCCCACCGACAGGGAAAAGTACAGGTGGTGATGGGACGGGGATCCGACTTTTATGGGCCGGGGGTTTTGGGTTCATCTCTAGGAGAGCGCATTTTCCCCAACGTGTTGGTCGGCAAACCGGTTACCGCCATTGGCAATGTGGATCTGCCCCACACCTACACTTACATCGATGACTTTGGCAAAGCTTTGGTGCTGCTGGGGCAACAGGAGTTTGCCTATGGCCGTGCCTGGCATGTGCCCAATGCTCCAACTCGGTCTACTCGGGAGGTGATCGAGCTGGCCTTCAAAGTCGCCGGGATCCATCCGATTCCCCCGATTCAAGGCATGGGAACTTTGATGATGCGCCTGGGGGGCCTATTCATTCCCGAGGCCCGCGAAACGGTGGAGATGATGTACGAGTTTACAGATCCCTTTGTGGTAGACGACAGCGCCTTTCGCCAGTCCTTTGGCATAGAGGCCACGCCCCTTGAGGAAGGGATCCAACATACCCTGGCGTGGTACCAAACCCGAGGCTGAAATTCTTCCCTTATCTCACCACTTTTTATCGGCAACCCAACCTAATCTTGTAACCGTCTGGAGGCAACGTCATGTCAGCACCCTCAATCCGTCAAGCCCTACTTCACACCCTGGCCGGGGTGGGTACAATTTCTATTGCTCTCACCTTGGTGGGTCTGGCCCTCGACATCAGCAGCTTTGATCCCACCCAAGGGGGCTATGAGCCCCCCTACACCGACTTCACGGGCACCCCCATCAACTGGGACGAGCTGGACACCACACCCACCGGCATGGCCTACCGCGGTTACATCACCAACGTCTTGGTAGACTGCACCCATGGCCTGATCTCGTTTGAAATCTTCAAGCAGCAGATTCCCTTTCGCCCCCTGTCACCGCGAGCCCTTGTGGTACACCAACCCATCCCTGCTTGTGTCGAACGTGGATTTGAGCCTGAGTTTTCCTAGCATGATAAAGTCGTGATCCCGCCGTAAACGGAGCCGACATAATTCTCAAATCCTCCACAGAAGAAGGGGAGTCAGGGGATCCGGCTAGGGCTGCGGTGGCACCGTCACCAGTAATTCCAGCCCAAACCCATGCTCTCCGGCGGGATAGCTGGTCACCCCCAGCCCATCGATGCGAGTCAACACATCCCGTGCTTCTGGATCCAGTGTGGCCAACCCACCCGGCAAGATTGCCTCCAAAACAGTACGGATCCCTTGCCAGTTGAGCAAAAAGTAGCCGTAGTTGGGTTTGTGCAGCTGATCGTAGAGGGTTTTCAGGGGTTCGGTTTGGGGTAGTAAGTTGCCCTGCCGCTGGGCAATAGTTTGTAAAGCTCCGGTACTGCTAGTGATGATTAAGTAATTGCCTTCCCAAGCCCGGATCAGAAGCGGCTGGTTAAACAGCGGATCTGCCCAAGTCACTTGCCCCCCAGCTTCCGTCACCTGTGCTCCTGATTCCTGGGCCAGTCGATCCAACTGGGCCAGCGTTGCATTGGCCTTGTCTGGTTGGCTGCTCTCGATCACCAAAGCTGCCCCCATGCCCTGTAAAAGCGGATGGGCCTGAGCATCAGGAGCCACCAACAGAGCCAACTCCCCATCCATCCAGGCGAGCACATCTTGTTCCAAATCCAAGCGAGTATTGGCGCGAAACTCAGCCCTTAGCTCCTCCAGTGACTCTTTCACCAGCGGATCTTCCTCTAGCTTGGGCAAAAGGGCTTGCCAGCGTTGGGCAATCTGTTGGGTGCTGATCACGGTTAGAGCGCTACCCGGCAAGCGTTGGATCAGTTCTCCACGGGCGGGTTGCAATCCAGCTTGTAAATTGGTTTCCGGATCCGTTTGGGTTAGCATGCGTACCCGTAATCCCTGTTCTTGCCAATGGGTGGCCATGGCGAAGGAACGCAGCGGCTGCAAAGATTCCAGCGTCGCCGGATCGAGATCCTCCATCCAGGCCCCGAAAGACTCTGAGTTGGTCTGCAACGCTTCAAAATCGACATAAGCAAAAGCCAAGGCACCCTCGGTGTAAAGCTCGGTAGCAGCTGATCGAAAGAGTTCAGAACGGCTGATGGATTCTGCTTCACCGCGATAAACGGCCACAGCCTGCTGCATCACTGCCAGATCGTTAGCCACTGCTACAAAGCGGTTGCCAAATTCTGCGGTCACCCATTGTTCACCGGGATCCCCGTTGGTTTGGACGTAGAGGGTCACCCCTTGCTCTTGGCGACGTTCGAAGTTAGCCCCTTCGGCTGCCGCTTGTTGCCGCACTTGCGCCAAAAACTGCCCAGACAAATCGGTGTTGCGGGTACTGGCCCCGAAGAGGATCCCGGGCACAGGCTCAGAGGCCGTAGGCACCAGATTGGGCACCACCACCGCCATCGTGAATTGATCCCCAGCCCAGGTTTGGATATCCCCCCGAGGGAATTCGCCGCCGGTTTCTGCTAATGCTTCTGATGTCCAGTTTTCCCATTGGGCCAAAAGCTCGGGATGGGTACTGAACGCTTCTTCTGGGTCGGTGGCAAAGGCCAACACCATGGGTGCAGACTGGGGAACCAACACCGTCTCTGGCAAAATATCCCCTGGCAGTTGGGCTTCCGGTGCTTTCCGCTGGCAGGCCCCGACTAACCAAGCCCCTCCCAAAGCAAGCAGAGCTAGGGAGAGAGAACAAAAACCACGATGAAGCTGGGCCTGCATGGAAACACCTGCAACGAGCCGTCTTTCTGAGCATAGGCGATGGGCTGGATCCTTGTCTGCTGCTGCCGGCTCAAATGTGATCTGGGTCACTTCGTCTGTAGCCGACCGCGGGCCACCAATCCATCAGCATATTCGTTCCAGCGCATGCCTTTGTGGGCCTGAATCCAGCGCACCTGAATGTGTGGGCACTGCTGTTGTAATTGATGAAGCTGCTGCACCAAATCTAAGTTCTCCACAGGGCCGCTGCGCCGCCGCCACCCTTGCGCTGCCCATTGGGACATCCAACTGTTGTAGGTTCGTACACACAGATTGGAATCGCTGTAGATAGTGTGAATGGTGTTGCTTTCGGTTTCGTGGCAATACCGCAAGGCCTGAATTAAGCCGGTCAATTCCATGCGGTTGTTGGTGCTAGCGGGATCCCCTCCAAACCACTGCTCCACAATTTGGTCATCCTGAACCACTACGACAGCCCATCCCCCGGGTCCCGGGTTGGGAGAACAGCCCCCATCGGTGAAGATGCCGGTGCTGGGACAAGCTGCCAGTCGGGTGGGGCGGGGAGAAACAGTAGCCATGATCAGAGGATCCCCCTTCAAACCTTGCAAGGACAGAACCTGCATCTTATCGCCTAGCGGCCCACCATCGCCATTAAATAGCGTTAATAGCCACAGGAATAAACGCTTTCACGCTATTGGTGGTGGAAGCCTAGCTATTCTGTTACCCATCAAGGAAAACTCCGCTCAAAATCGCCCAAACAAAAACCCCCAGAAATTCTGGGGGAGGAGTGGTGTGTTGAGGTGATGAATACACGCATGATATCCCTCGAATCCGGCGAGTAGGCTAGCCAAGCAAGAGATTCCTGCGTTTTTTTGCAGAAATGATTGCAGGCGTTGGAAAGTATCCAACACTAGAAATAGATCAGCAGGAAATAAACTTTCTTCCGCCATCTCAGGCATAGTGTCTTATTTACATTTTTTTCTTGAATAAAACTAAATGTGGACAGGTCAACGCTATAGCCTTTTTACGTCCGCGCCACCGACACTAGGGATTGTGTCAGGTCAATGCGGGCATAAAAACGGGAAAAGTCAAAATTTGATGACATTAACTCCTGAATACAGCGAACCTTAACCTCCTCGTGCAGGCGGATCTGCCCAAAAACCCGTTCGATGCGGTTGATAGTGGTGAAGGTATCCAGATCTACCGAGAGGATCGGCACCTCCAACTCTTCTGCCCGCGACTGAATGCGGGGATCCAAAGGGAGCTTGCCGGTCAGGATCAAGCAGAGAGTAGAGGTTTCCAGGGCAGCCAGCTGGATATCGGTGCGATCCCCACCTGTAATCACCGCCTTGTGCTCCGACTTGCGGAAATACTTCAAGGCTGAGTTAACGTTCATCGCCCCCACCGCGATGTCTTCCACCATCAAATCCAGCCGATCCGGGCAGCAGAGCACCTCCGCCTCCAGTTGGCGAGCCAGTTCCCCGACGCTAATGCTGCGCAAAATGCGGTGTGAGGGCAGCACCCCCAATACCGAGATCCCTTGGGCTTCCAGGAAAGGCTGGATCACGGTTTTCACCTGTTGCAGTTGGTTTTGCGGCACATCGTTCAGCAGCACCCCCGCCAAATGGGATCCCAGCTGAGTATGGGCAGCGAGGATGGAATCGACCGCCAGGGGAGAGTGATAGCGGCTGATCAACAGGACAGGGGCTTGCAAAGCTTGGGCCATTTTGGCCAGTGACAAACCGAACAGCTCCCCTTCGTACAGATCGGCAGGGCCTTCCAGCAACACCAAATCCGCAGGGGATCCCTCCACAAATTCCAACAGAGGCGCAATCGGATGTTCCGGGGCGGGCTCCCCAGGGTTCTGCTTCATTTGCGCCAGCAAAGAATCTCCGTTCAGCTGCAGAAGCATCGGCGGCATCTGGGCAATGGTGAGCCGTAGAGACTCCGCCACAAAGCGCATATCCGGATCGCCCCCTTCAATGGAGCAATCTTCCGTCATGCAAGAGCCGATCGGCTTGCCGTAAGTGACTTTCATCCCTTGCTGTTGTAGATGCTTCGCCAAACCCAGAATGGCAGCAGACTTACCACTGAAAGGCTCGGTGGAACCGATTAGAAGGAACTTGGACACGGAGGGCTCCCGGCAATGTAAGGGACGAAACAATGGTGGGCCTGCAAGGCAGGGTGGCTTATTACTCAGTCTAACGAAGGCGACTCAGGGGAAAGCTGGATTCTAACTGGGGAGAGTTGGGCATTCCTTTCTGGACTTGCTCCCAGAACGCAGATGGATTGAATGTAAGCTCGGACGCAAAGCCTCACCCTGTAAGTTCCCCAAATCCAGAAGTGATGGCTCAGCTCCTCTTGTTCTCGATGACAGCGCTTTCGCAGGTTAACGACAACAGCGCTTGTGTTCTAAACCAGATCCAGACCGGGCCAAGTTGTATACCAAGTTGCATAGAATGTCTTGGCCATAACCTGCCCCTGAACGAAGGATGTCACTTAGAGCTGGGATCCAACATCACAAACAAAAACTCCTCCAAAGCAGTTAGGTAAGCGAGCACCTGCTCTTGGGCGGTCAGGAACTTCTTCAAACCCCTTAGGTGGGGAGGCACGGGTGGGTCTTGAGCAGTTTCCGGTTCCAGCTTTTTGGCCTGGTTTGCTTGCTCAACTAGAGTGATCACCGGTGTTGGCCCCTGTAACAGGGATCCCAGCCAGGTCATCTGTTCAGGCAGGATTTTCAGGCGCCCGCGACTGGCCCCCGGCCAATTCATGGTGAACTCGACCTTTTTTTCGTAGGCTTTGCCAAAGTTTTGACGAAACTCCGGATTATCTGCCAAGACTGGGTTCAGCCGTACCGTGCCCCCCAGCCAATCGGTATCGCTCCAGGGGAAGACCATCGAGGAGCCGGGGTGCTCGGCCCAAAAGTCGATCAGGCGATGGTTGGGGTAGATCAGTTCGTAAAAGTGATTTTGGTCGGCAGGAGACAGTTTATCCAGCTCGGGCTTGAGCCACTCGGGCATTTCTTTGAACAGCAAAGTGGGATCCCAGTCGGGATAGTCTACCAAGCTGATCAGTCCCAGTTCTGCCTCCTTGAGCATGCGCATCAGGTCAGGGATTAAGAACCCTTTGTCGCTAGGCAAGAGGTAGTTGGCCCGCATGTTGGTGTCATCTTTATAGATCTCGGGGTTCCAACGTAGGGCGACGCGCGCCTCGTCGGAGTTGAGGTTGAGCATAAATTCCCGCACCCGATTCGAGGCTTCCGGGGTGGGCAAATCGAACAGTCCCAACAGCTGAAACGCCTGTTGCATGCGGAAGATCACATCCCGTTGATAGGCGTGGTGCAGGTTAGCCCGCAGGATTCCATCGGGTTTTAAGACCCGTTTGAGAACTTTTAGGCCCGCCACCGGGTCGTCTAGCAGGTAGAGCACATCGTTGAGGCTGATGAAATCAAATTGCAGCCCTAATTGTTCGAGGTCAAATAAGTTGAGGACATGTAGCTCCACATCCACGAAACCGTGGTAGCGCAAGCGCCGCTCCGTTACCCGTACCGACTCTGGGGACAGATCGCACACCACCAAACGCGCCCCCGGATTGGCTTCTGCCAAGATCAAGGTTTCCCATCCCGAGCCGCAGCCGGCATTTAAGATGAGGGATCCCTCACTGGGCACAATGGCCCGGGTACGCCCATACTGAGCCGTAGTCAAACTCATCCGGTACAGCCCGTCGATGGCGTTGCGACCGGAAGCAGAAATGGGCACGTTCGGGTAGGGCAGTTCTTCGTACAGTTGCCGGAGCGATTCGGTGGAGCTGCTGGTCATGAGGAGCTACCGCAGAGAACTTGCCCCCCATGCTACCTGGGATCCGGTTGGTGCAGGTAAGTCTGAAGGGCAGCAGCGATCGTCTCATTTCCCTGCAGATCCAATCCATCCGGCATTTGGGGTGGGCGGGCGGGATGCCTGAAAAAGTCCCAGGATCCCTGAAAAAACTCCTCTGGGGAGAGGATGCGATGCCAGCCATAGCGCTGCAATCCTTCGATCAGCAGTTCCGACTCGGCAAACCCAGAACGGGTGACACAGGCCATGGGAGTGCGGCTGCGCAAGGCTTCTGCCAAAGTGCCATAGCCCGGCTTGGAGACCACCCAGTGGCAAAGGGGCATGACATCCGCCGGTCGCCACACCTGCCCATCCAGCAGGGTCAAATTGGGTAACGGTGGGGCCTGCCGGTCAAAGGTGAGAAACTGCCAGTCGGGAAAATCTTGCAGCCGATTATAGGGAAACCCTTGTAACCCCAGTCCTCCGAAGGTGAACAAAGCCGTGGGCTGATCCAATGGCAACTCCAGCTTGGCAGCCACCGCTTGCGCCGAAAATTGAGGATCCCCGCCCGTCAACCCCACCGTCTGCTGGTGCGGAAAAGCACTCATGGCCTCACCAAAAGGCAACCGAAACAGGTGATCGCATTGCCCGTACAACTCTCGGATCCAGTCCACAAAGGGCTGAAACTCAGGGCCGTAGTCTTGGTAGATAAAATCCCAGCCAAAGTTACTGGCCATCCAACAAGGGATCCCGGCAGCTTTGGCAATAGCAACCGCGATCGGCGGCACATCCCCAAACACCAACGGCACCCGATGGGTACGAATAAAATCAGCTTCGGCTCGGATCAGAGCAGCCGATCTAGCTTTGAACTCCTTCAGGGCCGTCAACGTGGCCGGTAAATCTGCCTGCAGGCCATCCGGCTGCACCACCCCCACATCCAACCGCCGAGGCCGATGTAAAAACTTCCCCTGTACATAGCGATCCAATAGCCAGCGCGGCACTGGAGTCACAAAAATCGGCAAAATACTCGGATCCCGCTGCAACAGGGTATTGATCACTGCCGCCAGACGGGTGGTATGGCCGAAGCCGTGGGCGGTCACCGCAACGTAGAGAGGGATCGGACTCATGGCAGATCCTCAAGAAAGAACGGCATCCGCAGCAGGCTTTTCCGCCCGGGATCCCAGACCATATAGGTTACTGGCAATGATCAGCCCTAACCCTACCACCGATCCCAGCGCAATCGGTTCGCGCAAAATGACAGCGATCAACCCCAAAGACAGAAATGGCGTTACATACACCCCATTGGCCAGGGATCCGCGATGGCCTGTCAATTCCAAGGCCCGCAGCCAAAACACAAAGGTAAGTCCCATCTCTGCCAACCCAATATAGGCTGCCCATCCCAACCCAGCCCCATTCCACTGCACCGTCTGGAAAGGTAGCAACAACAGACAATAGCAGCTACCAAAAACAAACCCCATCCACAGCTTCAGCACCCCATCCCGACTATCCCGCACATTCAGCAGCCAGTAGAGCGCCCAAATCCCAGCACTACCCACCGCCAGCAATACCCCCACGGGATCCCCCCCCTGTAACGTCTGCCAGGATCCCCCGGTGGCCACCAACACCACCCCCAGCAGGCTCACCCCCAAAGCCAGGAGCATCCGCCAGCGAAACCGTTCACGCAGAAGAGGAACCGCCAACAGCGCCAAAGCTACCGGCCAGGTGTAATTGAGAGCCAAGGCTGCCTGTGCCGAAAGTCGGTCGTAGGCTTGGAACAACACCAGATAATAGCCAAAGGGGTTGAGCAGCCCTTGCACAGCCGAGAGCTGAATCTGGGCTCGACTCTGCCGCGAGATCAACCCCGTTCGTCCGGTGAGCAACAAAACAACCCCCAGCACTAGGCAGGAACTGAGGGCGGAGAAAATGAGCAAAACCGGCGGCGAGAAGTGCTGTAACCCCAACTTGAAGGCGCTCGCAGCCGTGGCCCAGCCCAAGATGGCCGCTGCCAGATAAAAATAGGCTCGCAAGGGATCCCTGGGGAGAAAGGCCATCAGAAGCTATCGAGATCGCTATCCCCCTGATCCGGTTTGGCCCCAGAGCGAAGGCCCAGCCGTGGGGCCACCACAAAGACGTAGAGCAAATAGCCCAACCCCGCCACCACTGCCAGCTTGAGGACGGTGCCAAAGACCCGGAAGAACAGCCCTACCAGCAGGATACAGCCCAGGATGGCGAAGACGGTGAGCAGCGGGCGCCCCCAAGTCTCCATCAGAGATTGAACAGGATTCTTCTGAGGTGCAGAGGCAGCGGCTCCCTGACCCGCAGAGGCCTGCTCCAACTCACACTCGATCTGTTTCAGCCGCTCTTGTTCCGAAGAGGAAAGCTCAGACATGGGGAGCAATCTCCAGCATCGCCATCTCTATCTTAAGGGCTGTCTCCCCTGCCGAGACAGTTAGGCGCGGACAGACGGGATCTCTTGGGCCATGCTTCGGAAGATATCCAGTGCTGGGCCAGGGCGACGGTTGGGACGTGGAGCAGATATCTCATTGGGCACAAAGGGCTTCTCCACCACCACCTTGGGCTTACTAACTGGAGCAGTTGTAGCCACTGTTACAGGGCTGGGGGCAGCGGCATCCATCACCTCAGCAGTTGCCGATTGGATCGGGGTGCTGGACACCTGAGCAGGATCCGGCGCAGAACGGAACGGGCCGGTAACAAAATCCCAAAGGCCGCCGAAGAGAATACCAAAGAAGGAGAAAAGACCACCGAAAAGTTTTTTTAGAATACTCATGGTTGATTGTGAAGAAGGTTCGCTAAGGGTCGTGAAGTTATGCAACTTGTCCTTTATTATTGTTAAGAACCTACAACTTGGCTATGAGTAAATATGCTCTTTTCTTGGGCATTGCCAGGGAAATGGCTGGTTCTACACGCGCCGACCCTGGGCATCAATGCGCTGAATCGGCACCACCCAATCCAATTCTTCCAACTCCAACGGTTCGGTAGCCCCGCCACCACGGCCTAGGCTAAAGCTATCGGCTGCCGACAGATTCACGTCATACCCAATATCCGCCATAGAGCCAACGGTGAGAATGCTGAGAGGGTTAGCCACCTCCCGATCAATGCGAGTGGTCATCAGCTCCCGGCCCAAGGCGCTCTCCCGCCAATGGGAATCTCGGGATCCCGTCCCAAACTGATTTTCCAGGGGAACAGAGGTGGCACTACTCCCCAACGTATTGAAGGCATTGACGGCACCGAGGCCAATAAACCGAGGATCGTAACCAGCAGGGGTGGGCTGCTCTCGCCCCACCAAACCCACGGTTAGCCCCTTAGGTTCCCAAATGATGGGCAAAAAGCCAAGTGCATGGCCTAGCTCATGCAGGGCGGTAATGGGCAGGTCGCCGCGTCCTTCCAAGTCCGACAAATTTTGGGTATTGAACACGATGACGGAATAAAAGGGCAACCCATTAGAAGCTCGCACAAAGCAGGGGGCGGCTCCCCCTAAAATTCGTTGGTCGTTGAGGTTTCTGGCCCGCACTTCCACCAACAGATCATCAATTGGGAAGTTGAGGGGCGTGCTGGGAAACCCTGGATCGCATTCGTTGGCTTGAATGTTGGTGGGGGGCAAATCCGGCTGATCCCCAACGATAATTTGTTGCCAGCGCAGGGCAGCACTGCGGATAAGCGATTGCTGGCTGGGGCTGAGAGTGTTGTCTGGAAAGCGAATGTCGAGGGTAAATTGGGCAACAGGTGGCAAAGTCGGAGTGGGAGTAACCGTTGGAATTGGGGTGGGAATCACGCTGACAGGAGGGGATCCCCCACCGCCGCCGCAGGCTTTCAGCGCCATGACCAACAGCATGGCCATCAGGGATCCCACAAGGCGAAGGCCCCATGATCTCCCCATAAGCTGTTGCAGCTTCAAAAAAAAGTTCATCCCAAAACCAAATGAATGACAAAAAGGGTACCTGCTACCCAGACGGATCATACCGGCTGTGACCATCCTCACGGCAATGATTTGCGTCACACCCCACCGGGAAGCGGAGATCTGTTTTCGGGGCAAATTTCGGGGCAAACCCTCTCACCCCAGCGAGTCAGAGGAGCTGTCTTCCTCTTCTGCATCCCAGCCTGCCGCCAAAACATCCACCGCTGCCGCCCGCAATGCCTGGGTGTCTTCCAAAAGCTGCACGGGATCCGACAGGGGATCCGATAAAGGAACCAGACGCAAAATGCGACTGTCCTGAACCAGATCGATGACCACACCGGGCTGATCCGTACCGGAACCGGCAGCTTCTGATGGAGAGGGATCCCGCAAGCAAAGGTAATCGAAGCTGTCAATGTTGAGGTAGAGGCTACGATTCACCACCAATGTGGCCGCCGTGGGATCCTGAAACACCTCCATCACGTAGCCCTCCCCCTGTTTTCGCACGCAGCCATCGATGATATCGAAGTAGCGAACACGCCCCAGATCCGCCAACAGCCGGTAAATATCTCGCTTGCTAACTAAGGTTCCAGCATCCACAATGCAGGGAGCACAAGGGCGAGTGTCTGTCATAGGGTAGTCGGTCTTAAACAGTGAATCGAATCCAAAAACAGTAAAAGGCGGGCAAAAGGAATGAATACTATCTAGAAAAACATTGCTCTTGACTAATCTAAACAGAATTATCGCTGACAAATAATAAACAGTGCTCTTGATTAGGAGCATTGACCAATCATTGGCTAATCAATGAAGATCAAGAGGTCACCTAATCAACCTAAAACTTAAACAAATGCAAACAGAAATATTCCTCACCAGTTTCATCCACAGACATCCAAGCTACTTTCAGGAGAAGGCTCAGCCATAACTTTCATTGACTCTATCACAGCCTTCTCAAAAGGGGCACACCTCGTCATTTCAAGCCTAATCTCCGAGAGAATACAAGAGAAGCTAATGGATGTTTATCAAGATTTTGACTATATATTGTGGAAAATCAAATGAACAGGGAGCTTTGGACTCTAGATATTGTAGATTGATCCGTGAACAGACCACCTGCGCTTAAACCTCGATGGTTGACGATCCGCAGAGGGTAACATAGTGTACCAGACACCACCCCCGTGGAAGCGTTCCCCGTTTCTTGAGAGAGATGACCCCTGCCATGTTGACCACCCCCCAACGCCAGACCATCCCTGTTGTCGATTTCGCCACCTTTCAGAAAGGGACAGCACGTGAGCAAGAGCAGTTTATCCAGGAGGTGGGGGAAGCCTTGCAGCAGATTGGCTTTTTTGCCCTGATCAACCATGGTCTATCGCCAGAATTGATTCGTGAGGCTTATCAGGCGGCAGAGGCTGTCTTTCTTCTGCCAGAGCCAGTGAAGAGAGCTTATGAGGATCCAGCCCTGCTCGGGCAGCGGGGATACACTCATTTCGGCAAGGAGCACGCCAAAGATCACCCCTACCCCGACCTGAAAGAGTTCTGGCACATTGGGCGCGAAGGAGATCCAAACCTACCTGCCAATGTCTGGCCACAGCAGGTGCCCCAATTTCAGAGGGTGATGATAGAGCTGTTCGCCCAGTTGGAAATCTGTGCCCAGGGCCTGTTACGGGCGGTTTCGTTGTATTTGGGGGAACCTGCCGACTATCTGCCAGAAATCGTCGAGGGAGGAGCCAACCTACTGCGGGTGATTCACTATCCGCCGATCCCTGCCGAAGCCCCTCCCCAGAGTTTGCGAGCGGCGGCCCACGAAGACATTAATCTAATCACACTTTTATGCGAAGCCACTGCACCGGGGCTAGAACTCCTGCAAAGAGATGGATCTTGGCTGCCCATTTCGGCTTTGCCGGGCCAGATCATTGTCGATGCTGGGGATATGTTGCAGAACCTCACCAATGGTCTGCTGCGCAGCACCACCCACCGGGTGACGAACCCCGACAACGATCGGGAACGCCGGTTCTCTATCCCGTTCTTTGTCCATCCGCGATCTGAGGTGGATCTCACGCCTCTACCGACTTGCGTAGCCCGTACCGGCGGGATCCCTGTCTTCCCTGCCCTGACGGCTGGTGAGTACCTCAATCAACGACTAACCGAAATTGGCCTGGCGGGATCCCCGGCCAAGGGATAGCTCAGCACCGAATCCCTGTCTAGGTTTCTGTGGGTTTCGTGAACAACGGGACTGGGCGGATTCGAACCGCCGACCTAGCGCTTAGGAGGCGCTTGCTCTATCCATCTGAGCCACAGCCCCAAAGTAGGATTTCAGCCTGTATCAAAGGGTTTTGCACCTCACTTGTCTTATCTCATCTGTCAAACGAGTCCCATTTTGACCGATAATGTCGTTGAAAACGGGCAAGCTGGCAGACAAGGCAAACACAGTGGTAGCAGTGAATGAACGGCTGAAGGGTTACGGCGTCAGTCTATCTCAAGTCGGGGAGGCTTTGTATCTGGAAGCTACCCTACTTCCAAAAAACAACGGGGTTGGAGCTCCAACTCAGTATAGAATCCCAGCTAGCTCAGCCACAATTGAGGGTATTGAATGGTCAGAGGCTCGAGCATTTGAGGTAAAATCTGCGAAGCGCTACGGATTAACAATCTCGCTAGAGCCGAAACGCTATAGACATCGGTTGAGACCAGCAGAGAGAGATAAAGGTAAGGCTAGCCGACCACTGGCGACTATGCCAGAAATACTGGTGCGGCTCAGCTCGATCGTCAGACATCATTTCAGCTTGTATTTTTGCTATTGAAGCAAAGTTGAAAAGTCAAAAGGAGACAATAATGGATGACCATACCTTAAAGCAAGAAATAGCCAAAGCTGACAAAGCGATCAACGAACGCGATTTTGATACTGTAGTCAGTTGCTATACAGAAGAAGCGGTATTGGTTGTTAAGCCTGGGACACTGGTACAAGGTCGTGAAGCTATTAAAGTGGCTCATAAGAAAATTTCTGACTACTTTAACAATAGTCTTAATGTTTCGCAAGGTAACATGGTTATTATTGAGGCAGGAGATATAGCGTTGGTTTTGTCGAAGACTTATATTGAGTCTCCTGAAAAGCTAGATTCAGAGTTTACCACTGAAAGAAATGCAATTTACGTCTATATAAAGTCTACTGATGGAAAGTGGTTGTGTGCTATTGATAATTCATACGGCGTAGAGTTATTAGGAACAAATGTCTAACAACGCCCATGCACGCCGACCCCCGTGGAGTTGATTGGTTACGATGCAAAGGTTATCTGCGGCGGGTGAATGCAACCGTTAGCCTGCTGGTATCTTGCATTATGGCTATACTTACTCGTGGGCGGATGGGATCTAAAGAGTCATAAGTAGGAATAGACATGCATCCAGAGGATACAGCAGTCCGATACAATCGTATTGCCCATTGGTGGCAGCTTCAGCACCAAGATTCACTTTATAGTATTCTACAGTTGAAAAGGGCGATTCAATTTACTTTTAAAAGATAATATGTGCTAGATATCAGGCGTGGAAGCAGTGGACGTTTAATTAAAACTCTAAATCAACATGGATTTCAGGCAGAAGGATTTGATATCTCCGGTGAAATGGTTAATTTAGCTAAACAAATGCATCCAGAATTCACTTTCTACCAAGCAGATATTTGTTATTAGCATCCTCCCAAACTTTACAGTTTGATTGTGGCTTGGGATAGTACGTTTCATCTACCGCTTGATATGCAAGAACCTGTGATGAAGAAGCTATGCGATGCTCTTGAGCCTGACGGTGTGCTGATGTTCACCTGTAGAGTCGGGCACAAACAAAGTGAGGTTTCTGGAACATTTTAAGGTCAAGACTTTGAGTACGGCACTCTGGGCGCAAATGCTTTCCTCAAGATTTTGAATGAGCAACATTGTACATGTCTTCATCTCGAATACGATCAATACCCTGAGAACCATGTTTATATCATTGCTCAAAAGACTAGATCGTCTACTGGAATGGATGTGAAGAGTCCCGAGTAGTCAATGTTTGTCTATGAAGTACAATTGCTACAAAGCGCAGGCTAACAATGCATTGGAGCGAACTTGCCGATGTTATCTGTGAACATTCAGAATGATCTCCGGCGGCTCATATCAATCATTATGCGGCTCAATTTCTAGGCTGTTACGGCAACCAAAAGATCATTCATTGAAGCTGATTGATTGACAAAACCGTATGATTTATCAGACCTACCAACCTCGATCGCCGCTCTCACAGTTCGTTGAGTTTCTCTGGTACTGGAAAGGAGATAACTTACCGTCTCGATCATGCATATTGCCGATTGGCTCAATGGAGTTAGTGATCGACCTTCACGAAGACGAGATCCCACTCTTTGATCTTTACAATCAAATTCAGTCTGGTAGTACCAAAGGCGCAAGAATCTGTGGCGTCCATTCTCAAGGCTTTATTATTGTTAAATATCAAAACTGTTCTGTGATAGGCGCACACTTTAAACCAGGGAGACATGGTGCTTTCTTCACAATTCCAGGAGGGGAATTGCATAATCAAATCATTTCTCTAGAAGAATTATGGCAGAGCTCAGCTACAGAATTACGAGATTTTTTACTAGATAAATCGACGATAGAAGACCGTTTTCTGACATTGGAGCAGTTTCTACTGAGGAAGATACAGCCAATCGAGTGCTATCCAGTCGTTGATTTTGCTTTGTGTGAGTTTGAGCGCTTGCCAACTACTCTAGTGAGTGCAGTGACGAATCAAATCGGGCTTAGCACTCGCCACTTTAATCAGCTATTTCGCAACCAAGTAGGGCTAACTCCCAAACTATATTGTCGAGTTCGGCGATTGCAACGAGTTCTGCGTCTTATAGAGGGCAAAAAGCAGATCGATTGGATGGATATCGCTTTTACCTGTGGCTACTTCGATCAGGCCCACTTCATCCATGATTTTCGGGCATTTGCAAATTGTACACCCACTGAGTATGTAGCAAAGCGCGGCGTTCATCCCTGCCATATAGAGCTATCGGATTGAGGTCATTTTTTTACAATCCTTGAGTACCCATACTGCTCCATAATGTCTCGTGATGTTTTAACCTCACTATCACTTTGTAGGAAGCATGATGGGCAGCGTCGCAATTATCTATTTTTCTGGTACAGGAAATACGCATCTCATGGCTAAAGCAATTGCCTCTGGGGTTCATCGTCACGCTGATACTCGCGTTGATCTACTGCAAATTGCAGGCACGCAAATCAAAGATGGGCGATGGTCCGATGAAAAGTTTATGAAAAGCCTCCAAATGGCAGATGCAATTCTATTTGGTTCTCCGACCTACATGGGTGGGCCTGCTGCTCAGTTCAAGGTATTCGCTGATTTCACTAGTGAGATATGGTTTGCGCAATCTTGGAAAGACAAGCTAGCGGGTGGGTTTACGCATGGTGCGGCGCTCAGTGGCGACAAATTGAATACATTAATTTATTTCAGTATCCTCGCGGCTCAACATGGCATGGTATGGGTAAACCCTGGAGAAATTGATTGTACAGTAGGGGGGACAGCCGATGAAACGAATCGCCTGGGATCTTATTTGGGGGTGATGGGACAAACCTATTTGGGCTTTGAGCGACAAGAACCAGAACTTCACCCAGGTGATCGCCTAAGCTGCGAACATTTTGGGCAACACATCGCAAAATGGGTGCATCGAATTAAATAGCTCCAACCCTTTAGCATTACGTTAATCAAGCATCAAGTCCTTGAATGTATCGCAGAAGGGACAGTCACCTTAACATTTCGTCGGTGGAAGCACCTAGCGGTTAAAACAGGGGGAAGGTTTTGCCTAGCTTAAGGGCTTCCTTCATAACAACAATCATGCACACTGACCGTTGAGAGTTGATCAGTTATGTTAATCAGTTATGACGCGAAGATGATTTGTAGTGGGAAATTGACAAAGTTAAGCATCACACGAAGCACTACCTAATCAAGTACAAACAGGAGAACAAAAGTGTATCATGTAACCTCGCAAGACGGAACAAAGATAGCCTTTGACCGCGTTGGTCATGGCCCACCAGTCATCATAGTGAGTGGCCTGCTCTGCGACCGTAGCAAGACTCAAAAGTTGGCCGAGCACCTCGCACAGTCGTTCACAGTGATCAACTTTGATCGTCGAGGACGAGGCGATAGCAGCGATACAGATCCGTATACAGTTGAGCGCGAGATCGAGGACATTGCTGCACTCATCAAAGAGGTTGGTGGTACTGCGTCAATCTATGGCCATTCTTCTGGCGCGGGTCTCGCCTTGAATGCCGCAGCTAGCGGATTGGCTATGACCAAGCTAGTGCTGCATGAGCCGCCATATGGTTCTGACGATGAAGAAAGTCAACGAAGTTCGCGTGAACTTGCTGAGAGCGTCAAAGCAGCCCTCTCGGAGGGTAAACAGGCTGATGCCATCACTCTATTCATGACAGCCTCTGGCATGCCAGATGAAGTGATCGAGGACATTTGTACCGATCCCACGATGCTCGCTATGGCTCCTACGATGGTGTATGACCACGAGGTCATGGGAGACTTCGAGAGAGGGGGAACGATACCAGTTGAACTTGTCAAGGCTATCAAGATCCCAACACTCGTGATTGCTGGGGGAGCTAGCCCCGATTTCTTCCGGGATACTGCCATCCAGATCGCGGAGATTCTGCCCCAGGGAAAGCTCGTAATTCTTGACGGGCAGGATCACGGGGCTTCTGCTGAGGTAGTTGCTCCAGTGGTGTCGGCGTTCTTTAATGACGCCTAACATCATTCATCTAAGAGCTCTATCATCCCATAATTTGCTTGGAGTGGACTGTTGAAAGCTCTTGGTGCATTGAGAAGAGGATGGTTTGCAACTGCTTAAGCGAACCCTTAGGCGGCTTAGGCGGTTGGTTGGGAAGATAGTCTGAATGTAATCAGTTAGTACTGATTAGGACTATAATTTATGCAAGTCACTGCTTCTGCAATTTCACTCAATGTTGATGATGTAAATGCATCCGCCACATTCCTCAAGCAACACTTCGGCTTTAGCGAGGAAATGTCAGCCGATGGCTTTGTATCACTTTCTAGAAAAGATGTTGGGTTTAACATAATCTTCCTGAGAACTGGGTTGGAAAGCTTCAAGCCAATCCATCTGCGCGGACACAAAGCAGACGGTTTGTTGATTGCCTTAGTGGTAGATGACATCGATACAGAATATGATCGAATACAGGCAGAAGGAGTGAAAATTACGACTACAATTGAAACCGAACCCTGGGGAGAACGATTTTTTCAAGTCAGCGATCCAAATGGTATTGTGATTCAACTTGTCCAGTGGATAACAGAGCCAAAGCAACAATCATTGAAATGATGTGGTCTGCTATCAAATCATTTGTTGGGTTATTCCCATGCCAGAACAGAGATGAGATGAAAAAGCTAACAGAGACCGGGCTATCTCTAATTGAGCAGTCTGCATTTATCAATTGGATGACCAAGTTCTGTTACTGTGCTAGCTAATTAGCGAAAGGGCTATACTGACTCAACAACTATTACTACAAAGAGGATGTATGAGTCGTCTCTATTTCTTGGCTACAGGCTGCGGAATCTCTGTTGTTACCAGTTTACTGTTGATTAAGTGGACATTGGGTGTATCTATTGGGCGGTCGCCGCGTGAAGTCACCGAACAAATGATAGGAGTATCCCTTCCAAAAGGCGTCAAACCGGAAGTTCGGTTTGAAGGGTTACTCGGTTCCATCCCAATCAATGTTGAATATAAAGCCTATGTGCATTTTTTAATGTCATCAGACGACCTTGAGGCATTTGTAAATCGTCTAGGTTGTCCGTATCCAACAAAAGAAAATGGATATGAGTGTTATTTGACATATATGCAAGATTCTGGCGGGCGTCCACCAACGAATGGAACAGCAGAGTTTCGTTTCTTCCAATTTAGATTTCGCGAAGACAATAGTGTACTGGTTCAGATGCGCTTACTGGCTACCTAGTGGTGCCTAGCAGGTAACCGGTAATGAGTAATGACAGTGGCAAAGATCTATTCGTCCAGAATCCAGCTAACAAGCCTAGTGCGGCGGACTCTCAAACACCATGGTGCTGAGTTTCAGGTTGTTAGTAGCCGCTGACTGGGGTCGTTATCTGTCTGGAAAGATCAAGGTAAACCCCAAGCTTCAGCACGCTCCGCCAACCAACCGGAAGCCCGCAATTCCTCCAGCTCCCGATGCACCCGTTGCCGCAGCTCCGCACGCTCCAATCCTTTCGGTAGGGCAATGCCCAACTCGACTGTGGCCAAAGGGGATCCCAAAAACTGATATTCAGGATGCTCCGCTAACCACCCCGCCAGTACCGAACGATCCGCTGCCCAGGCCTGGACTTCTCCTGTCAGCAGCAATTCGGATCCCATGACATAGGAAGCTACTGCCACCAACTCCACCCCTGTCAAAGAGCGATTCAGGTGAGGGATAGCGCTGGATCCCTGCAAAACAGCAACACGACCGCCCCGCACATCAGACCACCTTGTCCACTGAAGGGAACGAGCCACCACTAAGCTAGGGCCATCCTGGTAGTAAGCCGAGGTGAAATCCACCTGGCGGGCACGATCTGGGGTAATGCCAATCTGGGCAATGGCCAGATCCACTCTGTCTTCGATCAATGCCTCCAGCCGTTCTAAGTTAGAAACCGGGATCAACTCTACAGCTTGTTCAGAACCCAAGAGCCGGGATCCAATCTCCTGGGCCAGCTCAATCTCAAACCCCTGCAACTCCCCTTGGGGATCCCGAAACCCCAGCGGCTTCAGGTTGTCTTTCACTGCAATACGGACTTGTCCAGAGGCAATGATCTCTGCCCAAGGGCGAGCAGCCACAGGGATCCCATTCAAGCAGCACAAAACCGCCCCCATCACGAGAGAGCCAGCCAAAGCAGACAGGGATCCCATTCTGACTAAGAAGCTCGAGACTGCCTTGCCTCGGCAATCACCTGGGTGAACGCCTCCGGATCCAACATGGCCAGGCGGGCCAACATTTTTCGATTCAGCTGGATATCAGACTTTTTCAGGCCATCGATGAACTCGTTGTAGCGCAAGCCCTGAGCGCGGGTGGCAGCATTGATACGGGCAATCCACAGCTGGCGAAAATCCCGCTTCTTGCGGCGACGATCCCGATAGGCACTGCGCAAAGCCTTCATCACCTGCTGATTGGCGGTGCGAAATAGCTTGGAACCTGCTCCCCGAAAGCCTTTGGCTAGCTTCAGGATTTTCTTGCGGCGTTTGCGGGCGACGTTGCCCCGTTTCACTCTCATGGTCGGTACTCGAATATAGACGTTGAATTAGATGCTGAATGGCAAACAGACCCAGGGATCCCTTCTAGCAGTCGGCAATCCTAGTGGGTATTGGGTAACATCAGGCGCACATTGCCTGCATCCCGTTCATCCACAAGGGCCACTCCCGCCAATTTGCGTTTGCGGTTGGTGGTTTTGTGCTCGAACAGATGGTTGTGTCCGGCCTTGCGACGCATAAATTTGCCGCTGCCAGTGAGGCGAAAGCGCTTGGCTGCTCCCTTGCGGGTTTTGATTTTGGGCATGACAATAACCGCAGAATGCTGACGGCTGGAGCTAAAGGTCACAGTCTTCTAGCATAAGGCAGGAAGGCCAGGAAGAGCAAATCCTACCACCTTATTCATCTCAGGGAAGCGGGTCTTGGGGCTGGAGCAGCAGCACTTGCCAGTGCAGCATTTGTTCCAATTGTTCACGAGTGAGGGCAGAGGTGAGGGATGCCTGAATTTGGTCTACGGTGCGGATCCCGTCCACCTGTTGCAAAAAGGCAAAGGCCGCCTCACTTAGAGAAATGGCTTCGTAGGCGTAGTTGAAAATGCTTTGGGATGGCCATAAACCCAGGCAAGGGCTGAGGTGGGCAACGGCAGACTGAATCGCCTCTGCAGAGTGCCAATCCTGTCGTGGCAGGGGTGGCTTGCCCAGAAACAACTCGTAATGGGCCACCACAGGATCCAACAGTTCGATCAATCGGTACTGCTCCTGCTCCGGCAGTTGCGAGGCTTGCGCCAAGAGAGATCCATCCTTGCCCAACACCCGTTGCAGTTGCCAAAACTCTGGGTTAGAGAAGCGCAAAAATTGCAAGCCAGAAGCCCGGATCAACTCAAACAGAGTTTCGATGGTGTAGTCGATTTCTTGTGGGTGCAGATACATATCTGCAAAACACTCATCATCCACATTTTCGGTGGCCCAGCGGCTGCGCTCCTGCTGCTGAATGCGATTGGTTTCCGGCAGAATCTGAAACAGGCTGCGTCCTGTTTTAAGCCCCTTTTGTAACTGCTCCACAGAAGCCAGAGGTTGATGTTCGGATCCCATCACCAGCAGGCGGATCGCCTTTTGCATTAAGCGGATTTCGTGGCGACCTAGCTCTCCATACACAAACAAATGCAGGATCCCGCCTGGAGCTAATTTGCTAGACAGTGCCTGGATCCCGGCCACCGGATCCGGCAGATGGTGAATCATGCCCACACAATTAATGAAGTCAAACTCACCAGGTAACTGGTCGATATCGTAAACATTCAGCTCTCGAAACTGTACTGGTGGTGCTTGAGACGCCTGACAACGGGCCTGGGCAATCTGTAGAGCCTGGCTGCTCAGATCAAAAGCCCAAATTTCTGCCTTAGGATTTTGGTGGGCGATATATTCCGTCCCCACTCCCGAGCCACAGCCGGCATCGAGAATGCGAACCTTCCGTTTGCCAGGATGGGATCCCGTACAAAAGGCATGAGCTTGGGGCCAGCTCCAACGCCAGTTCCATCCCGGAGGGGGGAGGGTGCCAATCGGTTGCGGCGGAAAAGGATAGTGATTGTAAAGTTGCCGGACTTGATTGAGGATCTGCTCGGTACTGGAGGGGGTAAGCTGCATAGAAACTCATTGATGGACTCGCAGTTGCACACCATTAGCCATCTATAGGGCTGTCTGCAGGGGCACAAGCTGCTGACCGAGTTGGATAGGATCTGATGACCTGATGTCTAGAATACAGCGTCTTCTCTTCTCGACCTCTGGCAAGACTATCAAGACTCTATCAAGACTCTATCAAGACTCTATCAAGACTATAGTGACGATATCTCCCTCCCACTCATCCACTCTACATGTCTGTCCAGGCTCCTCATCCTTTACAAACGGGTCTTACCTTCGACTGGCTGAAGCTGATCGCCGAGCTGAAAACGGTATTGGATCCAGAGCGGGTGATCAGCAAGCCGGAAGAGCTGCTGGTGTACGAATGCGATGGTCTGGTTAGCTATCGTCAGATGCCTGCCCTGGTGGTGTTGCCCCGCAGCACAGAAGAGGTTTCAGCGGTGATTAGGCGATGTCATCAGTATCGGGTGCCGTTTGTCGCCCGTGGCTCGGGTACTGGTTTATCGGGAGGGGCCTTACCAGTTGAAAACTGCGTGGTCATCGCCACCACCCTGATGAAGCGGATCCTGGAGATCGATCTAGAAAACCGGTACATGGTGGTACAGCCAGGGGTGATCAACACCTGGATCACACAAGCTGTCGCCGCTCAGGGCTACTTCTATGCACCGGATCCTTCTAGCCAATCGGTCTGCTCGATTGGGGGCAATGTGGCAGAAAATTCGGGGGGTGTTCATTGTTTGAAATATGGGGTGACCGCCAACCATATCCTTGGGCTGAAAGTCGTGCTGCCGGATGGAGACATTCTTGAGCTGGGGGGCAAAATCCCGGAAATGCCCGGCTATGACTGGGTAGGTCTGTTCGTGGGATCCGAAGGCACCCTCGGCATGGCCACCGAGATCACCCTGCGCTTAGTGAAAACCCCAGAACAAATTCAAGTCCTGCTGGCGGATTTTGACAGTGTCGAGGCCGCCGGTTCCACTGTATCGGACATCATTGCTGCCGGTATTATCCCCGCCGGCATGGAGATTATGGATAATTTCAGTATCAATGCTGTCGAGGATGTCGTCAATTTGGGCTATTACCCTCGGGATGCGGCAGCCATTTTGCTGGTGGAAGTGGATGGTCTCCAGTTGGAAGTAGAAGAAGCCAGCCAACAGGTGAAGGCTCTCTGCTTCAAGAATGGGGCCCGCCAAGTACAAATCGCCTCTGACCCTGAAGAACGCTTGCGGGTGTGGAAGGGTCGTAAAGCCGCTTTTGCAGCTATGGGTAAACTTAGCCCCAATTACTATGTGCAGGATGGGGTGATTCCCCGCAGTCAGCTTTCTTTTATCTTGGCGGAAATTGAGCGCCTCAGCCGCGAGTATGGCTATCCGGTGGCCAATGTTTTTCACGCCGGAGATGGCAATCTCCATCCTCTGATTCTTTACGATGAATCTGTGCCGGGATCCCTGGAGCAAGTAGAAAAATTGGGGGGAGAAATTCTCAAGCTCTGCGTGAAGTTGGGGGGTAGCATTTCCGGCGAACATGGCATTGGAGCCGACAAACGTTGTTACATGCCAGAGATGTTTACTGCCACCGATTTAGAAACCATGCAATGGGTAAGACAGGTTTTTGACTCTGAGCACATTGCCAATCCCGGCAAGATCTTCCCTACACCACGCACCTGTGGCGAAGCAGCCCATGCCCATACCCAACCGGAATGGCAAGGGATCCCGGCCTTTTGAGTTTGAAAGGTGATCCACTTATTAGGTGTCAGCGTATGCCACAGGAGATTCGACCTTGGAGAGTTTCGCCATTCTCGGTCGGTCGTAGCTACCGAGTGCGCCACGACTTCAAGTCATTGCGCGATGCTTTCACGGCGGGAGAGGTGCTGACTTACGAGAGCGACGCATACAGCCACTATCACGGCTACACCGGTTATGTATTTTCACAGGCAGGAGCAGAGCCGAAGCGCGTCTGGGA
Source organism: Synechococcus sp. Nb3U1 (assembly GCF_021533835.1). NCBI lineage: Bacteria > Bacillati > Cyanobacteriota > Cyanophyceae > Synechococcales > Synechococcaceae > Synechococcus > Synechococcus sp. Nb3U1. The sequence goes on along the minus strand of NZ_JAKFYQ010000001.1, from coordinate 426,839 downwards.
CATTCACGATGACGACGATTTGGAGAGTTGGCGTGAGTTGTTCGAGGAGATAGTGTGATAACGATGTCGACACCTAACCAGAGCGCTCCAGCGAACCGCCGCCCCGCTGGGCAGGCGAGCGGTTCAGGTGATTTGTCAGCGATTGTTGCAGCCGAACGGGCGTTTCCAGCGGCGGTCGCTGAGCTAAGGTTTATCCTTGGAGCATCCAGGCAACTAAATTGGTGGAGTATTTAGGATGCTGCAAGTTAGCGAAGTCTCTCACAAACTGGGACTTAATCCGCAAACTCTATACTTCTATGAGCGCATTGGATTAATTCCAAAGCCCAGGAGAACTGAATCAGGCTACCGCTTGTACGACAAGACAGACATAGAGCGGCTAGGCTTGATTACTCGTGCTAAAGCATTAGGTTTGACCCTTGATGAGATCAAAGAGGTCTTATTACTTCAGAATGGCGAAGCACCCCCATGCCATGAGATTCATTCCAAACTAGTGAGCAAAGTCAGCCAAATTGAAGAGGCGATCGCCCAATTGCAGAAGTTGAAAAGTGAATTATTACCTCTAATTCAGCATTGCGAAAACAACTTTGCTGAAAAAGGACAATCTGCAAACTGTATTGTTTTTCAGGACAAATTGCCATGAAGTCCAAAGTTACGTTTTGGGCGAGTGTATTAGGAACAGTCATAGTTTCTCTATGTTGCTTTACACCTGTCGTAGCTATAACCATAAGTGCAATTGGTTTAGGAGTTATGATTGGCTACCTAGATTACATTTTGCTGCCTGCCCTAGTTGTGCTGCTGATCATCACATTTGTTTCATATCGTCGCTATAGAAGTGGAGGAATATAACAATGACTGAATTTTGTTGTCCATCTTCATCTAATGAAGAGAGTGGATCTCTTTGGCAGCGTCTGTGCCCGCAGGACGGTACCAAAGGAAAACCTGTCCAACTCATCACTCTAAAAAGCTTACTAGTACCAGTTGCACTAGAGCAACTGAATCCAGCGACTGCTTACGGGTTTTGTCCAAGCCCCAATTGCCCAGTTGTTTACTTTTCCGAGCAAGGACAAACCTTCACAACTGCTGATCTGAAAGTATCTGTTTTTCAAAAAAATGAGAATGATGATGCTTTTGTTTGCTACTGTTTTGGTTGGAGTCGGCAACGTATTCGTGAAGAGCTTAACCAGTTGGGGGAGAGCAATTCTGTCGATATTATCATAACTCACATTAAAGCAAAACGTTGCGGCTGTCAAGTCAATAATCCCCAAGGCTCTTGTTGTTTAGAGAATGTCAGATCAGTGGTCAAACAAACAGTTGAAGCATTGGCTAAATGATGGCACACTATAATGGAAACGTTAGGCAGCAAAGTTCGTTTCCCCGTCCATGGAGGTTACGAATGTCGAATGATTGGATTCCCATGTCACATGAGAATTGTCAGCAAGTGCGTGGATCATTCTATCATGGCACCAAAGCCAATCTATCAATTGGCGACTTGTTAACCACCGGGCACCCGTCCCACTTTACGAATGGCCGTGCCCTTAAACACATCTACTTTTCAGCCTTGATGGAACCTGCCATTTGGGGAGCGGAACTTGCAATGGCGCTGTCACGCCTAAATGGTCGTGGTTACATATACATCGTCGAGCCAACCGGGCCGTTTGAGGACGACCCGAATCTTACGAACAAAAGGTTCCCAGGAAATCCAACAAAGTCCTATCGTACGTTTGATCCGCTAAGAATTGTTGGGTTGGTCGAAGACTGGCAAGGTCATCCCCTTGATGTACTGCAGCAAATGTTGGAATCTTTGGAAGATCTGAAGCGCCGTGGCCTCGCCATCATTGAGGACTAGCGATTTGTTAAGCAACAAGTCGTTCAAGCCGAGGCCACTTCGTGGCGCGGCTTAACTCAGTGTGTTAGACGTCGGAGGGCGGAGAGCCAGAGAGATGATCCGAGAGACCAACATCGTGAGTTTAGGGGTCTTGATTGCTCTAATTGTCATTGCTCTAATCGTCGAGCCGGGCGACGGCCTTGCATCTCGACGGCTGGAGTACGCTCCGGCTCCGGTGGACAACCCACTCAAAGGGCTGGTGCCCTACCAAGCTGACGTACGAACTATGTTCCCGCACAGTCTGGAGTTCAACTACCTGCCTTACTCGGCTCTAGCGAGAGGGTATGACGAGTTCGACTGGTGGTCGCTGGAGAAACTACTCGACGATATCAGTTCGCGCGGGCACCAGGCGATCTTCCGCATCTACCTGGAGTATCCGGGCAAGACCGGCGCGATCCCCAACTTCCTCATCAAGGACGGGCTGAAAGTCCACAAGTACCGCACCGGCAACACCTGGACGGAAACTCCAGACTACGAGGACAAGAACCTCCGGCGTTCGTTGGGGGGCTTCATCGCGGCGCTAGGCAAAAAGTACGACGGCGACCCCCGGGTCGGGTTCATCACCGCCGGCTTGCTTGGGGCCTGGGGCGAGTGGCACACTTACCCGAGAGACGAACTCTTCGCCAGCAAAACGGTGCAAACGGAAGTGATGGACGCCTACGAGGCGGCATTCAAGGTGACGCCCGTGCTGGTGCGGTATCCTGTCGGCAAGGAACACCCCAGAATGGCGACGAACACGGGTCGCCGGTTCGGCTACCACGACGATTCATTCGCGTGGGCAACGCTCGACACTGGCAAGAAGGGCGACGAGTGGTTCTATCTGACCATGCTGAAAGCCGCCGGCCCGGAAGCCGAGGTAAAGTGGGAGAAACACCCCGTCGGTGGGGAGATCCGCCCAGAGGCGTGGGGCCAGGTCTTCGACGAGAAGCCAGAGAATCAGCAGGTTCAGAACTTCCTCCGATGCGTACAGGAGACGCACGTCACCTGGCTAATGGACAGCGGCATGTTCAACGAAAAGCAGCATGCCGACCGAATCCGGCGGGCGGAAGACGGGGTGCGGAAAATGGGGTACGAGTTCCATGTCCCGACGGTCACTGTCGGCGATGCCCGGGATGGCAAGCTGGCAGTCAATCTGGAGTTGGAGAACCGTGGGGTGGCACCCTTCTATTACGACTGGACGGCGGAATGGGGGTTGCTGGCTTCCGGCAAGCCGCCGCAGACGTTCCGCGCCACAGGCAAGCTGTCGGGCCTCCTGTCGGGGGAGAAGCCGCGGGTCTGGTCAGACACGCTGGACGTGTCCGAGACGAAGCCCGGCACCTATACCTTGGCCGTTCGGGTACTGAACCCGTTGCCCGGGGGCAAGCCAGTGCGGTTTGCCAACAAGACCCAAGACGCCGACGCGCCCAGTTGGCTCTCGCTGGGCAGGGTCGTGATCCGGTGATGGATTGCGGATACTGTCACAACGTCGAGTAGCCGAACCAGGCGCTACACTTGACCGGCGGGGCATGTAGGCTCTCAGGAATTCATAGCTCCCTGCCGGCAGGAGAGCTGAATCATTATGTCGCACACCCTGGAGGCTGTAGATGAATTCTGCTGAAATGCTTCTTACGCTTCATCCCGATGTTGAGTTCAAAAACATCTCCGGCGGCATCGTGAATGCGAGTACGAGCGGGGTCGCCGAATTCAAGGAACTTGCGGAGCAGTCCTTGTTGCTGTTCTCCGAGCGACATCAGGACATTCTGGCCTTTGAAACCACAGGAAATCTGGCTGTCGCTTCCATCAGGTTCCGTGCGTTCGTTGCCGATGATCTTCCAAATGGAGTGAACTACTCCCGACGCTCATGCTGTGCCTAGGGCAGGCTTGTGCCAACGCATAGAGCGCGGGCTTCTTTCCGAGCCGTAGCCCTTTGAGCTTTTTTGAGTGAGGCGAGTCCCAACCCCACTTTTTTGATCAGCACCCCAGAATTTGTATCGCGTGGCATTTCTGCTTTGCATTCTGGGCAGGAGTGCCACCTGTCCGACAACTCTTTCGGGACACGGTTCAGGCAAACACAGCAATGCTGGCTTGTGCCAGTCGGATTAACCTTAATCCTTCTCTTTCCAGCTTTTTCAGCTTTGAAAGGTAGGATTTGGTTCACGAACTGACTGATTCCAGCATCAGCGAAAGACTTGTTCAGTCCTGCTTTTGCCGCTTGTCCATTGGGTAGAAACGTTCCATTTTCGTCCTGCTTTGGTTTGCACCGCTTCGTCATATTGCTGAGGTTAAAGTCTTCAACAAAGACCACATCAGCTTTGATAAGCAACTGATTCGCCGTCTCGCAGTGAAACTGATATCGCTGTCTTGCAATTTTCTGATGCAGTCGTGCAATCCTTTGACTCAGCTTCTTTCGGGCGACGCTGCCTTTGGGGCGAGCATCACACTTTTGCTGCAACTTGGCAAGCTTGGATTTTGCCTGCCTCAGGAAACGAGGATAGTCAATCAATTCACCCTCTGAATCTGCCACAAAATGCTCTAGCCCCATATCCAAGCCAATGGAGTTATCCCAATTTGGGACAACGTCAATCGTTTGTTCAGGAACCGAATCATCCTGCAATGACAGCGTGATATACCAGCCGTCAGCTTTCCGACTCAGAATTGCGCTTTTGACCTCAAACCCTGGAGGTAATGGACGATTCCAAACGACTTTCACTGCTCCAATTTTGGGCAGTTCGATTTTGTTGCTATCAATCCAGTCAATCGAAGCTTGAGGGTAGGTGAACGAACGATACCGATTTACACCCTTAAACCGAAGCTTGCCCGATCTTTTGCCGTTGCAGTCCCCTTTCAGGTAACGGGCAAAAGCGAGTTTGACCCGCTTCACCATATCTTGTAGCACTTGAGAATGAATCTCTTTGTACCAGGGTCTATCCCGCTTCAGCCTTACCAGAGAGCGTTTCTGTCCGTAGTATTCAGGCTTTTCTCTGGGTTCAGCGATGTTGCAAACCAGGGGGCAAGCATTGACAAGACAGCGATTCATTTCCCACCAATCAAACCAATCTGCCAGCATCCAGTTGTACTGCTGCCGAAGCATATCAAGCCAACGATTCATCGTGACAAGTTGCAAAGTGGATGGCAGTAGCTTGTATTGATAGGCAATTCTCATAGATTGAGTGTAGCATAAACAAAAAACAGTGATATACACAACGATTTTGTTTCAAGTGGTAGAGCCATGTCCGACCTGAAAGCTCATTTGGTGTTAACAACCAAGTACAGACGTAAGGTACTGACGGGGGAAATGCTGACTCGCATGGGAGAACTCATGAATGACCTGTGCCAAAAGTGGCAGTGCAAGTTGATTGAGTTCAATGGGAAAGAAAATCATATCCATTTGTTGCTTCAGTACCTCCCACAAACAGAACTTCCAAAGTTCATCGGTAATTTGAAGTCTCTAACCAGTCGTAAGATTTGCAGTGAGTTCCCGGAAGAAGTTGATAAAGTGTATTGGAAGAATGTTCTTTAGAATGAATCGTACTTCATCGCATCCTGTGGGGGCGTGACAGTTTCAGTCTTGAAAAAGTACATCGAAAACTAAGATGCCCCAGACTGATTCGTTGGGTAGGGCTTGTTGAGTGCGGCATCGTTGGCATAGCCTGCTGTAAGCATTGCCACACTCAACAAGCACGGCTTTCATCCCGACACTGACCTGAAGGTACAGTGCGGGGCTAGGAACGACCTGCGGTCTACCCGCCAATCAAGCTAAAGAAGGGTCAGGTCCTGAACCTATCTGGCCGTTCGGAGTTTGAATTCTTGGGCGAACTGATCGCCAAGATCACGGACATCAGCTGAGCGCAGGCATGCGGCATAACCTTCTTTTATAGGCCTCTCCAGGAGGTAAACCCGCAAAATACAAAAACCCACTCAAAAAAGAACAATTTTTGACTAAGTATTACAAGCTAAGTTCAAGTCAAGATTTTGGGGTGTGCAGAGATCTTGTACCGAAAATGGGAAAAGCCTAGGACTACCAAAAGGGAACGGTTGTAACCTGACACCGAACACATCCAAGCAAACTCTTGTCACACTTGGGGGAAAGGTTCCTGGAAAAGTAATCGCAAGATCAGGAATCGGCTCTTCTCCAACAGACACGCCATCATTGAAAACCAAATCTTGATCACTCAAGTAAGTTCCATTTTCCTCAAAACCCCGAGCAGTTGCATTAAAAGAGATCAGCGGAGCACTTGGAGAGGAAATGGAAAACTGCACCGTAACTGCATCCACCTCTGGCGGATTAACACCTGTGCCAGTGAAGATAGGATCACACCTCAAGGTAACTTTCATAAATTGATCCAGCTGATTGACCACAGAAGACGAGCGCGGATCCCGAAAACTTGAGGGGCGAGCCTCTTGCTCAGAAAGGTGTACAGCAGCCGACACCTTAACACCCCTCATCCCTGGACTGCTGTGGGTTACCCAAGATGAAGAGCCGCAAGCATGTAGGCAAATGATGGCAAGTAGCAGCGCCACTATTTTTAGTATTCTCATATTTTTGACTGATTAATTTCAAATCTATTCACACGGCCAAGCTATCCTCCGGACGGAGGGATGAACAACCGTAGTTTTGCGAGGATCCTCACGGACTGAGGGTACCACCTACCTTCAACCGAGATTCCCGATAGGCCAAGGCCAGAGAACTGCCAAAAATAATGGCACCGCCTACCCAAGTCCACAGATCTGGCCATTCCCCGAACCAGAAAAAGCCGTACAAAGTTGCCCAGATCAAGGCCGAAAACTGGAAAGGCAGAAGCGTCGAGACATCCGCATAGGCAAAGGCATGGATCATCAGCACTTGCCCCAGTGTGCCCAGGCAGCCAATAGCCAATAACGGGATCCAGTCTTGCCAGCCCGGCCATTGCCAAAACCACACCGCTGCCAACAGCGATAAGGGCGCCTGAAATAAGCCCATGTAGGCTGTAATCGTAATGCTCGATTCGGTGCGCGAGAGGATCTTGATCAGCACCGTTACCCAAGCCAACAAAATAGAAGCCGCCAGTGCCGCCGCCGAGCCCAAGGTCACTGCTTGAAAACCTGGTCGCAACAACACAACCATACCCACAAAGCCTAGGCCAAGTGCCACCCAGCGCTGCAGGTACACCTGCTCTCGCAGCAGCCAGATGGCAAACAGAGAGGCAAACAAAGGAATTGTAAAACTCAGGGCCGTCACCTCCGCCAAAGGGATCCGACTTAAAGCCCAGAAAAACATCAGCATGGCGATCGTATTTAGCACGCCACGCAGGGCAAACAACCCTAACCGTTCTGTCCGCAGGGATCCCAACCCCTCCCGCAACAACAGCGGCATCAGGGCCAATGAACCGAAAAAATTACGAAAAAAGGCGATCTCGAACGGGTGCAACTCCCCCGACAGGCGACGGATTGAGGCATCCATCGTGGCAAAACAACCAACGGAGATCAGAATCAACAGGATCCCCTTGAGGGTTTTGGGAATTCTTCGCCAGGAAAAGCCGATACCAGTGGGGATGGCAGGAAACAGACCTTTCATGGCTTAACTTTATGAATTCCAATATTCCACTGTAGGCGAAAGATAGGGATCCCATAGGAGCCGACCCGACCTTTACAGACGGGCTCTTTTGTGGTGAGAGGGATCTGGATCCCTCAGCGCTCGGAGCGAAATTTGGTCAGGATGATCACACCGACCAAAGCCAAGGTCATTGTATTGGCAAGGGTGATAGCAGTATCTCTACGCAACAGACCATACAGATCCCACATCAGGATCCCGACCCCAAACAAGAGCAAATAGCTCCAGGAGAAATCATCCGCCCGTTGGCTGCGCCAAGTTTTCCAGGCTTGAGGGAAAAAACTGGAGGTGGTCAGGGTGGCTGCCACTAGACCAATCCAAAGGGTCAGGTTCACAGTATTCGCTCCGGCTCACAAAAGCCCCGCAAAGGATGAATTCGCTCCGAGTCCGTCAGACCTTTGGCTTGCACCAACACCCCAAAGCCTCCCAACCCCATCGGATCCAACAGCGAGTGTAGAGCCTGTCGCCGCTGCAAGACTTGGCCTATATCCACAGTCTCGGCGGCTTGGCTGAGGGCCGACAAGCGTTCTGTCAGGCCTAAACACACCAGGAAGCTGCTTTGACGAGTCCATCCTAACGTCTGCAATCCCAAGGTTTCCCCCACCTGCTGTAGGGTGGTGAAGTCTACATGGGCGGTTAGGTCTTGGGATCCCACCTGCACATAGGGATCCGTGTGGCTGCTGTGCTGGCGGTAGGCCAAGAGGGTGCCCTGAGACCGATGGGGGCTGTAGTAACGATCAGCGGTATGGCCGTAGTCTAGGGTGAGCACATAGCCCCGCCGCAATTTTCGGGATAGCAGGTGTAACCAGTCCAGCACCCTCAGGTTGACCTCCGTTTGGTAGCCCTGCGGGTAACCTTCAACCGGGATCCCTAGGCGCACAAAATACTCCTGCAATACCGGACTGGAGAGATCCCCCAGCACCTCTCGGAAGCCCGTTTCTCCCACTGCGACATAGATCTCTCGCAGTGCCCCATCCTGCACCTGCACCCGGTGCACCGGAAAAGCATCTACCAGCTCGTTAGAAAAAAAACAACCCGTCACCGACTGATCCGGGATCCCGTCCCAATCTTGCTCCGCAAGGTGCGTAGCACCATCCAACCAACTCACCTTATCTCTGAAGGCCGCTAGCCGCTCCTGTTGCAACCGCCGCAGGGTGGCGGAACGCTCCAAGATCCGATATTCCAGGGCTTGCCAAAATGGGGGGTGCGCAGTCTGCACATAGGTGAGCCAATCTTCCGCCAACCGCCCACTGCCCGCCCCCATCTCGATCACAGCAAAAACCGACGGGGATCCCAAAATCTCCCAGAACTGGAACATTTGCTCCGCCAACAACTGGGCAAAATCGGGTGCCAAGTGGGGAGAAGTCAGATAATCGGGCTCAATCGGGGATCCCTGCTCGTAGTAACCCAATCCTGGCTCGTAAAGAGCCCATTCCATGAACTGGGCAAAAGTCACCCGCCCTCGCTGGCGAATGCGACCCTCGATCAGCCGCTGCAACTCCTGAGAGGCTTGTCGTTGTGTGGACACCAGAGGTTGAAAGGATCCCACTCGGTTAACTTAGTGAACTCTAGATCACTTGTTTAGATGACTTGGTTTAGCCAACTTGTTCAAATTACTTGTTCAAAGGGCGGCGAAGGTTCTGGCGAAACTGCTGGTTCGAGGCCAAAAGCACCGGCCAGAGGGCAGAGACCACCCACCTTTGGGATCCGGAATAGATGCGATCCGCCTTGCGAGCCGAGTACCAAACTCCACCGCCGTAGATCGCCAACAGAATAATAGGCCACATCTTCCGCACATCCTGATCAACACCGCTGGAATCCCCAATCTAACCCCTAGTGGGCATTGAGTAAGCATTTAGTAAGCATCCTGGAGCTCGTAAAAATCTGGAGTGATATAGTCTTTACGCAAGGGCCAACCCACCCAGTCTTCCGGCATCAGGATCCGCTTCAGGTTGGGGTGTCCCTCAAAAACGATGCCGTACATATCGTAGGTTTCTCGTTCTTGCCAGTCTGCCGACTTCCAAATCCAGTACACCGAGGGCAGCCGCGGATCCTGGCGCGGCAACTTCACCTGTACCCGCACCTCCTGGGGGCGATCCGCTCCGTCCGAGAGCTTGATCAGGTGGTAGAGGCTGACCAAAGGTTGCCCTGGCCCCAGATCATATCCACACTGGCACTGCAAATAGTTGAAGCCGTAGGCATACAGAGCGGTACACAGCGGCAAGAGAAACTCCCGTGGCACCTCCAACAGCTCAACCCCCGCTGCATCTCGATCTAGGTACTGATGATCGAAGCCGTTATCCATCAAAAACTGAGAGACAGGGCCCCACTCCACCAAAACTGGCTGCTCCGCACCTGAGTCTTGCCCAGAGTCTGGCACCTGCTGTCCCTGAGCCTCATTCTCCTCCGCCATCTCACATCCCTCCCCGTAGAGCCTTGAATTGCTGTTCCGCTTGTTTCAGATCCGCAGTCTGCAGCGCAGGGGGTACAAGCAAGCCAATCGCGGCAGCTAATTCCGGGGGTGGAGCCTGACGGGCCTCATTTTCCAGGTACTTGCCCGTGATGATCTCGGGTACAGGCTTGAGGTTATGCTTCACGGTGTAGTAACGGTGGGTTTGCAGCAAGCGATCCCGCTCCCGCATATCTTCGGTGGCAATCTTTTTGCGCAGCTTGACAATGGCATCCATGATTGCTTCTGGGCGAGGCGGGCAGCCAGGAATGTACACATCCACCGGGATCAGCTTGTCCACACCACGCACGGCACTGTAGGAATCGGAGCTAAACATGCCACCGGTAATGGTGCAGGCTCCCATGGCGATCACATACTTGGGTTCGGGCATTTGCTGGTAGAGCTTGACCAAAGCGGGAGCCATCTTCATGGTTACGGTGCCCGCTGTCACGATCAAGTCTGCCGTGCGGGGGGAAGAACGGGGCAAAAGGCCAAACCGGTCGAAGTCAAACCGGGATCCGAGCATAGCCGCAAACTCAATGAAGCAGCAGGCCGTGCCGTATAGCAGTGGCCAGAGACTGGACATTTTGGCCCAGTTATAGAGGTCGTTCACGGTGGTGAGAACGACATTGTTAGAAAGGTCGGAGGTCACCTCCGGGGCTGCCCCCGGAAACAATACCTGAGGCTTCTGAGAGGTCATGACCATTCCAGTGCTCCTTTTCTCCAAGCGTACACAAGGCCCACCACAAGGATGGCGATAAAAATCAGGGCCTCCACAAAGGCCAACAGCCCCAAGCGATGAAACGCCACCGCCCAGGGATAGAGAAACACCGTCTCCACATCAAAAATGACGAAAACCAGGGCAAACATGTAATAACGAATGTTGAACTGAATCCAGGCTTGCCCCACCGGTTCCATACCTGACTCATAGGTGCTGCGCCGCAAAGCGCCCCGTCGCTTCGGAGCCAAAAAGGCAGATGCCGTCAGAGCCAAAATTGGCAGCAGAGAGCACAGGAGCAGAAAAACCAGCAAATACTCGTAGTTGGGTAGAACAAACACAACGCTAGACCGCCCGGGTTGCTCAACATTTAGATACGTTTCCAGTATAGAGCCAGTCTGTAGCTCTCCTGTGCCTGCAGATCTTCAATTCTGGTAATGATCACGATTGCTCTGGATAGGGTCTTGCCAAAGGGTAAACCCCACAAATGGGATCCACTTGGGCTGAGCAGGGGAGTTACTGGTGTAACTAATCGATTTTTTCGGATCCCTGACGACGCTTTTCCCACCAACCCCAAACCCCGATCAGCAAAGCCCCAGCCATCAGGATCCCCAGAGCGGGTTGAAACAAAGGCAACCAGAGCCGCATCCAAAGTTTGTAGCCCAGCGGGATCCCGACAAATGCCCCTGTTACCGAAAAGACAAACCCAATGAACCCGGCAAATACCAGAAAAACGATGGCAATCAGGAGATTATCTAGCCAGCGTTTGAAATCGGAGGAAGTCATAGAGAGTGGGATATGTGGGACAGGGAAAATCCTGAAGCATGGACGCACCCTAAATCCTATCAGGATCCCCACGGGGTGATGGAGCTGGATGGGCGTAGATCCCGACGTTTGGCTGCCCGCTGAATGCGATTTTGGGCAAAAATACGCTCGACTTTGCGGCCTTCCCGCCAAAGCTGAAGGGAAAGGGGCTCTTGATGGGTTCGATCGGAGTTTGCTGAAGGCACCACCTGCAAAGGGCGAGAGTCCTTTTTAACCTGAGGGACAGGTTGACCAGAAACCGCTTGCACAACAGGCGAATCCCCCCGCAAAAAGCGTAGGTAGCGCTGCAGCCAACCTTCCCGTTGCGATGGCAGCAGAGCCAAAGATGGGCGACCCGATTTTGATTGCATATCCACTCCTCAACAACACAAACTGGTAAGACTCACCAAAAACAATTGACTTCAGCAGAAAATTCACTAAATTTAGTTAAGCTCTAGACTTAGGCTACCCACAAATCGCTGGGTAGTCAAGATATAGTGGGGGAGAGTTCTGCTTTCCACAACCTGTAGTGTTGAACCCGATGCACTCTCCTTCTAGCTCCACGTTTGCAGCCCGCTTGCGACAGGTGATCGGCACTGAGGCCATCTATGCTTTTGGTCGCCGGGCCGGAATTAGTGATACTGCCCTACGCAGCTACTTGAAGGGATCCGTCCCCAGCATTGACAAAGCCCTGCAAATCGCCCAAGTGGGCGGAGTAAACCTCAGTTGGTTAATCACCGGCGAGGGATCCCCGCAGGTGCAGACTGCCGACGCGGAAACGGAGTACATCTATGTGCCTTTTATCGATGTGACCGCTTCCGCCGGGACGGGAGTACTGGTGCGCGAAGAATCCATCGAATCGGTGATCGGGTTTGAACGCAGCTGGTTGCGGGCACGCCTGAAGGGAAACCCCGCTGAGCTCAGCCTGATTCGGGTGCAGGGGGATAGCATGTCTCCCACCTTGGAAGATGGGGATTTGATCTTCGTGGAACGGCTGGAGGGGGAAGACAACAGCCGCGAAGGTATTTACGTTTTTCAAATGGATGGGGATTTACTGGTCAAACGGCTGCAGCGCCTGCCCGGATCCCAGGTCAAAGTGATCAGCGATAATCCCCGCTTTCCACCCTTTACGGTTGATTTGGCGAATCCCGCCCACGGGTTGACCATCATTGGGCGCTATCGAGGCCGCATTAGTTTTGATTAACTCTTTGATTAACTCCTAGCGGGAAGTGGTAGCCAGACCGACTGACAATCCCCTTGGCAAGATCCGGCCTCTGGCTAGGATTGGGTAAAATTCCTACCCCAAGTCTGTCCACTCAGCCGGAGGTTCGCCATCGATGTCGCGCACACCCCGCCAGCACTCCACTTCTTCACTCCACTTTTCACTCAACCTACTCAGTGGGATCCTTTTGCTCAGCAGCGGGATCCTCGCCGGGATGGTACTGCCTCAGCAAGCTCAAACCCAGACACAGCCAGATCCAGGCTTTTCTCCCCCTGAACCGACTTTGCCGACCCCCCAGATCCTGGCCACCCTCTCTCCACCCCAACCCCAGGCCAACCCTCCGGTGGTTGATCCGGCAGACCGCGAGAGCTTTACCGATATCGAAGCTGAAATTCGGGAAATGCGCCAGCAGGTCATTCAGTTGTTGATGCGGATTGAAGAACTGGAATCGCGCCTGCAGCGGTTACGTTCCCAAGCAGGGGAACCAGAACGGGTGACGGAGTCTTCTACTACTGCCGAAATTGCAACTGGAGAAGCGGATGCGGACAGCACTCTGCCCCAACCCACCCCGACCCCCACGGCAACTCCCACCCCCACATCGTTTCAGGTGGGAACCCAGACCATCAGCCTGCCGGGGGATTTGATGTTTGATTTTGATAAAGCAGAAATTCGCCCTGAGGCGGCCTCCCTTTTGGCCCAGGTGGCAGAATCTTTGGAGTCGATGCCAGAAGCCCGTATTCAAGTGAATGGCCACACCGACAACATTGGCTCCTTGAATTACAACTTGGCTCTGTCTTTGCGCCGTGCCAATGCCGTCAAAGATTACTTAATCAAGTTGCTACCCGAAGACAATCGCATCAGTTGGACCACCTCTGGCTTCGGCCCCACCGCCCCGGTGGCCGATAACGATACAGAAGCTGGACGACAGCAGAACCGCCGTGTGGATTTGATCATCGCCCCTTGAACCTCTGCGGATGACAAACCCGGCCAGAACCTTAAAATATTGATCAGGTTGATCGATGTACGGTTGATGCAGGCAAGTCTCACCCTGAAGGCTGGAGTTCGACTTTGAACACATTAGGGATCCCTGCCAGTGATGGACAGGCTTTCCCGCTGAGAGTCAGCACCACTTTGGATGCTCTCGGCCAAGTTTTGACGTGGTTTGAAGCCTTTCGCAATTCGGGCATCCCGGATCCCATTTGGATGGAATGTCAGTTGGTGCTTGCAGAAGGGTTTACCAACGTCGTTCGCCATGCCCACCAGGCCCTACCGGAAAGCACGCCGATCGATATTGAGCTGGTATTAGCGCCGCAATGGTTGGAGTTGCGCATCTGGGATCAGGGGCAGGAATTTGACCTAGAGGTATTTGCCCAACAATTGCCAGCAGAGCTGGACACAGACTCAGAAGGGGGACGCGGCATTTTACTGATGAAAGCCCTGACCAGCCGCCTCAGCTACACTCGCCAAGCGGATGGCCGCAATTGTCTGTTGATTAGCAAGCGTTTTAATGACTCTGCCCATCTCCCGAAGCCTGTCAGTTGAGCTAAACCTTAAGAAAGCATGCCACCACTTAATTTGCGAATGGCGGATCCGGCCACATCGCTGTAGCGCAATTCTCCCGCCAAGATTTGCCCCATACGCCGAGTGGCTCCCGGTCGTTTGACCCCCACTTTATAGCCCAACCCCGGAAAGCGATAGAACAGCGCTGCAATTCGTTTGGCCCAGCGCATTTCCGAGCCCCATTCCTGTTGCACTTGGGCTGAATAGTTGGCCAATGCATCCCTATTTCCAGTCAAGGCAGAGTCGATCGCCTGGGCCGCCAACAGGCCGGTGAGCAGAGAGGGGCGAATCCCTTCGGCAGTGAAGGGATCGATCACACAGGCGGCATCCCCGGCCAAGAGGGCATTTTGGGTGTGTAGCGGCTGATCTTCATCCCAAAGACAAATCGGGTGGCCAAATTGCTTAACCGAGTTCAAGTCCACCCCAAAGGTTTGGGCATAGTCTGCCGCGATCTGCCGCAGGTTTTGTTTTTCTCCACCTCGAAAAGTGCCAGCCCCAATCGAGTAGCCATCCGCTTTGGGGAAGTTCCAGATGTAGCCATTACTAACAGCACCAAAGTCGAAATGGGCAGCGGCGGTTTGCGGCTGCGAAACGGGAACCTCTGCTTCTAGGGCAGCAGCCAGTCGTCGTTGCCGTTCCTGAAAGCCTAACCACTTGGCCATGGAGCCTTTTGCCCCATCTGCGCCAACCAAATACTTTCCCCAAACGGGGCCAGAGGCCGTCATCACTTGCCAGCGATCACTTTGCCATTCAATGCCGGAAACAGCACATTCTGCCTGGAGGGTAGCCCCCTGCCCTTGTGCCTGCTGCATGAGGTAATGGTCAAATACATCCCGCCGCACCATCCAAACGGGATCCTTAAGCTCCAAATCCGCCACCACCGGATCCCCGCTACGCCAGGTATAGCGAATTTGCCGGATCGTCAGGGAAATGGCAGGGCTAAAGTCGAAATCAAACCAGGCCGCCACCATCGGAGAAACCCCACCCCCACAGGGCTTGTAGCGGGGCAAGGGATCCTTTTCTAACACCAGCACTGAGCGCCCCCGCTTGGCCAGATGATAGGCAGCAGATCCCCCAGCAGGACCCGCACCGACGATCACGCAATCGTAAAGTTGTGACATCGCTTCTGAAATCGAACCCTTCCGCTTTGGGGTTCCGTGTCTCGGCTCCTAGCCTACCCCATTCGATTTGTATCCAGGTTTGTATCCAGAGGCGTCGGATGGTCGCAGCAGTCCTTGGACAGCGTAGAGATGGAGCGGTTCTGCTTTCCCCTTCAGGACATGGGATCCCAAATCTTCCACCTGCACCCGATCGCGCACCAGTTGGTAAACGGCCTCGGAGATGAGGATATCCCGGCCCAAGGATTGGGTCAGACTTTCGAGGCGCGCCGCCACATTCACTGCATCCCCGATCACGGTGTATTCCAGCCGTTGGGGGGATCCCAAATTGCCCGCCACCACCTCCCCGAAATGGATGCCGATGCCGTGGTGAAAGAGGGGATAGCCCTCCTGTTGCAGTTCGGCTCGCAATTGCTCAAGAGCCTGCCGCATCCCCAATGCCGCCCGCACCGCCGCTAAGGCTTCTGTGGCCGCATCCCGAAATAGGGGGGTACCAAACTCCGCCATGATTGCATCGCCGATGAACTTGTCGATGGTGCCCTGTTCGGCCAGAATTGGCTCCACCATCGCGGCAAAGTAGCGGTTCAGCAGCGCTACCAGGTTCGTGGCTGCCATGCCCGCCGCCAACGGGGTAAAGCCGCGAATGTCCGAGAACAAAATCGCCACCGAGCGCAGTTGTCCACCCAACGTTTCGGCAAACGACTCCGGCTGCCGCAAAATTTCCGCCAAGACTGCCGGGGCCACCCGCCGTTGCAAAATGCGCCCCAAGCGCAGACGGTTGCGCCGCTCCTCTACCCCCTGTAGAGTCGTATCCGCCAGTCCTGCTAGGGATCCCGCCGCCAACAGCCCGGTTACCGGCAAGTTCCACCCCAGCAAAAACGCCCCATAGGCGCCCGCCAACCCTAACCCCCCCCAGGCGAAGGTCAGGCCCATTTTGGGCAAAACCCCCCGGCAAAACCCCAGGCTCAGGCCCATCCCCACCCCTGAAACCAGGATCAACAGGGATCCCCAACCCCAAGGCAAAGGACGGATTCCGTTTCCCGCCAGCAACGTGCCCACCGCATTGGCATGAATCTCTACCCCCGGCATGAGGGAATCCCAGGGAGTATTCCACAGATCCTGCCCCAGTTGGGTGGTATCCCCGATCAGCACAATCTTGTCCTGAAACACCGCGCCATTGGCCAAATTGAACTGCCAGAAGCTGGGTTCGAACAGGTACCAAAGGGGAAAAGTCGGGTAAGTGCCTTGCGGGCCACGGTAGTTGATGCCCAAAGCTTCTCGCGGAGTCGCTGGGTCTATGGCCGCCATGGCAAAAGGCAACCGTTCCGCATCCAGATCCATCGCCCCCGGCAAGGTCAAAACCTGGCGATTGGAACTGAGGGGGAAATTGACCAGCCCCAGACGAGGATTCTGGGCAGCATAGTCTGGCCAAAGGGGGGTGAGATCCACCCGCACACTGCGGGATCCCCCCGGCAGGATCTGCACCTCTTCCGAACGGCTGACGGCAAAAAGGGTCTGCTGGGCATACTGGCCAATCACCTCGGCAAAGATCCGATCATCTTCCGGACCATAGACACTGGCCTGGTCGAAAATCACGTCAAAGGCCACCCTCCTAGCACCTGCGGATCCCAGTTGTTCCAGAACGGCAGCAAAGACCGCACGGGGCCAGGGGGAGCGGGTCATTTGGGAGAGGGTTGGGTGCGCTTCCAGCTCTTCGACGGTAAACAGATCTGCTAAATTCTGGGAGGTTTCGTCAATCGCCAAGATCACCACGTCTGGATGCGGCTCCTGGGGCCCCCGCCAGAGAAAAAATTGGCCATACAGGTTAGCATCCGCCCACAGCAGAAGATGGGCACCCTCAGCATCCCGACTGGCCCAACTGTACACGCCGCCCCAGAGGAGCCCACTGGTGATCCCCAACAGCAGGCTGATCCCAGCTCGATTCAAGTTAGGGAAGCGCATAAGCCGGATCTCGATCCTACGGAGATAGCAACTCTTCCCGAATGGTATCCAGAGTGCTCATTGCCGACTCAAACCCGTTGAGCAGGTCGCTCTGGGCAAAGCGCGCCTCCAGGTCGGCACGGGACATTTTTTGGGGGGTGGGCAACTGGGTCATATCGGGTTTGAGCACCAGTTCTTCCCCCGCCGCTAAGATGACGGGATCCCCTCCCTCAGCTGGGTAAATTTCTACTTCCCCCGCCCAACTGAAAATTCGGGATCCCGTTTCCATCTGTTCGATAAAGACCGTCGAGCTCCGGATAGCCGCAGTGGCTAGGGGGGTTTGAATGCGGCGCCGGGATCCCGGCGTACCCGGATCGGCCCAGGCGATGATCTGGCCCTGTTGCAAGTTCAAATCGCCATCCGTAATCTCCAAAAGGGCATCTCCCCCCAGGCGAAACATGACCCCATCGTGGAGCCGCACCTGAGCTTTGCCAGGACGTTGGGTACGCAGATAGCCTCCTGTTTGCACCTGAGTGCCCACCGTGGCGGCAGCTTCGGGGACAGGGGGTTGCGCCCAAAACACCGGCGCTTCTGGAATTTCGATTACCTGCGCACGGGTCAGGGGCTGGGCCTGTAGAGGAATACCCCCCAACCCAAGCATCCCTAGGCCTAAAGCCAATCCTAGTAACATTGTATTCATGGGTTGGTGATCTAACCTTGTGACAGTGCTTTGACAAACGGGTCGGGATCCCGGCGGGTGTTCCCTTCTCTTGCTCCCTTCTCCTTCTAAAGTACGACCTGCTCCAGCGGTTGGATTGGCTTTTTCTGCCCTCGGATCCCCTCAAACACGGTAAGCTCAAACCACTGTGATGGGGGGCACAAACACAGTGGAGATTCGGGAGCAACGCATCCAAGTAGGGGAGCTGGACTGGTTCTTTCGCTCGGTGGATCCTAACCGGGGCAACGATCGTGCTGCGCAGGGAGCGGAGCGTCATCCACCGCCGGTACTGCTGCTACACGGGCTAGTCTCTCAAAGCTACGGCTGGTTGCCCCTTTTGAAAGCCTTGGGAGAACAGGGGTTTCGCGCCTTGGCCCCCGATTGGATTGGCTCAGGGTTTTCCGCCAAACCGGAACGCTGGCAGTTCGACTACCGCCCGCAAACCTTACAGAAGGCCCTAGCAGAGTGGATAGAAGCTCAAGCCCTAGAGCGCTTCTCGTTGGTGGTACAGGGCTTTCTCGGCTCCGTCGGGCTACAGTACGCCCTAAAAAACCCAGAGCGGATCGAACGTCTGATTATTCTCAATACCCCAATTGGCCAGGGGGCCAAGTTACCCTGGTCGATTCGGGCCTTCGGGATCCCGTTAGTGGGGGATATGCTCACCCAGGATCCGCTGTTGGTGGATCGCACCCTGGAAACCGGCGGCATTTACCAGGTGAAAGACAAAGATCTGGACGTGTATCGGCGCCCTTTTTTAACCACTTCCGCCAGTGGACGCGCCCTCTTGGCAACGGTGCAAAACCTCAGTCTGCCGCAGGTGATGCGGGAGTTGGAGGCGGGATTCTCAGCCTGGGAACGCCCCACCTTGATCGCTTGGGGAATGCAGGATCGCTGGTTGCCGTTCGAGCTGGTCACGGCCTTGTGCCAACGGATCCCGAAAGCGCAGGTGGTAAAGCTAGAGCAAGTGGGCCATTACCCGCAGCACGACTGGCCAGAAAAGGTGCAGGAGGCGGTACTTCCGTTTTTGCGTAAGCTGATTGTTTAAGGGATCCCCTCGACATAAAACTCGTTATAAAACTCGTTAGGATAGAGCAGCCATTTCAGCAATCTAGCAGTAACTCAGGGGTGAGCATGGCAGAGCTAGTGCGGGTGGATCCCCGCCGTCACACGCTTGCGTTTGGGGGAACGGAAGTCAGCTTGTCTGGGCCATTTGCAGAGCTGATCCTGAAAGCCTTGCTCAGCATGTTGCCTGCCGAGAAGATAGAAATGATGCGCCCCACCACCACCCGCGCCTACACCCTGACGCAGATCCCCCAGGCTGACTACGAACAACTGGTGGCCACGATTGCACAGATTAACCAAGATCTCGGCCACGAGGTTTTGCGCACGAATTTCCGTGCCCGCGGGGAAGGAGAACCCCTACAAGCCAAGATCCTACTGGGGGAAAAAACCGGGGTGAAAGGGGTAGAGCTAGCGCTGAGCAAGGCCAATCCTGAGTAGCTTGTGTCCATACAAATTCTCGTGATCAGCGGCGTCTCCGGTTCTGGGAAAACCACCGTTGGATCCCTGTTGGCACAGGATTTGGACTGGGTCTTCGTCGATGCCGATGACTTTCATACACCGGAAAACATTGAAAAAATGCGGCAAGGGATCCCTTTAACCGATGCCGATCGGCAAAGCTGGTTACTCCATTTGGGAGACCTGATCCAAACCCAAATCCAGGAAAATCGCCCGACAGTGTTGGCCTGTTCCGCCTTGAAGGAGCACTACCGCCAGCTTCTACGAAGAGGGGTGAGCCACAAGGATCCAGAAACGATGGGCTGGGTCTATCTATACGGCAGCCCCGAGCAAATCGAGGCCCGTTTGCGGCAGCGGCAGCACCCTTTTATGAACCCCAGCCTCTTGGCTAGCCAGTTGGCCGCCCTAGAAGCCCCTCAAGATCCAGCCACTCTACAATTGGAGATCAGCGCCACCCCCCAAGCCTTGGCCCAGCATATCCGGCAGCATTACCGCCTCTAGGAGGATAGAGGAGTCATGAACATCCGATGGCGACGGCTTGACACCCCAACAGCACTCTGCCACTGTGCCACCTGCGGGCAACGCTTTCAGGGGAAGAAACGAGTTCCCCATCTGTTGAGCGATGCCCAGTTGGATGTTGGCCCACTCTGCCCTCAGTGTTTTGCCGGATCCCCTGCTCAGTTGCGGGAACGCATGCGGCGCTACGCCTATTTGATCCATTTGAACCGGTTGCGCCATCCGGGATCCCAAGACCACGCCCGCCATCTGGAACAGTTGGCCCGTGAGCGCTCCATTCGGTATCCGGGTCTATTCGGTTGGCTGCGACACTGGCACAAGACCTAAGCACAAAACAGACTGGACACCGCAAAGATGCAGGAGAATCAAATCAAGGTGGGATCCCTAGGTGGGGATCCCCATGTTCACATCTGTTGTCATGAGGAAAGCCGATGAATCTGGACAGCCTGCCAGAACCCGTAGCCGATGCCCTGATCAAAAGCCTGCTCACCGACGTGGAACATTTGATCAACCAGCATGGCCTATCGGAAATCCTGGTGGGGTTAGCCATGTATTGCAATGTGCAGTCCAAGGCCAAGTTCGACAAACCCAATCGCACCGAAAAGGATGAGGAGCTGGGGTTTTATTTTCGGGATGCTGCCAAAGCCCTAGAAGTGGCTGCTAGCCTCACCTACCGCACCATGGATCGATCCCCATCCGGGGGTAGCTGACGGGCGGGATCCGGAGGCCAAGTTTTGCTTCGGGGTGGCAGAGGCTTGGCTTCGGTTCGTATGCTGGTGGGCGAAAAGTACCGATCGAGGCTAAGCGTGAGGATCGTCTGGGAGCGCAGCATTTACGGCGGCAATGGCCGAGTGCCTTGCATTATTTGTGGCGGCTGGGCCAACCCTGTCCAGAAGCAGGGGCATCAAGTCTTATTGGCGGTGGTCTACAACGATCGCGGCCAAATCTACGGGGAAGCCTGCCGTAGCTGTGTCAACTTGGGGGCCAAAGGAATCAAGGAATGTTTACAGGAACGAATTGCCCGCCTGCGTAACCAACTGCAAGATCTGCAAGAACTAGAACGGGGGGAGGTGCAACTACCCAGCCTAGAACAGGAATTAAGTGCCTATCTGGAGTAGCGGGGATCCCGATGGCGACAGCGGGACGGAGTCCTTACTTAAACTTAACGGTCTTTGCCAGCGGCGGCCAGTTCCAGCACCAGCTTGGAGCGTCTTAATCCTTCCGGAATCGGGATCGGATAGTTGCCCGTAAAGCAGGCGGAACAAAAAGAACTGGGATCTTTACCGGTAGCAGCCAGCATGCCTTCCCAACTCAAATAAGCCAAAGAATCTACACCAATCTTTTGAGCAATTTCTTCTAGGGAATGGTTGGCGGCAATTAACTGATCTTGAGTATCCGTATCGATACCGTAGAAGCAAGGATGGGTGACCGGCGGGCTAGAAATGCGCATATGCACCTCGGTTGCACCCGCCTGACGCAAAGCCTTGACGATTTTCTGGCTGGTGGTACCCCGCACAATCGAGTCATCCACGATCACCACACGCTTACCCTGCAACACATCGTCTAACGGGTTGAGTTTCATGCGGATGCCCCGCTCCCGCATCGATTGAGTGGGTTGAATGAAGGTGCGCCCCACATACCGATTTTTGATCAACCCTTCGGTGTAAGGGATCCCCAGTTGACGGGAAAAACCAATCGCCGCCGGAGTACCGGAATCGGGAACCGACATCACCCAGTCCACCTGTGCAGGAGCTTCTTTGGCCAGTTGTTCCCCTAGGCGCACCCGATAGGAATAGAGGCTTTCCTCCTGCATCCAGCTATCGGGGCGAGCAAAGTAGATCATCTCAAAAATGCAAAGTTTGGGAGTCGCTTCCGCCCAGCGTTGTGCTTGCAGCCCCTGTCGGGTGATCCACACCAGTTCCCCCGGCTCCACCTGCCGCAGATAGTCAGCCCCGATAATATCCAGAGCACAGGTTTCGGAGGCCAGAACGTAGTGCAGCGGCTCCGCTTCTGGGTGGCTGAGGGTGCCATCGCTACAAATGATTTCTCGTTGCAACAGGTCGTCGAGGGCGGGGTTATTGCTCAACAGACCCAACACCAACGGACGCACCCCATGGGGATCCCGTGCCCCGATCAACCCTTCCGGGGTACCGATCACCAGGCTGAAGGCACCCCGGCATCGCTGCAAAGCTTGGCGGGTAGCCCCAATCCAGTCTTGCCCTTGGTTAACGGCCTGGGCAATGGCCTGGGCAATACATTCAGAGTCGGTGCTGCTGACCAAATGCCGATCGCCAGCCTCCAGTTCTTGCCGTAGTTGCTCGGCATTCACCAAGTTGCCATTGTGGGCCAAAGCCAACGGCCCCAAACGGGTCTCGACGATCACCGGCTGAGCATTGGCCACGCGACTGGATCCGGTGGTGGAATAGCGGGTATGGCCGACCACCAACTCCCCCGTCAACTGGGCTAGATTCAATTCATCGAACACCTGGGAAACCAAGCCCATCGCCTTGTGAACCCGGCAAAATTCCCCTTCAAAAGTAGCGATCCCAGCCGATTCCTGGCCACGATGCTGCAGAGCGAACAAACCAAAATAAGCCAGCTTGGCCACATTTTCCCCTGGGGCTAGGGTGCCAAACACCCCACAAGCTTCTTTCGGCCCTTCCTTAGCATTCCAAAGTTCAGCGGGCTGCCCTTGCGCTCTCCCATGGGGAGATAGTTCTGCTCCTGCCCTTGCTGCCATGGATCCCCTCGTTGGTGCGGCGACTAACAGTCTAACTTGGCCCGAACTTGGCACGTCAGGAGTGGAGCCGAAGACCTACCTGAATGGGATCCCTAAACAACCAAAACGACAACAGAGATACTCTTGGGCCACCCCAAAAGGAGCCCTTACCGGAAAAGGAATAGATCAGGCAAGGCAAATACCACCGGTGGTGTTTGCAAAAAACTGGTGCTCTATCTATAGTGTTAGCAGCCAATCAAATCGGCCTGCTTGTCCTTTCCACAAAGCAGGAAATTTTCTATTTGAATCTATTTGAGCTAAATCGAGCCCAAATCCGCAGCGCAATAGAACCCCCAAACTGTGAGGAGCCAGAGCTTATGAAACTCCAGCCTTTGCAACTCTGCCCGCGTAAAGCGTTGGCCATCTCTTTGATTAAAGTCAGTGTAGCCGCTCTCGCGCCGTTGTCACTCTTAGCCTGCCAAGAAGATGCCCGTGAACAACCCACAGTCACCATCACACCCATACCAGCCGTGGCTCCAACACCCACACCGATCCTGACTCCCAACCCTCTACCGACCCCAATGCCCTCGCTAGCACCCACGCCGTCCCCTACATTCAGCCCCTCTCCTTCCCCCAGTCCCTCCCCCACCACAACCGGCTCGGCAGAGGCGCCCTCGATTGCCCTCGTTGCCCTGACGGATGCTCGACAGACGGTGCCCTTTAATGTACTCGTAGCAGTTACGACTCCTGCCGGTTTGGGCACAGGGATCAGCTTCCGGGTCGAGGTGAGACAACCCCCCCTCACCCTGACGTTCGATTTCACCGCAGCTACCGTCGGGTGTGAGGCCAATAGTAAAACCTGCATCGGCACCATTCCTATCACCATTCCCACCTCCGTTCCGACGGGAGTCTACGAAGTCACGGCTATGGTGGCCGATACCCAGGGCAAAATTGCTTCTGCCAAAGCCCCCCTGATGGTGTTGCCAGCCCCGAGTGCTTCTCCTTCGCCAACACCGACCAGCACCGGCACCCCTAATCCCTTTCCTTCGGTGTCGCCTTCTCCGAGTCCGAGCCCCAGTCCTACAGTCAGTCCTTCTCCGACAGCTAGCCCGACGGCCACCCCAACCCCCTAAGCGAGTTCTTCTCGCCTGTCTAGAGTGTTGGTAACAGCAATATTGGCACGCCCCAAATCTACCCCCAACACCCTTAAAGTAGCCCTGTTTGATTCTGCTCGTCAGACAGGACTCGTCAGACAGGCAAAGAATCCCCGCCCGCGGATGGGAAAGTTAATTAGCGACGACCCAGGATCAGCGTCCCCACTTCATCCACCTGTCCCTGCCAACCCGCTTCGATCACCGCCGTGGCTTCCGGCAATTCCACAATCGCTGGCCCCTGCAGTTGAAACCCTACCCCCATGCGCAGCCGAGCGTAGACAGGCACCGTCTGGAAGGTTCTCTCAAACCAAGCCAGCCGTTGGCCCCGGAGTGGACTAAGTCCCGCTGGCTCGGATGGATCGCCTGGCAAAGGGTTGGGGGCAACCAAGGGCACCTTGGGCAGAGCTTGCACGGCACGCAAACGCAACTGGATCACCTCCACCTGTTGAGCCGGATCTTGCCAGCCATAGCGCTGTTGGTGGATGGCATGAAATTGCTGCTCAATGTGCTCGATCGGATCCGACAGCTGCACCGGGATCCCCAACTCAAAGGATTGTCCGCGATAACGCAAGTCCAGACTGAAGTGCAGCGCTGGCTGCTGAAAATCCACTTGGGCCTGAAGAATCAGGGGGGCCGCCCAGTGGGAGAGGTGGGATCCCTCTGCGCCGAGCTGCCGGAGTGGTTGCAGTATCGCCCGCCGATAGTCGCGCCGCAGATCTGCCAAGGCCATCCCCAGGGCCGAGAGCACCCCACAGGCCGCCGGGATCAAGATCCTGCCAATACCCAGTTCTTCTGCCAGGGCACAGGCATGCATCGGCCCCGCCCCGCCAAAGGCCAACAGGGAAAAATCCACCGGATCCAGGCCCCGCTCTACGCTGATCACCCGCAAAGCCCGCACCATTTGTCCATTGGCCAAGGTACGAATGCCTACCGCCACCTCTTGCACACTCAACCCCAAGGGATCCGCCACGGTGCGAAGGGCCTGTTCTGCCAAATCCCGCCGCAGCTGCACCGACTCCCCCAAGCACCCCCGATCCGGCAAATAGCCCAACCAGAGATTGGCATCTGTGACGGTCGGGGCTGTTCCTCCCCGCCCGTAGCAGGCCGGCCCCGGGTGGGATCCGGCACTTTCGGGCCCCACCTGCAGCCCCCCGCCAGGGAGCAACTGGGCCAGGGATCCACCCCCCGCACTGACGGTATGCAGGTCAATTTGCGGCTGTTGTACGGGCAACCCACATACCACCGCCGCAGGGCTCACCTGCGGGATCCCCTTCTGGATCAGGGCCACATCCGTGCTGGTTCCCCCCATATCGAAGCTGAGCAAATCCGCATAGCCGCTCAGCTGGCCCAGATAAGCCCCACCATACACTCCACCGGCTGGCCCCGAGAGCAACGCCACCGAAGCATGGGCCGCCGCCTGCGCAATCGAGGTGACCCCGCCGGAAGACTGCATAATCAGCGGCTGCGGGATCCCTCTCTTCTCACATCCCTGCGCCAACTGGTGCAGATAACCCGCCAGAGCGGGGCTGAGGTAGGCATCGATAGCAGTGGTACTCAACCGTTCGTATTCCCGGAACTCCGGTGCCACCTCACAGGACAAAGAAATGTGCAGGTTTGGGAAGGTTTTTCTCAGGGCTGCTCCCAGCCGCTGCTCATGCTCCGGGTAGAGGAAAGAAAACAAAAACCCCACCCCAATGGATTGGATCCCATCCCGTTCTATCCGCTCCGCCACAACCTGGAGCACCCGCTCGATCTCTGCATCCGTCAGCGCCTCCAAAACCCCGGCAACGCTACAACGCTCCTTCACTTCCAGGCAATGGTGACGGAGTACCACTGGCTCTGGCTTCGGCTGCGTCAGATCGTAAAGCGAGGGGCGGTTTTGTCGGGCAATGGCCAAGATATCCCGGAAACCTTCCGTGGTTAAAAATAGCGTCGGGGATCCCTTGCGCTCCAGGAGGGCGTTGGTGGCCACCGTCATACCATGGCAAAACAGATCGATGTCAACCGGGCCCATTTTTTCTAGGGCCGTAAACACCCCCCATTCCGGACTAGGAGTAGACAGCACCTTCGCCGTCCGAATTTGCCCATCCCGCAACAGCACCAAGTCTGTAAAGGTACCCCCCACATCGATCCCCAAACGAACCCAACTTTGTCCGGGATCCCGTTGCTCAGCTACGGAGGAATTATCAGGATTTTCAGAGGAAGGAAATGCCAATTCCACCACGTCCGGCCACCCCAAATGCTCTAGCTCCCAAATGCTCTAGCTCATGGTCAGGCCACTGTTATAGGCGGCGTTTGCGCACTTGTTTTGTCTCTGGGTGCTCCTCCAGAGCTTGCGATTCCAAAAGCTGACGGAACTCCGGCTGATCTAGGCGATAATCCCGCTGCTCGATCAAATCCCGATCGGTGGAGTAAATGGTATCGGACTCTCGCACCACCTCTTGACGGCTGAAGTGACGGGCAAAATCGAGCTTACGCTGCAGCGCTTCAGTGGGATTCTTCCACTTCTCCTGCCACAACTGCCGGATGCGATTGCGCCGCTCCACCTGCTGATTGCGGACCTGCAAGGTAAACCAACGGATCGTGGGCACTGCCAAAAAGAGAGTGCCGTAGAGAAACAGAAACCCGATCAACGGATAAATAAACGCCAGAAAGGTGTTGCTCCCAGCGGCAGCAGCCACCTCGCCTCGAGCGCCGTAGAGAATGGCTGCCAGGAAGAAATTGAGAACCCCCAAGCCACCCGCCAGAGTCAGTTGGCCTGATGTGGCACGGCTAAAGACCCAGCGTTGTTCTGATAAAACCCCTGGGATCTGGTTAGATTGACGGTCTGCCGCCACCACCTGCAACTCAGGGAAACGATAAACAATATCCCCCTCGTCGCTCACCTCCGGTTGACCATCAAACTTGACCAAAATCGGCAGCATGTAGTCTTCGTATTCCAGCGCAGCGGATCCCGGCTCCACATCCAGATAGGGCAACACCTGCTCCGCTGCAATCACTCCGCCGTTGGCCCGAATCACTTGGCCAATCAGGGCATAGCGTTTTTCTTCCAAATCGGCATTGGGATCCCCATCCCCAAACAAAAAGCTATAAACCGCCTCTAGAAAATTCAGCTCCGATTTTTCCTGAGGCTGCTGGCTAGGACGCGCCTGTCCTGAATAGCCCCTGTAGCCGTAGTAGGGGTAGGGCCGCCAAAAGGGGTTGCCAATCCAAAGATTGGGAAAGTAGTAAAAACCCAGCCCGCCCCGAGAGCGATTCCGGTTGTTGTTGCCCTCCCCACGGCTAGCCGCCATCTGCAGCGCGATCAACGCCAGGATGATCAAGACAATCGACACCACCAACATGATGCCGAAGGAAACCCGTAACCCGTAGAGAAAGCCCCCCCAGAGTTTGCGGCGCAGGGCAGCAGCCCGATCCTGTTGTTCTTTACGGCTGAGAATGCTGCGAAACCCCCGTGGGAAAACGTAAGCAATCTCCCCCTGGTCGGAAACTTGTAAATGCCCTTCTGCCTTTTGGGCTAGATTGAGCAGCTCTTGCTTGGCATCGTGTAAAGCCAAGCCCGTACTAGAGGCGATATCTCCCAGAGTGACCCGTAGGCCCAGCTGTTCCACCGCATCCATCACCAATGTTTGTGCTGTTTGTGCAGCCACTCTTGACCTCCGCTTGTAGCCCAAATTCGCCAAGGATCCCAATTTCGACACTCGATACAGGATCGGCTCGGACAGAGCTAAACCTATCGTCTATTCCCAGTATCACTCCTGAACTTAGCAGTGACGAGGGCAATTATCCGTCCCTAGTCGGGGGATCCCTATGAGGGTGAGATTGCCGGCTGAGATTGCTAGGATCAGAGCCAGTTCGATGCCTTGAGATAACCCGAGACAAAAGGTAGGCCAGCCATGACTTCTCTTGCTCATGAGGTTTCTGAGGATCCCTCAACCCGTTTGGATCCCGAGGGGGCAGGCATTGTCACGGTGCGACCGGCAGCAGAAACCCTAACCCTGCAAAAGTTGCCCTACTTTGTGGGAATCTCTCAAGCCACGGCGGGTGCCAAGGGCATTTCCATGAACCGGGTGGTGATCCCGCCCGGCGGTACGGCAGAACCCCATTTTCACCGCGACTACGAGACAGCCATTTATCTGCTCAAAGGTCGGGTGGAAACTCGTTATGGCCCTGGATTGCGACAATCGGTGATTAACGAAGCGGGAGATTTTATTTTTATTCCGCCTGGAGTGCCCCACCAACCCTTCAATTTGGATCCCGATGAGCCAGCCTACGCACTGGTGGCTCGCAACGATCCCAATGAGCAAGAGAATGTGGTGCTTTACAACCCAACCCCTGAAGAAAGTTAAAGATCTACATTCAAATTCAATCTATATTCACCGGCTATTCAGAATTATCTAGGAATTATCTAGAATTATCTAACAGAACTATACCTGTGCCGGTTGGATTGACCATGTTCCTGCCCCGTTAGGATTTCCAGAGCACTGAGAGCTTCCCCTTCCAGTGCCAGAAGAGGGATCCCTTTTGGCGAGAAACTTCTTAAGAATTCTTAAGGAATAATTAAATCCATAAAAATACGGATGGGTTAGCCTTCCCGTGTTACTCGCGAGGCAAGGGAGCCGGGGATAGTTGGATCTGTATCGGCAGAAAAGTATTCTAAGATACGATTCGCTCTTGACTAAATGGGTTTGATAATACGAGCTTCGGCCAATAGTGATAAACGCCACTTCCGTTGCCTGCCGTATGGAACCTTGCGCCTTTCGACTTTATGGGGTGAGTTGACTCGGCGGCAAATCTTGTAGCGCTGCCAGATGTCCAGAATTAGGACTAGGCCGAACTGCCCAGAACGATGACAATCCTTGAAAATTTGAACCCGCTTCATCTCGGAGACTAAAATATGGCTCATTCTCTTAATCGTCGCCAGCTCATCAAAATGGGTGCCCTAGCTGGAGCTGGGGTAGCTCTAGGGCCGCATCTTTGGGTCAAGCGTTCTCTACCTGCCTATGCTCAAGGGGAAACCATCAAAGTCGGGATCCTGCACTCCCTCAGCGGCACCATGGCAATTTCGGAAACTAGTGTGGTAGATGCGGAGCGGCTAGCCATTAAAGAGATCAACGCCGCCGGCGGGGTGCTGGGGAAACAAATTGAGGCGATTGTGGAGGATGGGGCCTCTGATTGGCCCACCTTTGCCGAAAAAGCGACTAAGTTGATCGACTCTGACCAGGTGGCCACGGTGTTCGGGTGCTGGACTTCCGCCAGCCGGAAAGCCGTGTTGCCGGTGTTTGAATCCAAGCAGCATCAGCTTTGGTATCCGGTGCAGTATGAAGGGCAGGAATGCTCTAAAAACATTTTCTACACTGGCGCTGCTCCCAACCAGCAGATCGAGCCTTCGGTAGAATGGCTGCTCAATAACAAAGGCAAAGAGTTCTTCCTCGTGGGATCCGACTATGTGTTCCCCCGCACTGCCAACACCATCATCAAAGCGCAACTGGAAGCTCTGGGCGGCACCGTGGTGGGAGAAGACTACCTCCCCCTGGGCAACACGGAAGTAACCCCGATTATCAGCAAGATTCGGGCCGCCCTCCCCAATGGTGGAGTCATTTACAACAGCTTGAACGGCGACAGCAACGTGGCCTTCTTCACCCAGTTGCAAGGGGCGGGCCTGGGGCCAGATCGGTATCCTTCCATGTCCGTCAGCATTGCTGAAGAAGAAGTGCAGGCCATCGGCCCCGAATTTCTGGAAGGGCACTACGCCGCCTGGAACTACTTCATGACGGTGGATACCCCGGCTAACAAAAAGTTTGTGGATGCCTTCCGGGCAGAATACGGCCAAAACCGCGTCACCAACGATCCGATGGAAGCCGCTTACATCATGGTTTACCTCTGGAAGCAAGCGGTGGAGAAAGCCGGAACCGTGGAGATCGATGCGGTGCGGCAAGCTGCCTACGGCCAGACCTTCGATGCCCCAGAAGGATTGGTAACCATGAACACCAACCACCACCTGACCAAGTATGTGCGGATCGGGGAGGTGCGTTCCGACGGCTTGTTTGAGGTAATCTCGGCTACGGATGCAGTGGATCCGGTGCCTTGGAACCAGTTTGTGGCGGAAACCAAGGGCTACGCCTGTGACTGGTCAGATCCGGCCAAGGGTGGTCGCTATCGGGTGTAATCTTAGCAGATGGATGTCGGGATCCCTTGGTCAGGTCTGGAGCCAGGGGGGATCCCGCCTTAGTGTTCTGAGAAGGTGTTTAGCTTTCTTACCATAAGGCTTCCTGAGATTCATTCGGATGAGGATCCCCAGCTTATGACCCTGCTCTTCGACAGTCTGTTTAATGGCATCAGTATCGGCACTGTGCTGCTGATTGCGGCTTTGGGTCTGGCGATTGTCTTCGGCCTCATGGGGGTAATCAACATGGCCCATGGGGAGCTGATGATGTTGGGGGCCTACACCACCTTTCTGGTGCAAAATGGCTTCCGACAACTGGGGGATCCCTGGCGGGAGTTCTACATTTTTCCAGCCTTGATCGCGGCTTTTTTGGTGACAGCTTTGGTGGGGTGGGGACTAGAACGGGGGGTGATCCGCTTCTTGTACGGTCGTCCGCTGGAAACCCTACTGGCCACTTGGGGGGTGAGCCTGATGTTGCAGCAGTTTGTGCGCAGCGTCAATTGGGTACTGGCTTTGCGGCTGGGAGTGTTTGGTTTGCTGTTCTTTGGGGGCTGGTGGTTGCTGGCCAAACGGGTGGATTGGCCGCGAATCAAAGGCTGGGTACTCACCCTGTTGCTGGTGCTTTCCACGGCGATTGTAACTGTGGGCGGGCGGGTGCTGGCGCAAACCTATGCCCTGGCGGTTACCCAACCCTGGTTTGGGGCTCAGAACAAAGACGTGACCGCTCCCCGTTGGCTGCGGGGTGGGATCCCGGTGGGCAATCTCTTTCTGCCCAATACTCGCCTATTCATCATTAGCCTCACTATTCTCTGCATCATCGGTCTGTACATTTTTCTGCAGCGCACCCGCTGGGGACTGCGGATCCGGGCGGTCACCCAAAATCGGGCCATGAGCGCCTGCGTCGGGATCCCGACCCGAACTGTAGATGCCCTCACCTTTGCCATCGGCTCCGGCTTGGCAGGGGTGGCGGGGGTAGCGGTTAGCTTGCTGGGATCTGTAGGGCCCAATACCGGCCAAAACTACATCGTGGATACCTTTATGGTGGTGGTGGTGGGAGGAGTGGGCAAGCTTTTGGGCAGCATTGTTGCCGCCTTGGGGATTGGCATTGCCAACTTTTTGATCGGTTCCGGCACCTTGGCCTTGATCTTTCCAGGAGTGCCCATTTTGACCGATACCCTCAACTTTTTTGCCACCACCAGCATGGCCAAGGTGATGGTCTTTGCCCTAATCGTGGCCTTTTTGCAGGTGCGCCCCCGCGGTCTTTTCCCAGAGAAGGGCCGAACGGTGGATGCCTAGGATGAGGTAGAAGTATTGCGAGGGATCCCATGGCAGAAACCTTGGAATCAGCCCAGTCTACTAGTCTCTACGACCAGGATTTCTACCTTTGGATCCTGAACACGGTGGAACATCTCAAAAATCGGGATTTCGATCACCTGGATCTGGAGAATCTGATTGACGAGGTAGAGAGCTTGGGCCGCTCTGAAAAGCGAGAGATCCTCAATCGGGCAGAAATTCTTCTACAACACCTGCTCAAACGGTGCTATCTGCCTCAACCCGAAAACTACCGCAGTTGGGAATTAACTATCCGTGAGCAACGGCGGCAAATGCAGCGTAACCTCAAAGATTCTCCCAGTTTGAATCGTCTGCTTCTGGAAAGCCTGCCGGAACTCTTGCAGGAGGCTCGGGAGACTGTTCAATTCGAATACCCTGACCAAAGGATCCCTGAACAGTTGCCTATAGATCTGACTCTGCAAACGGTATTGAGCGAATCTTTTTGGTCAGATCTTCCATCCTCTACCCCTTCGAGCCTATGAAAGTGCTTCACCCCTCTGATTCTGAAGTGATGGTGATCCCCGCCCAAGAACGGGATTTCTCTCCACGCCAGAAGCTCTTCCTGGAAGCGGCGATCTTGATCGGGGTGGTACTGGCCCTGATTTTTCTGGCCCCGGCCATGTTGTCCAGTTTCCGTCTCAACTTGTTGGGCCGCTTTCTGGCTCTCAGCATTGTCGCTTTAGGGATCGACCTCATCTGGGGCTATACGGGCATGCTCAGCCTAGGGCATGGGGTGTTTTTCGCCTTGGGGGGTTATGCCCTAGGCATGCACCTGAATTTGCAGCTGCCCGATGGCCGGATCCCGGAGTTTTTTAGCTTATACGGGGTGACAGAATTGCCCTGGTTTTGGCGGCCCTTTTATTCTTTTCCCTTTACGGCTATTGCCATTTTTGTGATTCCGGCTTTAGTGGCGGCAGCTCTGGGATATTTGGTGGTCAGGAATCGGATCCGGGGAGTTTATTTTTCCATCCTGACGCAGGCCACAACAATCATTTTCTTTAATTTCTTCAATGGGCAGCAAAGGCTGATCAACGGCACCAATGGACTGACAGACTTTAGAACTTTGTTTGGAATTAGTGTTAACTCTTCTGAGATGCGCTTTGCAGTCTACGTGACAACCATTTTGTTTGTGGCCTTAGCCTATTTACTCTGCCGTTGGCTCACCAGTGGCCTGTTTGGACGGATCCTGGTGGCGATTCGGGATGATGAACCGCGGGTGCGCTTTTCGGGTTATAACCCAACCGGATTTAAGGTGTTGGTCTTCGCCGTGTCTGCGGGTTTGGCAGGAATTGCCGGAGCTCTATTTACGTTGCAGACTGGGATCATTTCCCCCAATGCCATGTCCATTCCTTTTTCTATTGAGATGGTAATTTGGGTAGCGGTGGGGGGCCGGGCTAGCTTGGTAGGTGCGGTAATCGGAGCGGTGTTGGTCAATTTCGCCAAGAGCCTTCTGAGTGAGAGTTTCCCGGAAATTTGGCTCTTCTTCCAGGGGGGCTTATTCCTACTGGTGGTGCTGGTGCTGCCGGATGGGCTGGTGGGTTGGGTGCGCACCCAGGGCAAACAACTGTGGGTCACCTTCCAACTTTGGCGTAGGCGCTTAGCCAATACCTTCCCAGCTTAAATGGACAGTTTAAGGTAGAAGGGATCCGAGTTATGGGGCCGATAACGATGGCAACCACCCTCACCGCACCTTCTTCTCTGGAGGACTTCCTGAAGTTGCCGGAGGAGAAACCAGCACTGGAGTTTTTCGATGGGCAAATTTATCAGAAACCCATGCCTAAGCGCCAGCATAGTATTCTTCAGTTTGAGATTGCCTCTGGGATCCATCAGTTAACCAAGCCAGAAAAGATTGCTTATGCTTTTCCCGAACTCCGCTGTCCATTTGCAGGGCGTTCGATTGTATCAGATGTAGTTATTTTAACTTGGGAACATATTGATTTCAATAGTGCTGGAGAAGTAACGGATGATGTGTTAGTCCCACCGGGTTGGATAATTGAGATTCTCTCTCCTGACCAGAACTCTGGCTTGGTGATTCGCAAGATCTTGTTTTCTTTAGAGCAAGGAGGACAGTTGGTCTGGCGGATCGATCCGCCGGATCGATCAGTGG
The DNA here is from genome assembly GCF_021533835.1 of Synechococcus sp. Nb3U1. Classification (NCBI taxonomy): domain Bacteria; kingdom Bacillati; phylum Cyanobacteriota; class Cyanophyceae; order Synechococcales; family Synechococcaceae; genus Synechococcus; species Synechococcus sp. Nb3U1. The sequence goes on along the minus strand of NZ_JAKFYQ010000001.1, from coordinate 393,343 downwards.
TGGCCTTTTATCCGGATCGGTTGCCCAAAAGTCTACAGGGATCCGACCCATTACCAGTGTTACAAGGGATCCCTTAGTCAACCACTGTCGCTGACTTATTGAGTTCGTTGAAAATGAATGTTTAACCCCTAACTTTGGATGTAGGTACTCATGTTAACTGAAGCCCCTCCTGCCACTCGACAAATTCTACAAATTCAGGATCTCACCGTCAGTTTCGATGGCTTTAAGGCCCTGAATGGCCTGAAATTTTCGCTAGATGAAGGGGAATTGCGGGTGGTGATCGGCCCGAATGGAGCGGGTAAAACTACCTTCTTGGATGTCTTGACAGGCAAGGTCAAACCTACTAAGGGGCGTGTCCTATTTAAGGGGAAGGATCTGATCAAGCTCAAGGAATATCAAATCTCGATCTTTGGGATCGGTCGCAAGTTTCAAACTCCACGGGTCTATCAAAATCTCAGCCCACGTCAGAATTTGGAATTGTCTTTTAACCCCAATAAAGGGGTGTTCTCCACTTTACTTGGCAAGCGAGCTTTAAGGGATAAAATTGATGCCTTACTAGAAACGATTGGCCTCACCCACAAAGATCGGATCCCGGCAGGTTTGCTCTCTCACGGGGAAAAACAATGGCTAGAAATTGGCATGGTGATTGCTCAGGATCCCGATTTGCTGCTGCTGGATGAATGTGTAGCTGGGATGACGGATAAAGAAACAGAGGCCACAGGAGAACTGATCCAATCTCTAGCCCAAGATCACACAATTGTGGTCATCGAGCATGATATGGTGTTTGTCCGGCAAATTGCTCGGAAAGTGACTGTGCTGCATCAAGGGGCGCTGTTGTGTGAGGGCAGTTTTGAGGATGTAAAGAACGACCCACGGGTCATCGAGGTTTATCTCGGATCCCACAAAGCCAAAGGATAAATATCAATTTCTGATTAACCCTATTATGGAAGCAAGGCAAATGAATACAGAAGAAGCCACCGCGACTCGAAACATGTCCCAGAATAGCTCTAGACCTCTACTAGAGGTTTCCAATCTGAAGGTCTACTATGGGCAAAGCTTAATTGTAAAGGATCTCTCCTTCAAGATTTTTCCCGGCCAAGCGGTTTGCCTTCTCGGTCGTAATGGCATGGGTAAAACCACCACCCTAAAAGCCCTAATGGGGCTTCTGAAAGACTGTACGGGCAGCATCACTTTCAATGGGGATCCCATCGCCCACTATCCCCCTAACCTACGGGCCTGTGCCGGGATTGGCTACGTGCCTCAGGGGCGAGAAATCTTTCCCCGTTTAACTGTAGAGGAAAATCTCTTGGTAGGTCTAGAGGCTGCTCCCCACAAAGCAAGAGTTGTCCCGGAGTTTATTTATGAGTTGTTCCCAATTCTGCGTTCTTTTCTCAAGCGACTCGGAGGAGATTTAAGCGGTGGACAACAGCAGCAACTGGCCATTGCCAGGGCCTTGGTAGCGGATCCGAAGCTGCTACTTTTGGATGAGCCCACAGAAGGGATCCAGCCCTCTATCATTATCGAGATCGAAGAAGCAATCACCCGCATTAAACAAGAGCGGGGGGTTGCGGTACTGTTAGTAGAACAGTATTTCGAGTTTGCCCAGAGCCTAGCCGATTATTTTTATCTAGTAGAAAACGGAGCCTTGATTATGGAAGGCTTTACCAGCCAGATGGACGAAGAAAAAGTCCGTTCTCACCTCTCGGTTTAGGATTGACTGGAAAGGAGTACCCGAAAGACATCCCCCGACATTTTGATCTAGTTGATCTAGATTTGACCTGGTTTGATTGATCTAGACTAGATTTGATCAAGGCACTCCCTTCTTCTACCGCTAGTGACCGCCCATCTTGTGGCCAATCTCCTTGAGATCCGCACTGCCGATGGGACTTTCGTAGACGAATTGACCTCCCGCCATCACCACCAAGCGATCGGAAAGTTTCAGCAGTTCATCCAGATCTTCGCTCATCAGCAAAACGGCAACCCCCCGGTTGCGGGCATCCACAATTTGGGAATGAATGTAGTCTACTGCCGCAAAATCTAGGCCAAAACAAGGGTTCGCAGCAATCAAAATTTGCGGATCCCCGGATAATTCCCGAGCCAGAACCGCCCGCTGCACATTGCCACCCGACAAGTTGCCAATCGGGGTCTGGGCGGTAGGTGTTTTCACCTTAAATTGCCCGATCAAGGCCCGGGCAGAGCGCCAAATTTCTTGCCAGATCAACATCCAGCCTTTCGCCATCGGATCCCGGTCGTAACAGCGCAGAGCCAGGTTTTCCCCAACGCTCATATTGGGGATTGAGGCATTTCTCAAAGGTTCCTCCGGCAGGCAGCAAACTCGGTGACGCACCATTTCTGCCCGGGTTGCCGTATACAGTTGTCCATTCACCTTGATTTGACCCCCCGTGGCCATCCGCTGCCCCGCCAGAACCTCCATCAATTCCCGTTGGCCATTGCCGGAAACCCCTGCGATCCCGACGATCTCACCGCCATGAACTGTTAAGGTTACCCCCCGTACAGCGGGCAAGCCATTGTCTTTATCGGCATGGATCCCTTCAATTTGCAGGAGGGGGGATCCCGTTTCGCCTAGGGCTTTTTCCAGTTGCACCTGCACCCGTTGCTGGCCCAGCATCATCTCAGCCATCTCTGCTGTAGACAGATCCTTCACCTCACCGTGGCCGGCCAATTTTCCACGCCGCAACACCGTCACCTCATCGGCAAAGGCATTCACCTCCCGAAATTTGTGGGTAATCAGCAAGACGCTCAATTCTCCAGCTTCCACCGAACGACGTACAAGGCCCAAGACTTCGTCGGCTTCCTCGGGGGTGAGAACAGAAGTCGGCTCATCCAAAATCAGGATTTTGGTATTCAAATAAAGTTGCTTGAGAATTTCTACTTTTTGTTTTTCTCCTGCTGCCAAATCGGAAATAGAGGCCCGTAAGTTCACCTGAAACGGAGCTGTTTCCATGAAGGCAGCCAACTTTTCTTGCTCCTCTTTCCAGTTGATTACCAGCGGTAGATCAGGACGGGCCAACACTAAGTTTTCCGCCACGGTCATGGCAGGTACAGAGGTGAAATGTTGGTATACCATGCCAATGCCGTAGTGGTAGGCATCGCGTGGACTGTTGATGGCACGGGCTCGTTTGCCAATACAAATATCCCCAGAGTCGGCATGATAAAAGCCCATGATGCACTTAACCAAGGTGCTTTTACCGGCTCCATTTTCTCCCAGAAGGGCATGGAAGGATCCCGGCCTTAGCTTCATGGAAACGTGGTCTAGAGCCACCAGGGATCCAAATCGTTTGGTAATGTTGACGGCTTCCAGTTCTGGAGGGGCTTCTTGGGTCGTGGAGACTTGGGATCGGGCGGTGGTGGTCATGGATGGAAAGATCTCCTGAGGGGATTATCTGGTGGGTGACAAGGACGGTACATGAATTGAATTTGAGGAGCTCTAAAAAATGGTCTAAATCAATGGTCTAAATCAAGCAGGGCTTGCTTGAGGATTTTTACTGGGCTCCAGAACAACCTTGAGCTTCACCCCTCAACTCCCTTGAGTATCTCGAGCAAAGCCGCAGAACTGGCGACTGCTCCGAAAACACCGCCTTGCATCTGTATCATTTTCAGAGCCGCGAGATAATTTCCGTAGTCTGTGGCACCTGTGCAATCGGACAGCAACAAACATTCATAACCACGGTCGTTGGCATCCCGCATGGTGGTGTGGACACACACATCGGTGGTAATACCCGTCAGGATTAGGTTTTGGATGCCTTTGCGCTTCAGGATCAAGTCCAAATCGGTGGCGTAGAAAGATCCCTTGCCGGGTTTGTCGATGATTACCTCTCCTGGAAGGGGTGCCAATTCGGGGATGATCTCCCAGCCTGGCTCCCCTCGGATCAAAATGCGCCCACATGGGCCGGGATCCCCGATGCCTGCCCCAATGCGTTGACTGCGCCAGCGTTTGTTTTCCGGCAGATCTGAGAGATCGGGACGATGACCTTCGCGGGTATGCAAAATCAAAAAGCCCTTGTCCCGCATCACCGCCAAAACTCGACGAATCGGCTCGATTGGGGCACGGGTGAGGGAGAGGTCGTAGCCCATTTTGTCCACATAGCCGCCAACGCCGCAGAAATCCGTCTGCATATCGATGACGATCAGGGCGGTATTGTCGGGCCGTAGGTCGCCATTGTAAGGATAAGGGTAGGGTTCTGCCGCAACGTAGGATCCCATGGCACCTCTGGCGAAAGAATGGATCATCTGGTCGCAAATTGGGGTGATATTACTCTAGGGTTGCCCAATCCTTCTCGCAAGGTGAATCTTGAATCTGGAGCAAGGATCCCTGGCCAAGTCCCAAGACCTGCCAAGATAAAACAAAGTTTGCCATTTTTATCTCTGGGCTTGTGTCTCCCCCGATTCAATTCACGGCAGAACCTTGGTTCCACAGCTATAGCGAAATCATCGATGTGCGCTCTCCGGCGGAGTTTGCGGAGGATCATTGGCCGGGGGCGATTAATCTGCCGGTTTTGGAGGATGCGGAACGGGCGGAGGTGGGAACGCTCTATAAGCAGGTGGATCCCTTCACGGCCCGCAAACGGGGGGCTAGCCTGGTGGCTCAGAACATCAGCCGCCACTTACAAACTCATTTTGCCGAGAAAGACCCTGACTATCGCCCCTTGATCTACTGCTGGCGTGGGGGGCAGCGCTCCGGCAGTTTAGCCCTGGTGTTGTCCCAGGTGGGCTGGCTGGTCACGGTGGTGGAAGGAGGATACAAGACCTACCGAGCTTGGGTGCGCAGGCAGCTTCAGACCCTACCGCAACTGTTTACTTACCGGGTTTTGTCTGGAGCAACGGGGAGCGGCAAAACGCAGTTACTCCATCAAATGCGGGTGCAGGGGGCACAGGTACTGGACTTAGAGGGGTTGGCCCGTCATCGGGGATCCCTACTGGGGGCAGAGTGGCAGTTGCCACAACCCAGTCAAAAGGGGTTTGAGAGCCAGCTGCTGCAAGCCTTTTTGGGCTGGGATCCCACCCGGTTGGTGTGGGTGGAATCGGAAAGTGCCAAGGTAGGCCAGCTCCATCTCCCACCCACCCTTTGGCAAGCCCTCACCGAGGCCGATTGTGTGGAGGTACGCCTACCCATGGCCGAGCGAGTGGCGGGGTTGATCGCCCACTATCCCCACTGGATCGAGCATCCGCAGGTGTTAAAACAGAAACTGCTGCCCTTAAAACCGCGCTACGGGAAAGCCCGTTTGCAACGGTGGTTTGAGCTGATCGAGAACAAAGATTGGCCCTTATTTGTGCAGGAGCTGCTGGAGCAGCACTACGATCCCACCTATCAGTATGGGTTGCAGCGAGATTTTAATCGCATCTGCACTCGGATTGAGCTGCCCGACCTCTCAGAGAACCGTTTGAAAGAGGCCGCCAAACAGTTGCTAACCGACGCCTCCCTGGCTAGCTCAGCACGATGAACTCCAGGGCCCGCAACACCTCGAACCAATCGGCAACCTCCAGATGAACCGTAGAATCCGAAACCAACTGGCAACCGGGATAAAAAGACTTGCGATAGGCGCGGGTAGGCTCTTTGTAGTCCACTTCCAGGAGAAAGTGAGCCGGGAGTGGGCGAGGTTGATACTCCTTTAACTGCCTCAGGGATCCTTCTACCCCTTGTCGGATGGCTTGTATAGCGCGCTGCGGATGCTGGGCAATCACCGATTGGCCAATCCCTGTGTGGGTGATTACAGTTTGAATTTTAGGATCATAGGCTTTGGCAGCGGCACACAGATCGGCATCTCCGGACAGAAAAACCACCGGGATTCCTTCGTAGGCGGCGGTGAAGCTGACCAAATGGAACTCGGCAATGCGTTGGCCATTCAGTCGGATTTGGCTCACTTCGGTGGTGTAGGTGTGGGCGAGGGGGTTGGCACCGGATCCGGCAGGGGAATGGTAGCCAATCAGGATCAAAGCATCGTAACTGCGATCCAACTCCTGCACCATGCAGTAGGGGTGCCCGCTCCAGCCACGGATCAGGTGTACCGCCTCGGGAAGTCGGTCAGGGATAAGATTACGCCCAGAATCATGGGCATCTTTGACGGTGATATGGGTGGCTCCGGCAGCCAGGGATCCCTCGCAAGCGGCAATGACTTCACGGGTCATTTGCTCCCGAAACAGCTCATAGCCCGGTTGGCCGATGGTGGCTTCATCCCAATGGTCGATGGCGGTGATCCCCTCGATATCGGCGCTGATATAAACTTTCATCCTGATGCTGACCTCTGGGACAGTGCGGGGCTAGGAACGACCTGCGGTCTACCCGCCGATTAGCTAAAAGTTTAGATCCCAGACCGTCAGCAATCCCACCAGCAGCTCCACGATCAGCAGAGCTGGCAATAGATTCCCCACCCGCAGGCGTGTCAGGCCGAGCAGGTTGATGCCGATACCCAAGATCAGGATCCCGCCGGTGGCCTCCAAAGCCGCGATCATCTCTGGGCGCAGTAGGGGCTGCAACTGCCGCGCCAACAGAGCCACTCCCCCCTGAAACAGAAGCACCGGCACAGCGGAAAACAGGGTGCCCCAACCGAGGCTGGTGGTAAAGGCGATGGTGGCAATCCCATCTAAGGCCGCCTTGATCAACAACAGCGAGGGATCCCCGAGGCCATCCTGAATGGATCCCAGCAACGTCATGGGGCCGACCACAAACAGGATGCTGGTGACGACGAAGGCTTGAGTGATTGGGCTGGAGCCAAACCAGCAGCTCATTTGTTTTTCTAGGGCTTGCCCAACTCGCTCGAAGGCGGCTTCGATGTTGATCCACTCCCCCAACACCGCCCCCAATACTAGGGCAATCAAGACGGTCACCGACTGGGCAGCACTGCTGAGGGTGAGGGCCATCTGGATGCCCAAGATCAATACTAGGGATCCCAGTGCTTGCAACACGGTTTGGCCGATTCGTTCCGGCAGACGGCTGCCCAATCCCCAGCCAATGGCGCTACCCACCATAATGGCGAGGGTATTTACAAGCGTACCGGTGCCAGGAAGAGCCATAGTCTGTTTATAGAGCCGTAAGAGTAGATCTTGTCCTTCCTTTCAGTCTCTGATGAAGACCGGCCCCAAGCCTGCGCAGAAGCACCTGTTCAGGCCCAGATCCGGCTTTTCCTCACCCCAATCCTGGCTATACTAATGACACGCCTGCCAAACTCAGATGTAGGCTTTCATTCCGCATTATCCAAATGAGCTTTTGGAAGGGCCTGTTCGGGGCAACAGAGACAGTTTCGGCGAAGGAGTTGACGCGAACAGCCAAAGCCAGTCATCGCCAGGAAGCGGTGGCGGTGAGGGGGGAGTCGATCCTGTTCAGCCTTGATCCGGATCTGGATCTGTATGAACTGGAGGAGCTTTGTGATGCTGTTGGGTGGTCGCGCCGCCCTATTCACAAGGTGAAAAAGGCCCTGCACCATAGTTTTTTGGTGGTATCGATGTGGCAGCAGCGGGGCAACTATCGCCGTTTAATTGGCTTTGCCCGTGCGACTTCCGACCACGCTTTTAATGCCACCATTTGGGATGTGGTGGTTCACCCCGATTTTCAGGGCAAAGGCTTGGGGAAAGTGATGATGGAAAAGGTGATCCGCGAGCTCCGCGCCCAAGACATCAGCAACATCACTCTGTTTGCCGATCAAGGGGTGGTCAGCTTTTATGAACGGCTGGGGTTCACCCCGGATCCCGAAGGGATCAAGGGCATGTTTTGGTACCCGCGCTAGCCCATGAATCCTTTGCCAACGGTGATTTTGCCCGGTTATCTGGCGGGTGCCCTGGAATACGAGCCTTTGTGCCAAACTCTGGAAGCATGCGGTTTTCCGGCACGGGTGGTGCCTTTGCGGGTGCGCAGTTGGCTGCCAACGGTGGGAGGAAGGCCGATCACCCCCATCCTCAAGGTTTTGCATACCACCCTGCAACAGACACTGCAGGAGTTTGGCACTAAACAGGTCAACTTGGTGGCCCACTCAGCGGGCGGCTGGATTGCGCGTATCTACTTAGGATCCGTACCCTACTGGGGGCAGGTGTGGGGGGGGCGAGATCAGGTTGCCACGTTGATCAGCCTGGGATCCCCCCATACCAGTCAAGAACGCTGGACAAAGCGCAATTTGGACTTTGTCAATGATCACTATCCCGGCGCTTTCTGGCCGCAGGTGAACTACATTTGCGTGGCGGGCAAAGTCATTCGGGGGCAGCAATTGGGGCTGGGATCCCTGCGGGAGAACTACCTCACTTGGCTGGCCTACAACAGCTATCTGCTCACCGCCGGCCAAGGGGAACTGTGGGGGGATGGCATCACCCCGATCGAGGCCGCCCATTTGCAGGGGGCTACCAACATCACCTTGCCCGATTGTTACCATTCCGGGCGGGGCGGACGGCGCTGGTATGGCACCCCCGAAGTGGTGGAAGAGTGGGCCCAGTATTTGCTCTAGCTCACCCGAGAATCCCGCACCTGCCGTTCCTAGAGCTCAGTTCAGCTATTTTTCAAGCCTAATCCGGCCCGACCGGCATAGATGGCCGCCTCTCCCAGCTCATCTTCGATGCGCAGCAACTGGTTGTACTTGGCAATACGTTCGCTGCGACAGAGGGATCCGGTTTTGATCTGTCCGGCCCGGGTGGCCACCGCCAAGTCGGCAATGGTGGTATCTTCGGTTTCGCCGGAGCGATGGCTGATCACTGACCGAAAACCCGATTGGGTGGCCAGTTGGATGGCGGAGACGGTTTCCGTGAGGGTGCCGATCTGGTTCAGCTTGATCAAAATGGCGTTGGCGGCAGCACTGTCGATGCCCTTCTGCAGACGGGTGAGATTGGTAACAAACAGGTCATCCCCCACCAATTGCAGCCGGGATCCCAACTGGGCATTCAGGGCTTGCCAGCCGGCCCAATCCTCTTCCGCCAAGCCATCCTCAATGGAGAGAATCGGGTAGTTGTCCAGCAGTTGCTCGTAGTAAGTCACCATCTCCGCGGCGCTGCGGACTTTTCCCTCAAAGTGGTACTGCCCATCCTGCAGCAGCTCGTTGGCGGCTACATCCAGCGCCAGGGCGATATCTTCCCCCAGTTTGTAGCCCGCCTGCTCGATTGCTGTGATCAACAGATCCAAAGCCGCGGCATTGGAGTCGAGGTTGGGGGCAAACCCGCCTTCATCCCCAACACTGGTGGTCAGCCCCTTCTGGTGCAACACTTTCTTCAGTACCGCAAATACCTCCGCCCCGTAGCGCAGCGCCTCTCGAAAGCTGGCTGCCCCGATGGGCACGATCATGAATTCTTGGATATCGACGTTGTTGTCGGCATGGGCACCGCCATTGAGCACATTCATCAACGGCACCGGCAGCAAATTGGCAAAAGGCCCACCCAGATACCTGTAGAGGGGCAGGCCCACTGCATCTGCTGCCGCCTTGGCTGTTGCCAGGGAAACCCCCAAAATGGCGTTGGCCCCCAGGCGAGATTTGTTGGGGGTGCCATCCAGGTCGATCATCAACTGGTCGATTTGAGCCTGTTCTAGGGCATCTTCCCCCTGTAGCTCCGGTTGAATTTCACTGAGAATGTTTTCCACCGCCTGCAATACGCCCTTGCCATCATAGCGGTGCGGATCCCCATCCCGCAGTTCGTGGGCTTCAAAGGTGCCGGTAGAGGCCCCGCTGGGAACTTGTGCCAAGCCGGTTGCCCCATTGGCTAAGCCCACCAGGGTTTCCAGGGTAGGTCGTCCTCGGGAGTCGAGGATCTCATGGGCGGTGATCCACTCGATGGCAGTTTCCACAGTTACACCTCAGTGACGGCCAGACGGACTCTGGCAAAAACCAGATCCCCACACAGATTAGTAGATCCCCGCACAGGATCCCATTAGCCTCCAGAAAACCTTAAGAGAGGGTAGGATAATCACGGAGCGTTCTTGCAAGTGACATGCGCGTGCAACCTAGGATGGCCCACCTGTTAAAGCTGACGGTGCTAATGGTGTTGTTTTGGGTGGGGTTAAGCATTCTTCCCGTCTCGGCTAGCCCGCATTCTTCCTATGATTTGCTCCTGGCACAACAATTGGGCAAAGAAGTGAAAACCTACGACAGTCCCCCTCCGATGGTGATCGACCCGGCTAAGTCCTACACGGCCACCCTGGAGACCACCGCCGGAACGATGACGCTGGAACTGTTCCCGCAAGAGGCTCCCCTCACCGTCAACAATTTCGTCTTTTTGGCCAATGAGAATTTCTACGATGGGGTGATTTTTCACCGGGTGATTCGGGGTTTCATGATCCAAGGCGGGGATCCCACAGGTACCGGACGCGGTGGGCCGGGGTATCGCTTTCAGGATGAGCCGGTGCAGCGCCCCTACAATCGTGGCATTTTGGCCATGGCCAATGCTGGACCCAACACCAACGGCAGCCAATTTTTCATCATGCACGCCGACTATCCCCTCCCCCCCAACTACACGATCTTTGGGCAACTGATCGAGGGGGACGAGGTGCTAGATGCCATCGCAACCGCTCGCACCGGACCTCAGGATCGCCCGGTAGCTCCGGTGGAAATCAAGTCCGTGACCATCTCAGAATCCTGAGCGAGCTGCTGCTCTAGGGGGCCTCACCCATGCACCCCCGCCTTTTGGCTCTAGATTTTGATGGGGTGATTTGCGATGGGTTGGCGGAGTATTTCGCCACCGCTGTTCGGGTTTGCCAGCAGATTTGGGGGCTTGCCGATGCCCAGTTGGATCCCTTGCGTCCCGCCTTTGATCGCCTACGCCCTTTGATCGAGACCGGCTGGGAAATGCCCTTGCTGGTGTGGGGGTTGCAGCAGGGGATCCCAGAGCCGGATCTGCGGCAGGATTGGCCCACCCAGCGGCAGCAGTTGTTACAACAATCCGGGATCCCTCCGAACGCCTTGGCCCAAACCCTGGATCAGGTGCGGGATGAGTGGATGGGCTCGGATCTACAGAGTTGGCTGGGGTTGCATCGGTTTTACCCTGGGGTTGGAGCTTGGTTGCGCCAGATGAGGACTGCCGGGGATCCACGCCTGGTGATCATCAGCACCAAAGAGGGGCGGTTTATCGAGCAACTGCTACGGGGGGAAGGGATCCAGCTACCGCGCCACCACATTTTGGGTAAAGAGGTACGTGCCTCCAAATCCACAACCTTGCAACGGTTGCTCTCGGCAGCCCAACTGCCTGCTGCCGATCTGTGGTTTGTGGAGGATCGCCTGCAGACCCTGGAGCAGGTCAAAGCGGTACCCGCCCTGCAGGATTTAGTTTTGTTTCTGGCCGGTTGGGGCTATAACCTGCCGGAAGAACGCCAACAGGCCGCCTGCGATCCCCGTCTGCATCTGCTGGAGTTGGCGCAACTGTCTCAGCCCTTCGATCACTGGATCTCGACTCCGGCAGCAGATCCTTTGCCCCGCCTTTCCATTACCCCTGCTCAACCGGAAGAGCTGAGCCAAATGGCCCCGTCGGGATCCCCGCTCATCCATTCCCAGGAGCGACCGGAGGCAGGTTTGGCCTCGCTGGTGCTGACTTTGGTGGAACTGTTGCGGCAGCTCATGGAAGCCCAGGTGGTGCGCCAAATGGAGGCAAATCGCCTCTCGCCAGAACAAATTGAACGGGCCGGTACCAGCCTGCAAACCCTACGGGATCAGATTTGGCACATTTGCGACATTTTTCAGATTGACCCCGCCGACTTAAATGTGGATCTCGGGGATTTGGGCACCCTCTTGCCCCGCAAAGGGGACTACTACCCTGGACAGCCCCACCGCGAAGGATCCCTATTGGAACTCTTGGATCGGCTGATCAACACCGGCATTGTCATCGACGGAGAAATTGACCTGGGGTTGGCCCAGTTGGATCTGATCCATGCCCGTCTGAAATTGGTGCTCACCTCTAGTGCCAAGCTCTATTGAGACGATTGAGAGATACAAATGAGAGCGGGAAATAAATCGCGGTATGCTGGGGGCAGTCCACTTGTAATCTCTCTTCATAGATTCTCCTTATGGACATCTTTGCCCCAACCGCAAGTTTGCATGCCGGTGCCATTTGGCCGGAGGTAGTCGTCACTCTCACCCTCCTGTTGGTGCTAGTGGTGGACTTGGTGGGCGGCTCATCCGTTCGCAAAAGCCTGCCGGTTCTATCGATCTTGGGCCTAGTCGGGGCTTTGGTCACTCTAGTTTTGCAGTGGCAGCAGCCGCAACCGGAGAGCTTTTTGGGGAGCTTCGCGGCAGATCCCGTCAGCATTTTGTTCCGGGGCTTGGTGGTGGGTACAGCTCTGCTGACGGTGATGATGGCGGAGCGCTACATTGTCCAGTCGGGGACGGCCACCGGCGAGTTTTATGTGTTGTTGCTCACGGCTACCGTGGGGGGCATGTTCCTCTCGGGTGCTACCGATCTAATCATGGTCTTTGTTGCCTTGGAAACTCTGGGCATCGCCAGCTACCTGATGGCCGGCTACACCAAAAAAGATCCGCGCTCCTCGGAGGCGGCCCTGAAGTATCTCTTGATCGGGGCCAGTAGCACGGCAATTTTCCTCTACGGCATGTCGCTGCTCTACGGCCTGTCGGGTGGGCAAACCCATCTGGAGGCGATCGCGCTGCACATGGGGGATGCGGGCCTGGTGGGGATCATCGCCTTGGTGCTCTGCATTGGGGGCATCGGCTTTAAGTTGGCAGCGGTGCCCTTTCACCAGTGGACGCCCGATGTTTATGAGGGATCCCCAACTCCGGTGGTGGCCTTCTTGTCGGTGGGATCCAAAGCGGCAGGGTTTGCCCTGGCGGTGCGGTTTTTGGCAACGGTCTTCCCAGCCATGACGGAAGAGTGGCAGGCCGTTTTATCGGTGTTGGCGATTTTGACTATGGTGCTGGGAAATGTGGTGGCAATCACTCAAACCCGTCTCAAGCGGCTACTGGCCTATTCCTCGATTGGGCAAGCGGGCTTTGTCCTGATTGGGCTAGTGGTGGGCACAGAAGCGGGCTACGCCAGTTTGATTTTCTACCTGTTGGTCTACCTGGTCATGAACTTGGGGGCCTTCTTGTGCATTACCCTGTTCAGCCTCAAGACCGGCACCGACGAAATCAACGAGTACAGCGGCCTCTACCAGAAGGATCCCTTCCTCACCCTGTGTTTGAGCATTTGTCTGCTCTCGCTGGGGGGGCTGCCTCCTCTAGCGGGCTTCTTCGGCAAGCTGTATCTATTCTGGGCCGGTTGGCAGGCGGGCGCCTATACCCTCGTGTTGGTGGGGTTGGTCACCAGTGTTATTTCGATCTACTACTACGTGCGGGTGGTGAAAACAATTGTGGTCAAAGAGCCGCAAGAGATGTCGGTTTCGGTGCAAAACTACCCTGAGACCAACTGGCAAGAGGAAGGCATGCAAGCTCTACGGGTCGGCATGGTATTTACTCTGGTGGCAACCATCTTTGCCGGGATCCTCTCCAACCCCTTGTTTACTCTATCCACCCAGGCGGTGGAGCAAAGCCCATTCTTGGGGTTCCCGACGGCACAGGCTCCCACTTCAGAATCAACCCGTCTCCAGGCTAGGGTGGATGGGGCTTTGGGGGCTTTCACAACCGCCGATGGTTGAGCCCTTCTAGTCGCGCAGGTTGAAGTTTTCCCAACCCACTGGGTCATAGGGAGCCCTCGGCTGAACCTTTGCGGATCCTCCTTATCTCGGGAGGTCTTAGGGATCCACCAAGCTGACTACAATACGGCGGTTTTGTTTGCCCTTGCTTTCGATCTTGCTCACCAGCAACTGGCCGATTTCTCCGGTCGCCCGCACATGAGTGCCCCCGCAGGGCTGCAAATCCACACACTCAATTTCCAGCAGGCGCACTTGTCCCTGGCCAGTGGGGGGCTTAACCGACATAGTGCGCACTAGGCTGGGATTGGCCTCTAATTCTTCATCGCTGACCCAGCGGGGCTGCACTGCATGATTCCCCTGTACCAGTTCATTCAGGCGGGCTGTCAGGGTTTCTTTGTCGGGCTTTTCCCCAGGGATATCAAAGTCTAGGCGGCTTTTGCTTTCCCCCACTTGTCCTCCGGTCACCCCACCCTTAACCACCGCACAGAGCAGGTGTAAAGCCGTGTGCATGCGCATATGGCGATAGCGGCGTTCCCAATCGATGCGGGCGGTAACTTCATCCCCGATGTTCAGAGATGGGGATCCCTCTGCCGGAATATGAACAATACCCGTTTCCCGCTTTTGGGTATCGACTATCGAGATGACGCGACCATCCGCCGTGGTCAGGGATCCCGTATCGCCCGGTTGCCCGCCCCCTGTTGGGTAAAAGATCGTTCGATCCAGTTGGATCCCGTTATCCACAAGGGCGATCACCTTGGCTTGGCAGGTGGTGAGATAGGCATCTGCCCGAAATAGTTCTTCCGTCATCAGTCGTGCAGTCGTCCTTGTTGCAAACTGTCCTTCACGATAGCTGAAGGTTCCCAGTGGGGATTCCCAAGATCAGCACTACGCAGCCTTTCTCCCTCTGGAGAGGCCCTCGTGCTGTTGCCTTAAGTTAGAAGTTAGCCCTGATTGTGGCCTTCTGCAGGAGCTGGAAACACCTATTTTAGACCAGGCTCTCCATGACTGCCTCATCGATCTCAAAATTGGCATAGACATTTTGCACATCGTCCAGGTTATCCAGGCGCTCCATCAGATTGAGCACCAGCTTGGCGGTATCGGCATCGTCCACTTGCACCCCGTTGGACGGGATCCAGCGAATACCCACATCCTGAACGTGGTAGCCCTCTTTTTTGAGATGGGTGGCCACCTGCTCCAACAGGGTGTAGTCACAGTACACTTCTGCTTCCAAGCCATCGGTACTCAGGTCATCTCCGCCGGCTTCGGCCACAGCCAAGAGCAAGGCTTCTTCATCCGGTACCGCCTCGAGGCTGATCACCCCTTTTTGCTGAAACATCCAACTGACACAGCCGGTTTCCCCCAGGCTACCGCCAGTTTTGCTGAAGGCCTCGCGCACTTCTGCCGCAGTCCGGTTGCGGTTGTCGGTCATCGCCTCGATCAAAACGGCTACCCCCGCAGGGCCGTAGCCCTCATAGCGGACGTCTTCGAGGGCACTGTCGTCGCTCCAATTGCCGGATCCCTTGGCGATCGCCCGTTCGATATTCTCGTTGGGCATACCCGCTGCTTTGGCCTTATCCACCGCTGCTCGCAACTGAAAATTCCCGTCTGGATCCGGTAAACCACTGCGAGCCGCCACGATAATCGCTCGGGAAAGTTTGGTGAACACACTGCCTTTCTTGGCATCTACACGGGCCTTTTGCCGCTTAATATTGGCCCATTTACTATGTCCTGCCATGCTGCCGCACACTGGTAGAGCAATCGAATCGAAGGGATCCCCTTCTTTTGAAGCCTAGATCACCCTAGCCCAGGACTCAACCGGGCAATGGAGGAGTTGCCTACACAGGTTGTTGCAAAGGGATGGAAGCCCCCAACCCCATTACGGTTGAATCGGCTGCCGCTCAATGATATCTCCCTCCGGCGGGGGCGGCGCTTCTGGGGTCTCTTGCGGAATGGGAGTTTCTTCCGGAGCCGGTGTCTCCAACGGTTCAGGCGCAACAGGCGGTAGAACCGGCAGCGGTGGCAAGGTTTCTTCCGGTTCTGACTCCGGAGGTGGGGGTGGGGTGAGGAGCGGGGTAACCTGCCCTAGCAACTCGGCGTAAAAAACCGCATCCTGCTCCAACCCAAAGCGGCCCACCTCCCAGCGGTGTCGGGGGACAAACATCGTTTGCAGCAACACCTCCCGGCTGACAAAGGTAGGAGTCCCTGAAAAGACATAGCCATCGACAATGACGCGATTCAGATCCGACCGAGTTTGAAACACCCGATCCACTTCCCGCAGCATCTCCGTATCCAGCCGCTCCAACAGAGTTTCCAAGGTGTCATCAGGGCTGATCAACACCCGCACCGGAAAGCGATAGCCTTCACAACGGTAATCGCCGCAGATCGTCACCAGTTCATTGCGTACCCGGATTTGCGAGAGCGGATCGATATTAGCCCCTGGCACAAAAGCCTCGGCTTCCGGCTCCGCCTCTTGCGCCCAAGCCAAGGGGTTGAACGCCCACCCCAACATCAGGGATCCCAGAAACAAGCCCAGGCCCAAACCTGGGAGAGAAAGTCTTCTCCGCCGGCTGCACTTTGGATTGGTTGAAGATGGATTAGCATCCTGAATCGGGCATTTCATAGCATTAACCGTTCGCGTAGCGTGCTGTAGGCGTTTACCCCGTACCGCCAAATCTACCCGACATCGGCAAGGGAGGCACTAGATCCGGCAAATTCTCTCGGGATCGCTCTCTTGAGTTTGGGTGAGATCCCGGATCGATAGGGTTATGACAAATCAGCATTCAAGCTAAAAAGCCCCGAGATTTGACAGAGGCCAAGGTAGCTTGGCAGTGGCAACGCTCCTCCGGGATTCCTATGAAGCCATTACGCACCTTTAAGGTCACCCCTTATCTACCTGCTGCTCTGGAAAGTCTGCGTTTTCTGGCCTACAACCTGCATTTCAGTTGGAATGTCGAAACTCGCAATTTGTTTCATCGCATGGATCCCGATCTTTGGGATGCCTGTGCCCATAACCCGATTGCCCTTCTGGGCCAGATCCGGCAGGAACGGCTGGATGAGTTGGCGGAGGATCCCGGCTTTTTGGCCCAATTGGAACGGGCCCATCAACAGCTGCGCACCTACTTACAAGAAGACACCTGGTACCGCAAACATCGCTCTGCCCAAGCGGTAGAAGGGGAGTGCTACGCCTATTTTTCCGCCGAGTTTGGCCTGGCCGACTGCCTGCCCATTTATTCCGGTGGTTTAGGGGTTTTAGCTGGGGATCACCTAAAAGCCGCCAGCGACCTAGGCTTACCCTTGGTGGGGGTGGGCTTGCTTTATCAGAAGGGGTATTTTCGCCAGTACCTGAACCCCGATGGTTGGCAGCAGGAACGCTACCCGATCAACGAGTTTTTTAATATGCCTTTGGAGCTGCAAACCGATACCCAGGGCAAAGAGATTCGCATTGAGGTAGACTACCCCAACCGCAAGGTGTTTGCCCGCATTTGGAAGATCAATGTGGGACGGGTGCCCCTTTACTTGCTAGATACCAACATCGAGCCCAACAGCCAGTACGACCAAGATATTACCGATGAGCTGTACGGCGGCGACCAAGATCTGCGCATTCACCAAGAGATCATGCTAGGGATCGGCGGGGTGCGAGCCCTGCGAGCCCTCGGGATCCAACCCACTGTTTACCACATGAACGAAGGGCACTCAGCCTTTTTGGCGGTGGAGCGAATTCGTCTGTTCATGACTGAGCAGGGGCTGAGTTTTGAGGAGGCTTGGCAGGTGGCTAAATCCAGCCAAATGTTCACCACCCACACGCCAGTGCCTGCTGGAATCGACCTGTTTCCCCCCGATAAAATCGACTATTACCTCGGCTCCTACTACAGCCAACTGGGCCTAGGTCGGGAGCGCTTTTTGGCCTTAGGCCGAGAGAACACTGGCGATTTTCAGTCGCAATTCAGCATGGCGGTGCTGGCCATCAATATGGCTTCTTTTGTGAATGGAGTGAGCAAGTTGCATGGAGCAGTTTCCCGTAAAATGTTCAGTCGGCTATGGCCAGGGATCCCTCTTGAAGAAGTGCCGATCACGTCCATTACCAACGGGGTACATGCCCGTACCTGGGTGGGAGAAGAAAACCAAGCCCTCTACGATCGCTACTTAGGGCCCGATTGGCCGGCAGCCCCCCCCTCCGATCCAATCTGGCAGAAGGTGGAGCGGATCCCTGATAGCGAGCTGTGGCGTACCCATGAGCGCAGTCGCTCCCGCTTGATTAGCTTTACCCGCGAACGCCTGATGGCGCAGTTGCAAAAACGGGCAGCCTCGGCCGTCGAAATTCAGCGGGCCTCCGAAGCCCTGAATCCAGAGGTGCTCACGATTGGGTTTGCCCGACGCTTTGCCACCTATAAACGCGCCACCCTGCTATTCCGGAATCCGAAACGCTTCGAAGCCCTGGTGACTCATTCAAAATACCCAATGCAGTTCATCTTTGCGGGTAAAGCTCACCCTCGCGATACCCCCGGCAAAGAGCTGATTCGGCAAATTGTGCAGTTGTCACGGCAGCCAGAGCTTCGCCATCACTTGGTCTTTATCGAAGATTACGACATGCACGTCACCGCCATGATGGTGGCCGGCGTGGATGTATGGCTAAACAATCCGCTGCGCCCGCGCGAGGCCAGTGGCACCAGCGGCATGAAAGCAGCCGCAAATGGGGGACAAAACCTGAGTATTTTGGATGGGTGGTGGGATGAGGCTGACTATTACCAAACCGGTTGGCCGATTGGTCGTGGTGAGGAATACGAGGATCGGGCCTACCAAGATGAGGTGGAGTCGAACGCCCTCTACGATTTGCTGGAAAAAGAAGTGGCACCTACTTTTTATCAGCGCAATAGCGATGGCCTGCCCCACTCGTGGATCCGGCGCATGAAGCAGTCAATTCGCCTGAATGCGCCGCTGTTTAGCACCCAGCGCATGGTGCAGGAATATGCCGAGCGGGCCTACATTCCCTTGAGTGGCTATTACGGCCGTATGCGCACCGACCATTTTGAATCGGCTCGACACTTCACCCGTTGGTGTAGCCATGTGCAGGAGAATTGGTACGGCATTCAGGTGCTGAATGTCCACGTCGAAACCCAGCCACTATCTTCGGCCCCTAGTGTTTCTGTCCAGCCGGATAGCAGTGCTGTGATGGCCCGGGCACCCCTCACTGTGACTGCCGAGCTTCGCCTGGGATCCCTGCAACCCCAAGATGTCATTGTGCAAGCCTACCAAGGCCCGGTAGACGATAGTGGCTATATTCAGCAGGGGCAAGCCACCCCAATGCACTACGTGGAGATGGTGGAGGATCGAGCGATTTTCTCGGGGCAAATTCGCTATGATGCCAGCGGCTTGCAGGGGTTGGCGTTGCGGGTGATGCCGTTCCACCCAGATATGCACGATCCCTACGAAATGCGGTTGATGCTCTGGGCTTAGACCACAGGTTGGGATCCCCAAATTCTGTCTAGATTTTTTAGATCCTGTAGATCTTGGCCTGGAGATGGCGGGGATCCCTCAGCGCTTACCTCTACCCAACGGGAGGATTATTGCAGCGGCTGGCTGTTGTCCCCTTCCTGCACCCGAATCAAATCGACGGGGTAGCCAAGGATAAAATCGGTGGCCTCCAAAATCAGGGTAGGGCCAAGCAGGACAAACCCCGCCAAGAGGGCCAAGAGCGGCAGGGTGTTTTTGAGCATGTTGTCGTTCACAGCGTCCTCTCACACCTATTCGACAACAACACAACAAAGATTCAAAACCCCTTTGTGTTGTTCCGGCTCCAGCCTGACCCATCTGACCGCCGATGGCACTCCGGTTCTTGGTGTTCTCCACTGCCAGATCATGCAGAATGAAAACAAACCTTGGTTGGATGCCATGCCCAAAGTCCACTCTTCCACTGGTTTGCGTGTTTTGATCATTGCCACTTTGCTGGTGGGGGGTATGCTCAGTTGGCGGCAGGATCGGGTACTGGCGATGATGGGGTTGGCTAGTGCGGCAGCCATTTCCGTGTTTACTCGCCCAGCTATTTTGGCCTACAACCGCGGTCGGGAACGCTGGCTAAAGCAGGATATGCCGGGGGCAGTCCAGCAGCTCAGCTTGGCTTTGCAGCGGGATCCCTATTTGACCAATGCCTACCTTTTGCGGGGAAAAGCCTACTTTGCCCTCGACCAGGTTTCCCAAGCCTTGGCGGATTTTGACCGGGCAATCCAGTTAGCCCCCCGTCAGCCGGAACCCTATTACCACCGTGCCCTGATGCGAATCAGCCAAGCGGATACGGAAGGGGCCATCGCGGATTTCACCCAGTTGGTGAGTCTGCATCCAAACGCGACTTACCATCTTGGCTTGGCCGGTCTATTGGCTCAGCAGGGATCCCTAACTGCTGCCCTCACCCATCTGGATGAGGCGATTCAGTTGGATCCCACCTCAGCGGATGGCTATTTCCAGCGGGCCAGCTTACACGGCTACATAGGAGAATGGGATGCCTCTCTGGCCGATTGGTCGGAGGCGATCCGGTTGGATCCCAGCCCCGCCCTCTACTACAACCGTGGCGTGACTTATTACTGTGCCGATCGCTATGCGGAGGCTATTTCCGATCTGGGGCACAGTCTAGCAGTAGAGCCACAACAGCCCAAAGCCCTCTACAACCGTGGCAACGCCCTCTACGAGTTGGGTGAGCTGAAAGCCGCCCTGGATGACTATGACCGTGCCTTTCGCATCGAGGCGGATCTGAATCAGGTGGATGTTTCGGATGAGCATGGCCTGTATGGGCGGGGATTAGCCCACTGCAACATGGGGGATCCAGTGACGGCGTTTTCCGATTTGCAAGCGGCTCTGGTGGTCTGCCGCAAGCACCACAATCTGGCTTTGGCCAAGCAAGTGCATCGGTCTTTGCTGCGGCTCAACAGCAGGGATCCCAACTCAGATCTGGGCACTGAACAATCTGCCTAGAAGGATCCCGCCCTGTGACACAATAAAAGTCGCTCAGGTACAGTGAACACACCTTTATCTACCGCTTTTGTTGCCGTGAAACACACCCTCAGCGCCCTTGTGCAGGATCAGCCTGGCGTTTTAACCCGCATTGCAGGTATGTTCGCCCGTCGGGGCTTCAATATCGATAGTCTTACCGTTGGTTCTACCGAACGTCCGGGGATTTCCCGCATCACCATGGTGGTACCGGGGGATGAACAGGATGTGGAGCAGATGACCAAGCAGCTCTACAAGCTCATTGATGTGCTCAAGGTAACTGACATCACCCATGTCCCCTGTGTGGAACGGGAGCTGATGCTGATCAAGGTGAATGCTAGCCCCGATACTCGCTCCGACATTATGGATGTAGCCCAGATGTTTCGGGCCCGCATTGTGGATGTGGCGGAAGAGTCTCTGACTCTAGAGGTGACCGGGGATCCCGGCAAAATGGTGGCGATTATTAAAATGCTAACCAACTTCGGCATCCGCGAGATCGCCCGCACCGGCCTGGTGGCCCTTACCCGTGAGTCGGGGGTAAATACGGAGTATTTGAAGCAACAGCCCGCCTTGGCTTCAGTTTGATGGGTTTTCTATCTCTCATCTATCCTAAAAAACCCAGGGAATCTAAGGCCCGCTTGCTCGTTCGGCTGGAGATCATAGGGAGGAAGCCATGCCAAAGCCAGAGGGGATCCATCACTACAGGGGGTGGGCTCTGTGTATTGTGGCAACATTGCTGATGGGGTTGCTGAGTGGCTGTGGCCCTAGAGCCCCAAAACCGATTGTGCAGCAGGCTTTGGCTTATCAAATTTCCCATCTGCCAGCTCAGGTGGGATCCCTGGTGGGGAGTGAACAGTTGCTGACCCGGTTGGAATTGCAGGATGTGAAGATCCGCCGGGATCGCCGCGAGCCGTTTCTATTGGCCTCCGGAGAAACAGTGGAGGGCCATCACCTCAGCGGTACCTATTCCCTCTCTGTGAAGCTGCCGGGATCCCGTCGTCCTTATCGCCGCAAAGGGGATCCCTTTCAGCTCACCCTTGCCCACCAAAAAGAACAAACCCAAGGCCCGGAAACCCTGCCGGAGCGCTGGCTATTGGCCTATTCCACCCCAGACTCCAAAATGTGGGAAATCATCGATTTTTTGCCCCAGCCTGCACCGCCCCTTGAGTTGCCTCCTGCCGAAACAGCCGAAACAGTAGATCTAGAACCAATCCCAACGCCTGCAGCTGAAGTCGCTGTGCCCACTCCAAAGGGATCCCCGACTTGAGGCTGGGGGTCAGCTGCTAGGAGTTCACATACCCAGACGGCTCGGGGAGCACGAGGATCTACCGTCCGCAATACTCTGGACATTCGACATTGGGTTGACCTTGGGATCTTTTTTGGGATCCTTTAAAGTGCGGCATTTGCCTCTTCAGAGGGGTGGGATCCCGTACCGAAGCGGGTGAGGATTGGGTGTTAGTTTTAACTTAACCAAAATTTCAGAACTGTAACACCCTGCGGGATCAGCCCGACAGATTCTGATTTGGTTGCATCTGCTGTATCTGTGGAGCTTGTTTACTCCATGTCGAGCCCAATTAACTTCATCCCTGGTTTTGAGGCAGTGCAGTCTCCTAGCCCCGATAATCAGCTCTGGCAATATCTGCAAACCCAGGATCCCGACATCTTTCAAGATATCGCTCGCAACTCTTCTCCTGAAGTGTTGGAGATCTTGGGCCACAACATCCGCAGCCTCGTGGGGGGGTTGCCTCCAGAACACTTTGGGGTTCAAGTGGTCACCAATCGGGAGAGCTTGGCCAAAATGCTCTCTGGCGCGATGATGGGCGGCTACTTTCTGCGGGTGATGGAGGAGCGCTTAGCCCTAGAACAAGCCCTGGGACATCCACCAACTTCTGTAGCCCCTGCTCAGCCGGAAGAAGGTAACCCGTAGGAGTTCAGGATCAACCCAATATCGATTCAATCTGGCTCATCTGGGGTAGGGGGCAACGCTGAGGATGGTTGCACATCTAGCACTGACTCAGGAACAGCGAGGAATCCTGAAGCACAGGCGGCAACGGCTAGGGGAGCTGCTCCCTGCTCCGGTGTTGCTTTGGGCAGGGGGGCGTAGCCCGCGTAATTTCCCCCACAATGGCTATCCCTACCGAGCCAGCAGCCACTTTCTCTACTTTGCCGGGATCCCGATTGAACATGCGGTGATTCGCCTGCAGGCGGGTCGGTTGGAGCTGTTCGTTGAGGATCCCTCCCCCGCTGCTGCTCTGTGGCATGGGCCGAGCCCGACGCGAGAGGAGCTAGCAGCCCAAATGGGAGCTGATGCTGCTTATCCCCTGGCTGAACTGGGATCTTTCTCTGGTGAAGCCCTCACCCTAGGCGTACAGGATGCGGCAACCCGAATCCAGCAATCCCACAGTTTGAACCGAAGGATCCCGCCCGCACCCGATCTCCATCCTGAGGATGAACCTCTGGCTCAAGCTGTGGTGCAGCTACGCCTCTGTCAGGATACCTTTGCCCTGGAGGAAATGAGGGCGGCAGCGGCGGTCACGGTGGAGGCCCACAGAGCGGGGATGGCGGCTAGCCTTCAGGCCAAACGCGAGTCGGAAGTGCGAGCAGCAATGGAGGAGCGGATCTGCGCTCAACAGATGAGCCCTGCCTACAGCAGCATTGTGACGGTGCATGGCGAGGTTTTACACAACGAGGCCCATCATCACGCGCTGCAACCGGGGGATCTGCTGTTGGCGGATGTGGGGGCAGAAAGTCCATTGGGGTGGGCGGCGGATGTCACGCGCACCTGGCCGGTTTCGGGACACTTTTCCGCCACACAACGGGAACTCTACGAAGTGGTGCGACAGGCCCATGATGCCTGCATTGCCAAAGCAGCATCGGGAGTGGAGTACCGGGATCTACACCTGCTGGCCGCTACGGTCATCGCGGCTGGGCTGGTGGAGTTGGGCATTTTGCGCGGGGATCCCTATACGCTGGTGGAACGGGATGCGCATGCTCTGTTTTTTCCCCACGGGGTAGGACATTTGCTGGGGCTAGATGTGCACGACATGGAGGATCTCGGGGATCGGGCCGGGTATGCGCCAGGGCGGCAACGGAGTGAGCGCTTTGGGTTAGGCTACCTACGGCTGGATCGGCCTTTGCAAGCGGGTATGGTGGTGACGATCGAGCCAGGGTTCTATCAAGTGCCAGCCCTTCTGGAGGATCCCGTGCGGCGACAACGCTACGACGATTGTGTGAATTGGGAACGGTTGGCTCAGTTTGCCGATGTGCGCGGCATTCGCCTTGAAGATGATGTGCTGATTACCCCAACCGGCTGTGAGGTGCTAACGGCGGCTTTGCCCTCTCACCCGGAGGCGATCGAAACTTGGGTCTTGGGGTGAAAGGTAATGGGATCCGGATTGGGCACCGTACCTCAGCGGATTTTGGTCTGTCCGGATAGTTTCAAGGGATCCCTAACGGCAACAGCGGCCGCGGAGAGCATTTCCAGAGGGATCCGCCAGGTCTTGCCGGCTGCTGAAGTGGAGCAGATCCCGTTGGCGGATGGGGGGGAGGGCACCCTAGAAGCGTTGCTGATGGCGTTGGGGGGAGAAAAAAAAGGCTTATGGGTGACTGGTCCACTAGGGGATCCGGTCTGGGTAGAGTATGGGGTGCTGGCCTCCGGTCAGCTGGCTCTGTTGGAACTGGCCCAAGTGGCAGGCCTGACGTTGGTTCCTCCGGAAAAGCGGGATCCCACCCGGACCACCACCTATGGGTTGGGGGAGCTGTTGCGGGCTGTCTGCCAGGAACCGATCCCAGAGATTTGGGTGGGGCTCGGAGGCTCCGCCACAGTGGACGGCGGAGCAGGGATGGCACAGGCTCTAGGGTACCGATTGCTGGATGCAGCCGGGGAGCTGATTGGCCTAGGTGGGGGAGAACTGACCCGCTTGGAGCACATTGAGCCACCCGCACACCGAATTTGGCAAGGAAAACGTATCCGTGGTCTGTGTGATGTTCAGAATCCTCTCACTGGGCCGTTGGGAGCAGCTGTAGTATTTGGGCCGCAAAAAGGGGCGACACCCCTACAGGTGCAACAGTTGGATCAAGCCCTGGGGCATTGGGCCACCCGAGTGGAACGCGATTTGGGCCGAACTGTGGATCGGATCCCTGGAGCGGCAGCGGCAGGGGGAGCGGGGGCGGGGTTGGTTGCCTTTCTAGGGGCCACCCTAGAGTCTGGAATCCGCTTGCTGTTGCAGCAATCCTCCCTGCAGGAGCATATTCAGCACTGCGACCTGATCGTGACCGGAGAAGGCCGCCTGGACGAACAAAGCTCCATGGGGAAAGTGGTGTGGGGCGTGCTAGAACAGGCGGTTTTGGCCCAAAAACCTCTTTTGATTCTGTGTGGACAGGCGACCTCAGCTGCGCGAGCTGGGTTGGCAACTTACCCTATCCCAACTCATATTGGCGTTATCTGTGATGGCTCTCTGGGCCTTGCGGAGCAGAAGCGGATCCCGGATGGGGCAGAAGTACTGCGGCGGGCCAGTCTATATCTAGAGCAATTGACAACCCAGAAGTTCCAGGAACTTCTGCAACCGGGAGGGGAGAGCACCGAAGTATAATAGCCCGAATAACCTGTTTTTTAGGACATCATGGCCAGTATCGAGTTCTCCCCCGGAATCCAAGAGGTGCCCACCAATGTGCGGGTACTGAAATCCAAGACGAGTAGCCGGGGAGCCGCTATTTTCCGCTTTGAGGATGTGAACTCCGATACCCAAAATATTCTCGGCATGACGATGATCGATGAGGAAGGGGAACTGACCACCCGCGACATCAAAGCCAAGTTCTTGAATGGAGAATTTAAGGCCCTAGAAGTAACCTATGAAATGAGCAACGAGGCAGAGTGGGAGCGCTTCCTGCGCTTCATGGAGCGCTTTTCTGCTAGCAACGAAATGGGCATGGCCTAGCCTTGGCGGGTGAATTAGTCCTGCCCCATTTCGGAAGCGTGGTAGGAGCTGCGCACCAATGGTCCCGAACGCACCTGCTGAAAGCCCATCTGGCGAGCTATTTGCCCCAATTCTTGAAATTCTTCGGGTGTCCAGTAGCGTTCTACCGGGCGATGGGCCAGGGAGGGTTGGAGATATTGTCCCAAGGTGAGACGGTTGCAGCCCACCGCCAGTAGATCCTGAAGGGTTTCCAGCACTTCTGCGCGGGTTTCGCCGTGGCCCAGCATCAAGCCAGATTTGGTTGCTAAATTCGGAGCCAATTCCTTAACAGTTTTCAACACCTTTAGGGAGAGATCGTAGCCTGAACTACGGCGCACGGCCTGCGAAAGTCGGCGCACAGTTTCGATGTTGTGGTTGTAGCAGATGGGTTGGGCCGCCACCACTCGGGCAATACAGTCGCGGTCGCCCCGGAAGTCGGGGGTGAGCACTTCAATAAGGGTACCAGGACAACGCTGCCGAATGGCTTGCATCACCTCTACGAACCGACCGGATCCCTGATCCGGCAGATCATCGCGGGCGACAGAGGTAAGTACCACATAGCTCAATCCCAAAAGCTGCACTGCCTCAGCTACTTTCTCCGGCTCATCCGCATCCAACTTCCCAGGCCGCCCAGTTTCTACCTGACAAAAGGAGCAAGCACGGGTACAAACCCCTCCCATGAGCAGGAAGGTGGCGGTTTTTTGACTGTAGCACTCCGCTTGGTTCGGGCAGCGCCCCTCTTCGCAAATGGTGTGCAGGCCCCGTTGTTTGATCACCTGCTGTACGACGGAAGTATCGCTGGCTTTGCCGATGGAGCGCTTGACCCAAGCAGGTAGGGGGCTAACAGACATAAGGGGAACCGCAACAGACTGGAATCCATTGTGCGATCCAGATCTGAGGCGGGGCAAGGCTTAGGCTACTTGGGGCGTGGTTAGCATCTGGGTGAGGATACGCTGCACAATTTGAAACCCGGTCACCGCTTGCCAACCGAGTACCCCTAGGATCACCACATTCAAGACAACATGCACATTGCGCGCCCAGACTTTTTGCCCATCTTTCATAAGGGGAACCAGGGAAGCAGAGGTGGCCACTAACGCTACAATGCCTAACCCCGCTAACAGGTGCGGCCCAACAAACAGCTTGCCATTGTTGAGATAAGTGACTCCCATGCCGCCAATCGCCCCAAACACCATCAGCAGCAGAAACAGGGATCCAACCAAAAAATGCCGCTGGCCAAATTTCCCTTTGATCAACACTTTGCGCTCATCCGCTGAAACGGTACGCACTCGCCGCGCCTGGATCCCGAGGTAGAGGGCATAAAGGGCGAGAGCAAAGGCCAAAATCATCAGAACCGGATGAAAGAAGGGCAGGGCTAGCTCAAGCCAGTGGAGGAGTTGAGTGCTCATAGGGAGGGCGAAAACGAAGGTGAAGATGTCCCTAAATTAACATAAGTTAACCTCCTCCTTCCTTTTGTCTGCAAAGGGTTCAAAGGGCATGGATCGACCCCAGCAACTGTGGCGCTACTGCTTTTAGGGCTTGATAAAGGCGGATTTGCTGTCGGCACCGGGCGAGGTTGTGGGCTTTGCGGCTGGGGTAGCGCTGCGGATCCCAGTTCCAGTAGGAGTCTTCAAACCAATCCTGCAGAAAGCGCATGCCCAACTCTAGGGTGATCAGTTGGATCCCTTGTAGGATAAGCTCCGGCTGCAGGGCGCGTAGATTCCCGGTTTGGGCATATCCTCGTAACCCCGCCAAGATCGCTTCGGCCTGGATGGTTTCCCCTTGCTTGCCCCAAGAGCGCAGAGCATCTCCCAATTCGATGTATAGGTTGTGGTGCATAAAGGTATCGAGATCCAGCAGGCCGACAAATTGCCCCTGCTCATCGAACAAAAAGTTGTTGAACTTGAGATCAGCATGGATGATTTGGGTCGGGATCCCTGAGGGCAAGAATAGTGTTGGTACCGTTTCAATCAAAAACTGCCATTCCGCCTGCACTTCTGGAGTGGGACTGTACCGGTGTAGCTGCCGCCAAATGTGGGCGGTATCGTGAAAATGCGGGATCCGAAAGCGAAACTGGTGTTCAAACTGAGCCAAGAGCTGATGTAATCGCCCAATCGCTGCCCCCGCCTGTTCCAAGTAACCCCAATCGGGAGGGGTTTGATGACAGGATCCCGGCAAACACTCCATTACACGCCACAGTCCTCCTGCCCAGGTCAAATGCAGGGATCCATCGCGGGCACGGCGGAAATGAGGGGTAGGGAAGCCCTGGTGTCGTAGCCATTGGCTGATGGTTTGGCCGTCTTCGGTGACAGCGGGATCAAATATGGGGTGCAGGCGCTGGGCGATGAAGGATCCCTGGGGAGTGCCGAGTTTCCAGGTTTGGTGAATAAGACCGATTTGGATCGGTTGAGGGGGCTCGGGATCCCCCAGTTGAAAGTGCTGAGTGAGGGGCTCCAACCAGGTGAGGTCAGGCATGGGCAGGGGATCCGTCAGTCAACACACCGTAGGATGACTTTAGTATCCTTTAGTAGGATCTTTCAATCGATCTTTCACCTGTTGCCTTGATTCCTGGCCAAAGCATCCCCCGCCAACACCAGCAGTACCACCAGTGCCTGAATCACCTGAGCCACCGCCGCCGGGATCTGCATCCGCACCTGCAATGCCTCCGCCCCAATGTTCAAGGCCGAAAACAAAAAGGCCGCCACCAACACTCCCAGCGGCTGCAATTGCCCCAACAAAGCTACCAAAATGGCACTAAACCCGTAATGGTCAGAAATCGTTCCCTTCAAACGGGTGATGGTGGTGCTAACTTCAATGATGCCTGCCAAGCCCGCCAGCGCGCCACTAATCAATAGGGCGATCCAGATCGTTCGTTCTACCGGGATCCCCATCGTGCGAGCCACACTGGCACGGGATCCCACCGCTCGCAACTGAAACCCCAACGGTGTTCGCCACAACAGCACGTAGAGGATCCCAACTAAGAGCACCGCCACTACCACCCCCAGGTGCAGCCGCGTATCCAGCAGCCGGGGCAAGCGGGCCACCGCCGCAAACTGGGCCGATTCCGGCAAAAAACCCCTAGGATCCCGCAAGGGGCTACGAGCCATGTAGCGCACCCACAAAATGCCGATGTAGTTCAGCATCAGGGTGACGATGATCAAATTCATACCCCGCTTCAGGTGCAGCCAGCCCGCCAAACCGCTCCACAGCAAGCCCCCAGCGATCCCCGCCAGCAACATCAGCGGCAGCACTAGCCAAGCCGGTTGCTCCGCCATATTCAGGGCCACCACCGCCCCCGCCAAGGCCCCCAGGTGATACTGCCCTTCAGCGCCGATATTCCACACCTTGCAGCGAAAGGCAATCGTCAACCCCAACCCCATGATCAACAGCGGAGTTGCCCGCAATGCCGTTTCTGTGAGGGAGCGTTGGCTGCCAAAAGCCCCCTGAAGCATCACCCCATAGGCCAGAAACGGGTTATGCCCTGCCAGAGGGATCAACAGTGCCCCCAACAACAGCGCCACCCCCGCCCCCAACAGTGGCAAGCCCAGCAGAGATCTCCACGAGCCAAAGTCCGGCTCACCCTTGCCCAATCCAGCCGAACGCGAAAGCCACCCCTGCATCTAGTCTCTCCCCGCCATCCACAGGCCCAATTGATGAATATCCACTGTTTCTGCCGAGGTTTCGCCGCGAATTTTCCCCTCGTAGAGCACCACGATCCGGTCGCTCAGTTGCAGGATCTCCTCCAGTTCTGTGGAAATGAGCAGGATGCCCGCCCCCGCCTGCCGTTGTTGCAACAGTTGATGATGTACATATTCAATGGCGCTAATATCCAGCCCTCGCGTCGGTTGGGCCGCTAAAATCAACTGCGGTTGTCGGGCTAGCTCTCGCCCCAAGACCAACTTTTGCGCATTGCCCCCCGAGAGTTTCCCGGCCCGCGTTTGAATCGAAGGGGTTTTCACCGTAAATTGCAGCACCAACTGCTGTGCAAATCGGGCAATTGCCCGCCAATCCAGCCAACCCCGCCGACAATAGGGATCCCGCTCTATATCCCGTAACACGGCATTTTCTGCCACGCTAAAGTCTGAGAGCAAGCCCATGCTGTAGCGATCCGAGGGAATATGAGCCAAGTTCACTGCTCCTGATCCGGCAAACTGCACCGAGCCACTTTGGATGGGCCGTAACCCGGCGATGACTTCCTCCAGTTCCCGTTGGCCGTTGCCATCCACCCCCGCCACCCCGACAATTTCTCCGGCGCGCACCTGTAAGTGGATCCCTTGCAACGCGGGCAAACCCCGGTTACTCAAGGCCACCACCCCCTCCAACCGTAGAATAGGATCCCCCGGCGAGCATTGTTCCCCCCCCCAAGAGGCTGGTTGGATCTCCCGCCCCACCATCCTCTGGGCCAGCAGCCGTTCACATCCTGCGGATCCCAAAGTTTGCAGATGTTCGGCTACTGCCACCGTAGCAACCGTTTTGCCATCCCGCAGCACCGTGACCCGATGACAGAGGGCTAGCACCTCCTTCAGTTTGTGGGAAATAAAAACGATGCCCGCCCCCTGAGCAGCCAAAGCCCGCAGCGTCTGCAACAGCTCCTCTACTTCCTGGGGGGTCAGCACCGCCGTCGGCTCATCCAAGATCAAAATATCGGCACCGCGATAGATCGCCTTGAGGATCTCCACCCGCTGTTGCTCCCCCACCGAAAGCTCGGCCACCCGAGCCGCCGGATCCACCTGCAATCCGTAGCGCTCCGCCAGTTGCCGCAACTCTTGGTGTAGCTGTTTGGCATCCTCCTGAAGCCAGCCGAATCTCTGCTTGTCGAGCCTTGGCAAGCCCTGCCCCAAAACGATGTTGTCCGCCACCGTGAAGCTTTGTACCAACATAAAGTGCTGATGCACCATGCCAATTCCCATCTGGATGGCCTGGCGCGGGGATTTGATTTGCACCGATTGGCCGCGCAGGCAAATTTTTCCCTCATCCGGTTGGTAGAGGCCAGCCAGGATGTTCATCAGGGTGGTTTTGCCGGCTCCATTTTCTCCTAAGAGGGCGTGGATCTCCCCTGAGCGCAGTTCAAAATCCACTCCGTCATTGGCCAGTACCGCCGGAAAAGATTTGCGGATCCCCTGCATCTGCACCAGTGGCGTGTCTGTGGGGATCCCGGTGCGGCCAGAAGCAACGTGAGAAAGCTGCATAGGTGAGGGTCGAAAACAAAACAACAAAAAACAGCTCTGTGAGGGCAGGCCAGTGCCATCAGGGCAAAACTCCAAACTGCAAGCCCAAGGTCTTCAGCCAGCGCCGATAGACAATGGCGGATTGATCCGAGGCCAGGTGTAGCTCCTGTTGGGGATCCAAAGGCAGTTGCACAGGCCGCTGCGACTCCAAGATCGGGATATCTTGCAGCACGATCGCCTCCTGCCAGTCCAGCAATTCCTGGGCTGGGGTGTTGTGGGCGTAGTTCATGGCCATCAACATCCACAGGGTGCTCTCTTGCTCCGAGTGGGGGGTCACCGTCAGCAGAATGGCCACACACTGCTCCGCCGAGTCTTTGCGCAAATAGGCCGTCAGGGGGCGCAGGGCGCGGTAGGTATAAGACACTGTATCCCCCACCCCCGTGCCATAGGGATCCGGCTGATATACGCGCACATTTTCCGCTAGCACGCCGTCTGGGGTGATCTGCACCCGATAGTCAGGAATCACCGGATGGGCGGGATCCCCTAAAATCGCCTTATGCACAAAAGGAAAATGGCTGACATCCAAGAAGTTTTCAATGGCCCGGGTACCACAGGCGCGAACGCGATAGCCAGGAGAGGACAGGGGCCGAAAGCTGGGATCCTCCCATTCCGGGAAAGGGGGAATATGCTGTTGCGGCTCACTTAAACATACCCAAAGCAGCCCATAGCGCTCCTGTACGGCGTAGGTGGGAATGCAGGCCCGTCTCGGCGGGGGTTGTTCCGGGTGAGCGGGAATATGAATACACTGCCCCTGCGCATCGAACACCCAGCCGTGATAGGGGCAGATCAGGGTGGATTCTTTGACGGTGCCCAAGGATAGGGCCGTACCGCGATGGACGCAACGATCCTGCCAACAGCGCCACCCCCCTTCCGCTTTCCAAATCAGCAGATCTTCCTCCAGCAGCCGTACTGCCACAGGCTGAGAGGTGGTCTCCAGATCCTGCACCCGTGCCACCGCATGCCAATCCCCTCGGATTAGGGGATCCTGCGTCGGATCCAGCGCTGCTGTTGGCGCTTTGGGGATGGGATCCCGAGATCGTTCGCTCATGACCAGCACCTCTGTGTTGCTTGGGGATCCCCGGCTGACGGGAACGGAGTGGGTCTGTTAGTTGGGCTGGAAGGGCACCTCAAATTCGCCACTCTGAATCTTGGCCAGGGTTGCTTCGTAAAGGGCTAGGGTTGCCGGGCTGATGCGTCCTTCGAAAGCAGGGTTAAACTCTAGCCGCACAGCATCCTCTGCGACCCCCAGCGAATAGTACTGCTCCGCGTAGGTGCCCGCCTGGATATCTTTCAACATCTGTTCAAAGGTGGGCTCCAGGTTCCAAACAATATTGGTGACCACCACCTCCGGCCCCAACTCCGTCATGTTGCCCACATAGCCGGTGCTAAAGCCTTCTATCTCTTTGGCCGCTTCGATGGATCCCCAGGTGGGGCCTTGCCCGCAGCCAATCCAAAAATCCACGCCGGTTTCCGCCTGGGCCAGAGCGGCTTCTTTGGCCCGCCCAACATCGTACCAATCCCCCACCGCTACATCCGTGAGCGTTGCCTCTGGGTTCACCAATTGCGCCCCTGCCCAAAGGGCATTGCCCATCGCTTTACACACCGGGATCTCAAAGCCGTAGAGTGCCCCTAGCTTGCCGGTTTGGCTCAGTTCTCCCGCCAGGATCCCCACCAGATAGGCCCCCTCGTGAAAAGGCTGATCGTAATCTGAGACATTCTCACTGACACGACCAATCGCCCCTCCCCAAGAAAAGTTCACCTCCGGAAAGTCTTCTGCCACCGCAAACACAGCGTCCTGATGGTTAAACGAATGGCCGATAATCAGGTCAAAATCCTGCTCGGCATACTGGCGCAACACCCGCTCCACATCCGGATCCGGGATCTGTTCTATGATCGCCACTTCTACCCCCTTGGCCTGTAGGGCTTTACCCGCATCGGCAGCCACTTGGTTCCAAGAGCCGTCGTTGGCAGTTCCCCCCAAAATGATCGCCAGCTTCATGCCGCTGATATCACTGTTGGATTGCGCCTGGGTTGTCTGTCCCAAAACGAAGAGGCTGAGCATGGCAAGTGCGAAGGTTAACCGTGAAAGCCATTCCCGACTCCAACCCAGCCAAGAGAAGTCCAACCGAGACATACAAGAGGATCCCTGAAGAAATCGATACACACATTGAGTACCACTCGCGCCTAGTAGCCAATGTATTCTCGGCTACGCTTTTCGGCCCTCAACTTTTGGGGATCAGTCGTTTCGGGCAAGCAGCACGGATATGGGATTCACTTAAATCTGGCATCAGAGCCAAGGCCCGTTGGGCGTCAATTTGGGCCTCGCACACCGCCTCCAGCACATGTTCCCCCATCAGAGACAGGGGCATATCTGCCGTTTGAGCGGGGTCGGTATCTATAGAAATTTGTCGTACTCCCACCGGCGGTGGCGGCAACACCGGCGGTGCCTTCTCCGGCGGTATCGTGGTGGAAGTTCCCAAATCCAACTGCAATTGCGCAAAGGCCAGACCGTTCCCCAACACCAGTAGGGATCCCAGCAGCAGGATCCATCCGATTCTGCGTCCCTTTTTGCAAGGCTGAGATAGATTCTTCAGGCGCCCCGGCCTGCTAATGTCCACATCGTTCATGCCACCTCTCCAGAACCACCCATTCGTTCAGAATATCCAACAGAATTTGCAGTAGGCTATCGATGGCTCCCCCGGTTGTGCGTGCGGAGGAGCCTGTTTGCTGGTCTTCTCCCTCTCAACACCTTGTATGGCTCGTCTGTCCCAAGAGCTGGCCCAGTTTTCGCGCTTTCACGACGGCCTAGAGCCATCGGATCTCCACTCTGAAGTCATCGGATCCTTGAATCCCCAGGAAACAATCCGTGTCGAACAGATTCTAAAACTGACAGGTGAGCGCAGTTTTGGTTTGTTTCTAGTGGTTCTTTCTCTGCCCTCGGCGTTACCGTTGCCCGCTCCTGGTTATTCCACCCCCTTTGGCTTTTTCATTCTCCTGCTGGCGGCTCAGTTGGTGGCGGGGCGAACCACTCCTTGGTTACCGGAACGGATCCTACAAAAAAGCATTCCGTTAACTCAATTTCAAAAGCTGGTGCGCGCAGGCATCCCATGGTTGCAGCGCATTGAAAAAGTTTCCCACCCTCGCTGGACATGGTTGTGTAGGACTCGCCTTGGCCAAGGGGTTTTGGGCACTCTGATCAGTCTGATGGGGATTTCCATGATCATCCCGATCCCAGGTACCAATACTCTGCCTGCAATTGGGGTCTTTGTCACTGCCTTTGGCCTCATGGAAGAAGACGGGATCCTGTGCAGCCTGGGATCCCTGATTTGTGTGGGGGGTGGATTACTGACAACCTCGATTTTGGTGGGGCTATGGCTGGGGGGAACAACTCTGCTGGATTGGCTAAGTCGCTAGAAGAACTGGACTCTCCACTCTGATTTAATGCTTTTTATTCAACTTGTAGAATATTCCTACCGGGCTATCCTAGAAATAGCCCTTTATCTCAACAGTGCATGTCCCTTGCCCATGCCATCATGGCCAGCCTCGTCGAAGAGGCCAGCAGCGGCTACGAACTGGTGAAAGACTTTAACGAGCGTATTGCCTGCTACTGGCAAGCCAGCCAACAACAGATCTATCGGGAACTCAACCGCCTGGAAGAACAGGGGTGGATCGCAGGAGAACGGGTGATCCAAACTGACCGGCCCAATAAAAAGCTTTACCGCATCACCCCCACAGGATTGCAGGCCCTCAAAGAATGGGTGGCACAGCCCTCTGATCCAGCAGCAATTCGAGAAGAACTGTTGGTAAAGGTGCTGGCGGGTTATCTAGTGGATCCGCTCGTGATTCAGGCGGAGGTGCAACGGCGACGGGAATACCATCAAGCCCGTTTGGAACACTACCACCAAATGGAGAAGGCGTATTTTCAGAACTTAGAGGCTGCCCCACTGCCCAAGCAATTTATGTACCTTACCCTGCGTCGCGGCATCCACTACGAGACCGATTGGGTGGCTTGGTGCGATGAAACCCTGGAGTGGCTGAAGGGATTGGTTAGGCAGCCGGAACAAGAACAACTTGCCCCTCTCAGAGAAGCAGCATCCGCGCTAGGATAAAACACTCTAACCCAATCACTATGGGAAGAGTCATCCTCTACATTGCCATCAGCTTGGATGGCTACATTGCAGAGACCGATGGCTCGGTGGAT
Source organism: Synechococcus sp. Nb3U1 (assembly GCF_021533835.1). Taxonomy (NCBI): domain Bacteria; kingdom Bacillati; phylum Cyanobacteriota; class Cyanophyceae; order Synechococcales; family Synechococcaceae; genus Synechococcus; species Synechococcus sp. Nb3U1. The sequence goes on along the minus strand of NZ_JAKFYQ010000001.1, from coordinate 358,423 downwards.
TGGCTCCAGCCTTTCGAAGAGCAAGGGGAAGATTACAGCTACGACGTACTCTGGCAGCGATTAGGTGCTCTGATTATGGGAGGCAAAACCTACCGACAGGTGCTCGGCTTTGGAAGCTGGCCTTACGGAGATAGGTCCACTTATGTGCTCACCCGACAGCCGCTGGGGGATCCGCCTCGTCCAACGATTCAAGCCTATGCCGGAGATGTGGGATCCCTTGTGCAAAAAATTCGCCAGCACACTGACGGAGATCTTTGGTTGGTGGGCGGGGCCGAACTGGTAGGTCAGGTTCTCCAACAAAACTTGCTCGACGAGTTGATTTTGGCCTGCATGCCCCTGCTCATTGGGGATGGGATCCGCCTATTTCAACCGGGCTATCCAACCCAACATTGGCAGTTGCTCAAGGCACACTCTTTTCCAAGTGGCGTGGTGCTCAGCCATTACCGCAAGCGAGAATAAGGACGAGGATAGGGCCTGAGCATTTGGCGAGCCAGGTACACCTGAAAGGTTTGCGCCACCGCCCCCGCCCGCAAAAGGGGAATCTCTGCCACGGGTTCGAGGCTGACAAAATAGTCACCGTAGGTGGCCGGGATCCCTGCGCTAGGTCGAAACAGCTCTGAGGTGATCAACAGCCCATTCTGTCCCAGCCAATCTTGGGGTTCCGACCAAAAGGCAAACCCCCGCAGATCCTCATCCAAGCAGGTGAGGGGTTTATCCGTCAGTGGAGCCAGAGCCATAGCGATCTGTCCTGCCAAAAAGTAGGCATTGGTAAAGACAAAATCCGCTTCTGCCAGGGCCTGAACCAAGTCGGGATCCGTCTGAAACGCCCGCCGCAACGGCTCGATCTCGATGAGCTGAGTCGAGGGATCCTTCTCTACCGGCCACAGCCCCAACCCTCCCGGCGCCTGCAACAGGCCGTACCGCACATGGGCCAACCCCAAGCCCACCAGCAAAACCCCGATCAGCAGTGAAGCAATCAACCCACGCCCCACCCGTCTCCACCCTTCCCAGCGGGATCCCAACAACAAGGTCAATACCCAAAACCCCGGCATCGGCCAAGTGGGCAGAATCTGGCGATACCCCCCCATCACCGTAAACCCCAGCACCAACGGCAACCCACAGGCCAGAATCAGTAGCCGCTTCAGATCCCCGTCCGTGAGGCGCAGTCCTTGCATTATCTGCAGCGCAATCCGTCCGCTATCCACCAAACTCACCCGCCATAGCGGGATCCCCAAGCTGGGCAGCAAATACAGGATCCCGACCAAAACCGTCAGGGCCAGATCCAGCAACCGATACCCCGCCTCCGGCAGTGCCCGCCCCCCCTGAAAGCGGAAGGAAACCCAATCCTGTTGGGCATTCCAAAACAGCACAGGGCTGAGGGCCAGCAAAAAACCCAGCACAGCCATGACCGTCCATCCCGACCCCAAGGCACGACGGTGATGAGGGCTAAGCAAACAAAACAACACCAGACCAAACCCCAACGCCAACCCGTGGTATTTCCCCAAACCGGCCAGGCCCACCAGCAACCCGATCAGCGCCAGTCTTGGCCCCGGCTGATAACGAGTGGCCCCGTATAGCCCGAACTGACCCTGCATACTGCGAGCAGGGAGAGGGAAAAATTCTCGGCTACACACCCACAACGTCGCCGACATAAAAAAAATCAGTGGGCTATCCGGCAGCGTCAGCACCCCGAACCCCACAAGCAAAATCGGGGCAATATTGGCCACCGCCAAGCTGATCAGCCCCGCTCGGACTGAAAAGAGGTGAACCCCGCTCTGGTAGAGCAATAGCGAGGATCCCGTGAACAACAGCATAGATCCCAGACGGATAGAAAGGGCTGATACCTGCCCGGTCAAGAGGGGCCCAAAGCCGGTCACCCAAGCCACCAACGGCGGATGGTCGAAATAGCTCCAATCCAGATGGCGAGTGTAGAGGTAGTAGTAGGCCTCGTCAAAGCCAGGGGGCAATCCAGCCGCAATCAGGAGACGCAGGATCAGGCTGAGCACCAAAATCAGCAGGACAATCGCAGGCAAAAGACGGGATCCCCGATGAGCGTGGACTGGGAGGGGACTGAGGATTACAAGGACAGGCCCAACTTAATCCCGAACGCTGCATGAGCAACCAGCACACAGAGAATCAGGCTGCCCACATAGGCATGGGTGGTTCGCAACGCAGCGCGGTTGCCCCCAAAGCCCGTGATGGACAAAGCCCCATTCACCCCCAATAACAGTAACACTAGGGATCCCGTCCAAAAATGGGGGCTGCTCAACAGGGGTTCCCCTTGCATCACCAAAGACAGAATGCCGCCTGTGTAGCCCAATGCCAAAAACGTCGCCATCCAGGGAGCCAACTTACGATGGTCAAACAGATGTTTCTGGGCCGATTGGGATCCCTCCAAGTCACCTGCGGCTTCTGCCGCCAAGCGCAAGGCCCGTCCCCGCCAACCCGTCAGGCCGACAAAGCTGCCCATCACCACCACCACAATGCCCATCATCAAGGGGTGCCCCCATTGCACAATCGGCTGTGGCAGATCCAGCCCGGCAAACACCTGGGCCACCGGCTGCAAAGCGGCAGTCAACTGCTCCGACCAACCGGATAGATCCGGCAAAGCCAAGCTCGACAAGTCCATTGCATTCCCCTCCATACCCACAACGAATCCACGGTTTTCTTAACAAATCTACTTTAAACTACACAAGTTGGCAGGATGCTCCAGGTAGACGCCGGGCAACGGTAGAATGGCTGACGGTAAAGCGGTGGTTGTAGTCATAGTCTCGGCCACTGAGCGCTGGGCAGAACGGAGTTATGGACATGGCCAAGTTGTTGCTGGGGGATCAATCCTTCGAGGTGGAGCCACTTGCAGATGTACCCACCGACTGGCCTGGAATTAAAGTCATGTCCACCGGGGCCAAGCTGGAGGTTCCGGTTGGGGCTGTGGTGAAGGTGGAGTCGGAGGATGGCAACCTGGCCGGCTCCTATAAGGTGGTCTACCGGCTTGCCCCTGCCTACCCACGCACCTGGCGGCTGCTCTTAGAACGGGATGGTGCTGCCCCTGCCGCCGAGGTCGCTCCCGCTTCAGAATCTGGCCCTGCTCACGTCAGCACCTCAGAGTCATTGTTAGCCAACGGCGATAAAACCTTCACCATCAAAGTATCTGGCGTGGTAGGGGGAGGCGTGCGCAAAAGCGTCCTCGAGTACAAGGTGCCCTTTAGCCGCCTCTCTCAGGAGGTTAAGCGCATCACCAAAATGGGCGGGCAAATCCTCAGCATTTCGGAATCCAATGTCTTGAGCAACCTCAATTGAGGGGCGTTCACTTGCCCTGATGGATGTTTAGACAGATGTTCGTTCCAATGCTCATCCCAAGCGATTGGCACAGAGATTGACATGATAGGGGGGTAGCCTCGCAGGGCTGGCCTACAGGGATCCATAGCAACATCCCTGCAATGTTTTTATGGGCTACGGCTCTGGGCATCCCCAACCCGAAGACAGGGATGGTAGGCTGGCGTTGGTTTTGCCGCCATTAGGTTGAACTTTGGTTTGGGGAGTGGGGAGGACATCATGACATCTCGACAGCATCCGACGCGCCTGGGAGGGTTGCCGTCGCCAGGCAATCCAGGCCGCAACCCCGTCAGCGGCGGGGCACCAAGGGGATCCCAGGTTCGTCTGCCACAGGGGCCTGCCCCACGACAAAGCTTTTCCTATCCCCCCCGTCGGGTGAAGTCTCGCTTCAGGCTGTTCCGCTTTGTGGCTGTGCTGGTGATCCTGTTGGGCTTCAGTGCCGGGGCTCTGATGGCCTGGGGAATTGCCAACCCCGATTGGGCTAGTCGCTTGCCAGGACTGTCGGATCCGATCGCCGAGCTACCCGCCCCCCGTGCTGCTGCCAAAGCCGCTCAACAGCAACGCCTACCCATTGTCAAAGAGCCCCAGTTGGAACGGGATCCCTTTGCTTTGGATCCCTTGGCCAGCCTTTCCTACGTGCCCTCGATCATGTACCACGATGTGGTGGCCAGCCGTAAAGAAGTCTGGTTCGACACCACCCTGGCGGAGTTGCGACAACATTTCGAGGCGATCAAACAGGCAGGGGTCACCCCGATTCACATCGATCAGCTCTACAAACACCTGCGAGATGGGGATCCCTTGCCCGAGAAGGCCATCCTTCTCACCTTCGATGATGCCTATCTGGGCCTGTACGAAAATGCCTACCCCCTCCTGAAGGAGTACAACTACCCCGCTGCCTATTTTGTGCAAACGGGCTTTGTCGGCGTACCCACCAGCAAAGATCACTTTACCTGGGAGCAAATGCGGGAGATGGACGCCAGCGGCCTCATTGATTTTGCCGCCCACACCGTCAACCATCCCCCCGATCTGCGGGTGTTGGATGATGCCCGCCTGCGCCGGGAAGTGTTTGACTGCAAAACCAAGTTAGAAGAAGAACTGGGCCACCGCATCGACTACTTCGCCTATCCGGAAGGGAACCGGGACGAGCGGGTGATGCAATACCTGGCGGATGCGGGTTACTTGATGTCCTTCACCATGGATCCCGGCTTTACCGGGCAATCCCCCAATTTGCTGGAGGTGCGTCGGTTTAACCAATTCCGGATTACCGAGGCGATCATCGGGGCCAAAACCATCAACCTGAGCCGTAGTCCCGACTATTTGCTAGACGTGACCCAACCGCTGGCTTTGACCGATGAAGTGATCGATCAAGTGCGCACCCTCACCATTCGCGGTGGGCGGGCTGCCACGGTTCATGCGGAGCGTCGGTATGAGGTCAGCACCCTGGCGCAGCGCTATCAAGCGGATGCGGGCATCAACGGCAGCTTTTTCTCGATCCCCTGGATTAACTCCGCCAGTAACATCATGGTCGGGCCGGTCATGGCCGCCAACCACAAAACCTTCATTCCCGGTCGCCCAGAGGATGACAGGGTGGTGCGGGGTCGCCCCTTGGTGTTGATAGGTAAAGATCGGGTTCGCTTCGTCCCCTTCGACCCCGATACCATGACCAACTTGGCCAGCATTCAAGAGCTGATGCCGGATGTCACCGATCTGTTTGTGGCCGGTTTGTGGCTGGTAAAGGATGGTCAGGCTCTCAGTCAGACAGAGATCGACTCGTTTCGCCTCTCCAGTGCCGAGGAATTTCGCCCCAGGGCCTTTTTTGGCATCGATGACCAAGACCAAGTGGTGATCGGGGTAACCAAAACCCACGTCAATGCTGCCATCTTGGCCCGCATTTTGCCCAAAACCGGCATCCGCGAGGCCATTCTTTTGGATTCCGGCTTTAGTACCTCATTGCTCTACGAGGGGGAGATCCTGGCCACCGGCCATGCGGGCCCCAACCAACCCAGCCGCCCGGTTCCCCATGCCATTTTGCTCTACGATATGACCCAGCTCTGGGCTGGGGATCCCCGCTCCGCGACACCCACCACTCCCCAGGCGGGCATTGATGTGGAGGGATTGGTGCATCTGCTGCCCACCAGCGAGCAGGACTCCGCCAAAGCCTATCTGAACAGTGTTCTGGCCGGCCAGCGCACCCTGAAGCGAGGGGATCGCGGCTCGGCGGTGGTAGCTTTGCAACTGGGCTTGAGCCGATTGGCCACCAAACAGGGACGGGCGGATTTGCTCCCCTCTGGCCCCGATGGGGTGTACGGCAACGAGGTGGCCCAGGCGATGGCGGAGTTGGTGCTGGCGGATCCTGCTCCTATTCCTATAAGTTCTACGAATTCCAATGGATCCCTGGATCCGATCCCGCAAGCGACTCCTACCCCCTTGGTGGTCGGAACGGCCCCAACAACTGCCCCCCGCGGTGTAGAAGAGATCAACGCCCAACTGCTGCAACAACTGCTGGATCGGGTCAAGCTGGCACCGCCGTCGGTGTTGGTGGAGACGAGGCTGGAACGACAAGCCCTACCCCTGGAGCGCAAGCCGGAGCGCAAACCTCTGCCCAGCCTCGCGGCAGAAGCCCGACGGATAGCCCCTAGCGCAACTTCTCAGTTGGGTTCGTGACCTACGACACAGTCATCCCCTCAAATCGTTTCTATCCTGTCTAGGCAAGTGCTGCTTGCCCTACCTTTAGTAGTGGAGCTTGGGGTTGCTGCTACGGGTGGTGTGTTGAGGCTCAAATCTCGTCACCCCCAGTAGGGGATGATGGGCAAATTAGGAGTAGTGGTGGTGAGGGATCCCATGGCACGGACTTCTGCAAAGAAAACTCAAAGCGCGGAAGCGCTACAGAGTGTTGGCCAAGAGAGCGGTCTGTTGCAGGCCGCAGTTCAGTTGGTGCCGGGAATGTGGGTGCAGGTGCTGTATCCTCCCTACGTTCGGGGGGCCCTGGGGATCATTACTGCCCGCGAGAATGCCGATCGCTGGTTGGTGACCATTCCCAGTGATCACCAGGGGGAGGGGGTATTACTGTCTTTGTCTGCGCCCGAGTTATTACCCGCGACCTGAATGGCCGGCGAAATGGCGGATACCCCAGGGATGGTCTACCCTGTTATCCTGCACTCATGTCTTTTCAGTATCTCCATTCCATGGTTCCTGTTTCGGCTGCTGATAACCTCCGGTTTAGCGGGGCTGATCCGTCTAACTCTGCAGAGATCGGGGTTCTGTCACCAGAGGAGCTGGCCTGTTTAGACGGTCTTTGCTACAACGAGCAGGGCCTGATCCCCGCCATCGTTCAGGATTATCTGGACGGGACGGTGTTGATGATGGCCTGGATGAACCGGGGATCCCTGCAAAAGACCTTGGAAACGGGCCGCACCTGGTTTTGGAGTCGATCTCGCCAAGCCTTTTGGGCCAAGGGAGAAATCTCTGGGCATGTGCAATGGGTCAAACAAATCCATTACGACTGCGACAGCGATGCTCTACTGATCACAGTAGAACAAGTGGGGGATGTAGCCTGTCATACCGGAGCGCGTAGCTGCTTCTTTCGGCCCTTGCTGAAAAGCGCAAGTAACATTCCCTCCGCAGCTGATACGCTTTCCCAAGTGTTTGCGGTGATCAAAGCCCGTCAGGCGGATCCCAGCTCCAACTCCTACACCAGCAACTTGCTGGCCAAAGGAGATAATGCCATCCTCAAAAAGCTCGGTGAGGAAACCGCCGAGGTGGTGATGGCCGTCAAAGACCAAGAGCCGACAGCGATTGCCAGCGAGGTTGCAGACCTCTGGTACCACTGTCTTGTGGCTCTCGCACATCATCAGGTGGATATCAAAGATGTCTATCGCCAGCTCCAAGCCCGTCGTTCCGGCAAGTGATTGTCAGGATTGCGATGCAGCCTCTGAACAGCAGCAACTAGCCAAAGCCCATTTGGATTTACAAGCAACACGGCGCGGACAGGTGGATCTGGAAACGGATCGAGAAACCCTGGCGCACTACTTGCGGGGCCATTCCCAATGGATCCAACACTGCTTCAGACCCTTGCAGGTGGAGGCTTTGTCGGCAGATAGCTACAGGCTGGAGTTCTTTCGCATTGGCGGTTTGGGCTTCGAGCTAGAGCCCTGTTTCGGGGTGAAAATTTGGCCTGACGAGAATGATGTGTTTCGTCTCACCTCGATCGAGCTGCCCGGCGATGCTGCCATGCCCTACCGTGTCGATTGTCGAGCGGCCTTCCGACTAGAGGAACTGAGGGGATCCCCTGAGCACCCGCCCACCACTCGGGTTCACTGGGATCTGCATCTGGACATCTGGCTGGCTTTGCCCGGGTTTTTGCAGGTACTCCCCCACAAGTTGGTTTGTCGGGTAGCCAATCAGGTGGTTCAACAGGTCACTCGCAGCATGAGCGACCGCCTGACCCACAATGTCTGTTCCGATTTTTATCGCTCCATTGAGCGCCCTGGACATCCCTATCGCTTGGTTGCGGTGGATTGAGGGAGAAGGGTGTGATACCCTGTGAGGCAAATGGGTTGTGAGCGGGCTTAAGAGCCTGCTTTAGCAACAGGTGATGGAGTTCACCGAAACCGCCTCAAGTTTTTAGGTTTCACTGCATCAAGAGGCTGATGACTCCTACGCTTCTGGGCTTGTCCAGGGGGTAGGGGTTTTTGGTTTTGCGTCGGCTGAACGGAGACCTTTGACTTTACCCACTGGATTGCCCCTCAACACCACAACTGAAGGAGAGGGATCCGTTCATGCTGGGCAGTTGGCTATGGATTTTGGGGATGGGGTTTTTTGTCGGCCAGATCGTCGGTCGGCTGGGCTTACCCCCGTTACTGGGGATGATTGGCGTCGGGATCCTGCTGGGGCCCCAGATGGGAAATGTTTTGTCTGGAGAGGTGCTGGCGGCAGCTGATGACCTGCGGGTGCTGGCGGTGATGATCATTTTGATGAAGGCGGGCTTGGGGCTGGATCGGGAGAAATTGGCCCAACAGGGATCCGTAGCGCTGCGTTTGGGCTTTCTGCCGGCGACCTGCGAGGCGGTGGTGGTGGCGCTGCTGGGGATGGGCCTGTTTGGGTTGGACTTCCCCACCGGTTTATTGCTCGGCTGTGTCATCGGGGCAGAGTCGCCGGCGGTGATCGTGCCAGGGATGCTGCGCCTGAAAAGCTTGGGTTGGGGGGTGACCAAAGGGATCCCGGATGCGATTTTGACCGGTAGTGCTCTTTCGGATGTGCTGTTGCTGTTGGTGTTTAGCCTGTTGCTTAGCTTTTTGGGGCAGGGAGCAGAGGAGAGCCTGAATCTACTGGGGATGCAGCTATCTCCCTTGCAATGGCTGCCTTTTCAGGTGGTAATCGAAATTGCTATGGGCTTGGTCATGGGCTACCTGGGGGCGCGGGCTTTGGTGTCGTTGCTTACCCGGCAGAACTGGACGCGCAACACGGTGCAGGATGTGCTGCTGGCGGCCTGTATGGCTCTGTGGCTGGTGATTTTCCCGCGGGTATGGCCGTATTTTTCTGGGTATTTGGCGGTGATGGCCATGGGCTTTTTCTTGATCGAGTTGGATACCCCTTTGGCGCGGCGGCTGCGCAGTGGTTTTGATGCGCTTTGGACGGTGGCAGAGATCGTTTTGTTTGTGCTGCTAGGGGCAGCTTTGAATCTGTCGGTGCTGGGATCCGTGTTCTTGCCTGGGATCCTGTTGTTGAGCTTGGGGATCCTGCTGGGGCGGGGCGTAGGCTGGTGGCTTTCGACGTTGGGGAGCAACTGGAACCTGCGGGAGCGCCTGTTTTTGCTGCCGGGAAATATGGCCAAGGCGACGGTACAGGCGGCGATTGGTGGGATCCCGTTGGCGGAGGGGCTGGCGGGAGGAGAGACAATCTTGGCCCTGGCGGCTTTGTCGATTTTGGTGACGGCTCCCCTCGGGGCTTGGTCCACCCAGGGGTTTGCCCCCAAACTACTGGAAAAGGGGGAAGTGGATCCCACTAAGGTGGGCAGCCAGGGCAAGGTCAGCTTTTTGGCGGCAGTGGATACCTCTCCTCTGGCGGAGGCGGTGCTGCGCAAGGTGGCGGATTTGGCCCGGCGTGTCGATGGCGAGGTGATTGTGCTGCATGTAACAGATGATCCCCAGGGGATCCCTGCCCAACAGTTGCAGCAGTTAAGCCAACGGCTTTTGGCGGATATTCGCTACCAATTTTGCCTGCGCTCTGGGCCCCTGGCGGAAACGATCGTGGAGATGGCCAGTGAACGACAGGTAACGGATGTGGTGATGGGCAAACGTGGCCATCGCGGCTGGGAACAGGTGTTGGTGGGATCCACCTCGCAAGCAGTATTGGAAACCAGCCCAATTCCGGTCATTTTGGTGGAAGAGAACGGCCTTATAGCGGGTCGTGCTCCCAGCCCGAAAGCTTTACCCAGCGGACACGTTGCTGCCCAAAGAACACTAAAGAACACTAAAGAACACTAGAGAGGAGCAGACATGGGCCTCTGGATGCAACCGCTGTGGACTTACCTGAGCCATTCCCTGGCATCTTTCAGCTTGAGAGTCCCGTTTGCCATTGGGTTGGGGGCTATCGGTGGATCCCTGAGCCGCTACTATCTATCCCTTTGGTTTGCCGAGCGTTTTGGCCCCAGCTTTCCCTATGGAACCTTGATCATCAACCTATCGGGCTGTGGGGCAATGGGTTGGTTTATGACCCTGGCTATGGAACGCGCCAGCCTCTCACCGGAGGTGCGCCTCTTGGTAGGAGTTGGATTTCTGGGGTCTTACACCACCTTTTCCACCTATGAGCTGGATAGCTTTAGCCTCTGGCAACAACATCGCTTTGGCATTGGGCTTTTCTATTGGCTCGGCTCCTCCCTATTTGGGGCTTTGGCTATGGAGTTCGGCATTCTCTTGGCACGATTCTGGAAATAGCTGGAGATACAACCCTTTCACGGGTTCCCTAGGATGATGCCTGTGCTTATGTCCTGTGATGAGCAACTGATTGGCAAGATTTGCTGTGCTGGCTGACTGGAGAAAAGGCTACATCTTATGTTCGACAACGAAGCGACCGTTTACCAGCTGGACATCTACATCGGCGAATCCAATCGTTGGCAGGGTAAGCCCCTCTACTTGGCTCTCTTGGAATTGGCCCGTCAGCAAGGCTTGGCCGGGGGCACTGTGATGAGAGCAATCGCGGGCTTTGGTCGCAACAGCCGGATTCGTAGTAGCAGCCTTCTGGAGCTTTCGACCGACCTGCCGATTTTGGTTACGTTCATTGACGAAGCAGCAAAAATAGAAGCCTTCCTACCCGAGGTCAAAACCATGATTTCCGATGGTTTGGTCACTGTTCATAGGGTAGAAATTTTGCACCATGTCCCCCAACCCAGACCTTGACCCAAAATCCACTTCAAGATTCCCCAGGAGCCGTTCATGCCCCCTTCACCCAGTGCCCTGCACTTTATTCTGCTGCTGGGGATCGTCAGCTTGTGCGCGGATGCCACCTATGAAGGGGCGCGCAGTATTTCTGGTGCTTTTTTGGGATCCCTGGGAGCAAGCGGAACCGTTGTCGGGTTGGTGGCAGGTGGCGGAGAGTTGTTGGCCTATGGGCTGCGCTTGGGGGTGGGCTTTTTGAGCGATCGCAGCGGGCGTTACTGGCAGCTCACCACCTTGGGCTACCTGATCAACACGGCTGTGATCCCTGCTTTGGCCTGGGTGGGCAGTTGGCCTGTGGCGGCCCTTCTCTTGCTGACAGAACGCACGGGCAAAGGGATCCGCACCCCCCCGCGGGATGTGTTGCTCTCTCATGCGGCGATGCAGGTGGGGCGGGGCTTTGGGTTCGGGCTGCACGAAGCAATGGATCAGATTGGGGCTGTGGGTGGGCCGCTGATGGTGGCAGCGATGATCTGGGCTGGGTACGGGTTTCGCGGCGGGTTTTGGGTGCTCGGGATCCCCGCTTTGATCGGGCTGGGGGTGCTGGGTCTTGGGCAATGGCTCTATCCTAACCCGAGGGAGTTTGAACCCCATTCTCCGGCACCAGAAACGAAAGGCTTGCCGAAGGTGTTTTGGCTGTATTTGCTGGCTGCCGCTGCTGTGGCGATGGGGTTTGCAGATTTTCCTTTGATCGCGTTGCATCTACAGCAGGTCAATGCGGAGGGGAGTGACGGCGTGAGGATCCCGTTGCTCTATGCCTTGGCCATGGGGGTGGATGCGGTGGCAGCGCTGCTATGTGGGAGGCTGTTTGATCGGGTCGGGCTGTGGAGCTTGGTGGGGGCGGTAGGGGTGGCCTGTGGCTTTGCGCCTCTGGCTTTTTCCGGTCGCTACGATCTGGCGTTGCTGGGCATGACCCTCTGGGGGGTTGGCATGGGGGCACAGGAGTCGATCATGAAGGCAGCCGTGGCCGGGATGGTGGCTCCTGAGCGGCGGGGCTTGGCGTTTGGGCTGTTCACCAGTGCCTATGGATTGGCTTGGTTTTTGGGCAGCGCCCTGATGGGGGTTCTTTACGATTGGTCTTTGCGGGGCTTGGTAATCTTCTCAGTGTCGGCACAAGGGTTGGGGGTGGTCATTCTGGTAGCTCTGCTGTAGTCTTCTAGAGGCTCCCAGCTCAGAGGATAAAGCTAGGAGTGCGCGTGGGCTGTGGTGCAAGGGATCCCGGTTGGGGTCAGACGAATGGGAACCGGAGCGGGTTTGCCCATCAAAAAACCCTGCACCAAATCCACTCCCCGCTCTTGCACCCACTGCAACTCACCAGGAGTTTCCACTCCTTCTGCAACAGTGGTGATCTCCAGGCTTTGGGCCAGTTCTAGGATCTTTCGGGCGATGGCAGCCTTGTAGGGATCCCGATCTACCCCCCGGATCAACTGCATATCCAGCTTGATCAAGTCAGGGTGTAATTGATGGATTAAGTTCAACGAGGCATAGCCAGAGCCGAGGTCATCGAGGGCAACGCGAAAGCCCGCCTCCCGATAAAACCGTAAAATCTCCTGTAAATGTCGAATATCCTGGCTGCGATCCGATTCACTCACCTCAAAAACAATCCGCTCGGGTGGGATCCCGGATCGAGTAATGGCCCAAACGGTGGAGCGCAGACAAAAGGCCGGATCGTAAATGGCGGTGGGGTTGAAATTGATGAACAGATCCCCTGCTAGGTTGTGTTGAATTGCCGCTTGAATGGCGGTGCGGCGGGCAGCCAAATCCAACTGGTACAGCAAATGAGCCGCACGAGCCATCTCAAACAACGAGCCAGGGCTAATCAAATCCCCATGGCTAGTGATCCCCCGCATCAGGGCTTCGTGGGCCACCACCTGGTTGGGATCCCGTGCACAGACGATGGGCTGAAAATGGCTGGTTAGTCGATTCTCCGCCAAAACCTGCAATAGAAGCTCCGCATGGGCGCGGTGTAACAATTGTGGCAACAGCTCCACCCGCCCACAATCCTGCCATCGTGGCTCCCTATCCCCCGGCAAAAACAAGGCGCGACTGGAGTGCATTTCTTCGATAGCCAGGATCCCGGCAATGTGTTCCAAAGTGGATTTAAGACTGCCCTCGGCAATGGAGATGGCCAATCCCAGATCCTCCAGCGCTTGGACATCTAGCTGTACAGGCGTTTGGGGGCCTGTAGGCTTTGCAGTTAGAGCGTTCAGCAATTTACTGTGGCTATGGGGAATCGGCACCCAAAGAAACAACCGTCCCCGTCCTTGCGGCAGGGTTGGCAGAGTTTCACAGGCGGAACAAGACATAGGGAGATTGCTGAGAGACTCACATTCACATCATGTATCCCATTTTACCAGAATATCTTGATATTCCAAGGGAAATTTCGGAGAGGTTAAGATTAAGAGCGGATTAAAGCTCATCGGCAAAGTTTGCGAGTAAAACGTGTAGTCCTACTACCTGTAGTCCTACTAAGAGATCCCTAACAGGATATTACCGGCCCGGACGAATGGCATTCCGAAGCAGTTGATGGGGGGATCCCGGCTGCGGACGCACATAGCCATCCCCAATGTGCCAGGGGATCACCTCCGTTGCCGCGCCTCGTTTCTTCAGTTCGGTGAGGGTGGCCTCAATCAATTCTTGATCATGGATCCCTGGGGTACCCAAATCCGACCAGCTATCGGCATAGGGCAAACAGGCTTTCGCTTGGGTAATGCTAGACAGCTCCGCCACTCCCGCTGGCCCTAAAGTGGCAATGTAGCCGCCCTCCTGCTCGTTGGTGACGGAAAAAATGCGCGGGTTACTGAGCAGGTTGGCAACAATATCGATCCCCCAACTGGAGAGGTCGGTGCCAATGGAATTGTAGGAGAGGGCTTGGAAATTGCTGATCAGGTGATCCAAGGGGGCAAAGTGATCCCGTACATATTCCGCCACCTCCACCATCGAAGCCGCCGGCTCAAACCCCGCATCGATCAAAAACCAGGAGGTAAACTCCTCACCCCGCAATAGGTAAGTATTGCCCCAATTGCGCAGATCCGGGTGTTGTGGGCTGTCGAAGCGAGGCACCAAAGGCTGCTCCCCATAGAACGGCAGCACATGCACCTCAATATCCCCAATGCAAATGGGATCGGCGTACCAATCCACCGCGATCACCCGCTCAAACCCTAGGCTGCGCAAGCGTCCTTCCATGTCCTCGCACATTAAGCTGGGCCGAGGCACCTTAGGCACAATCACCGGAATATCCGCAGGAAACATCATCAGGGTGGGGTAATGCCAGTGGTCGTAATGGCTGTGGGAAATAAGAATGGCATCCACTTGGCCTTCCACCATGGCGCGGGTGATATCCCCCTTTAGACCTTCCCGCCCGTAGTTGGAGTGAAACTGCGGATCCACCAAAATACCCGTGCTGCCAGAGCGGTAAAGGAGCGCTGCATGTTGCAGGCGATAAACCCCAGCGGATCCCAGGGTGGCAGCAATCGGTGCCTGTGGTTGCCCCACCAAGACTTGCGAGGCCATCAGCTTTTCCAGCAGGGGATGAACCGCTTCTGGCACCTGCTCGAGAATCTGTTGACGGGTTTGGGTACCCCGACCACACTGCGCCAGCAACTGATGAATAGCAGGCAAGATCGCCTCATCCTGAATCACCTCTCGCCCCTCCCGGCGCAAAAAGGACGGGATCCGCGTGTTGCTAAAGAAAAGGCCGAGGAGCGGGTTCGTCTCCGGGAACAGAAACTGCGGCTTGAGAGAGAATGGCTCTGGCGAGCTTATATCAATATCGAACAAAGCCTCCGCCACCTCCGGCTGCACCTGCAACCCCCGCTGAATGGAAAGCCCCAAGTCATGGGTATCTACAAAATCCTGCAACAGTGCCTGTATCAATGGCTGCACAGTATAGCAAATCTGGTCGTTGCCATTCACAGCCAAGAACTGGGATCCCCGAGCAAAAGTAAGGATGTCACTCATTTCAAAGAAATTCTAAACTCCATCAGAACAACATTTTGGATACATTGGAAACAAGTTACCCGCAGGCCGACTCATGAAAACCTAGTGGAATAGCGCTTGATATTATCTTGATGTTATCATGCCAGCATCTCAGGAAATAAATAGCTGCATAAAGCCTTAATGAAGCTTCCCTTGTCAAAATCTTCCTCTTCTTCAATTCTTCATCGAAATCGGTTTCTAAACTAAACGAACCAGTCAGAATACTGCGGATTTGTAGGTTCTAGAGGCTAATTTTACCGAATATGTCTTGAGGCCGACAACACAAAAGTTTCTTAACCTTTCCTTTGACTGAAATTGGGTTGCCAGTGTTATAGTTCACTCGTAGGCTAGTTTGAGGTATTTGCCATGAGTGCAGAAGCTGTTAACGACTTTCTCAAGAAGGTTGCAGAGGATGAGGCTTTGATGGGTGAGTTAGCACAGGCAATGGAAGCTGAGGACGATCGCGCGGCTGTGGCTCAGCTAGCTATTAGCAAAGGCTATGACGTAACCCCCGATGAATTGTGGGCGGAAGTCCAAAAGCGCCAATCAGAAGCAGGTACCGAATTGAGTGATGAAGAATTGGAGTCTGTGGCTGGTGGATTCCTCTTCCCGATCCCAGGATTTCCAGGATTCCCTGGCGGTGGTGGTGGACTTCCTTTCCCCTTGCCCAAAATTCCTAAGCCCAAGTGGTAGAAATTCTCTAATTAGAAATTCTCTAATTTAGAATGAGACCTGAGTGAGATAAGTTGATGGGGTGACTTGGAGAAATATCTTCTCTGAGTTACCCTATAGGCATTTTCAGTTTTGCGATTTACTGTTGTGGGTTGTCGGCAGAGAACTACAAGAGAACTGCATATCTATTTAGGGAGTGAATGAAAATTATAAGTTTAGAAGTAGTTGGTGGTTTCCTAAAAAAAGTGGCCCAGGATGAGGACTTGATGAATAAACTGGCACGAACGATGGAAGCTGAGGATGATCGTGCAGCTGTGACTCAGCTAGCCATTCGCAAAGGCTATGAAGTGATCCCGGATGAATTGCGGGCGGAGGTGCAAAGGCGCCAAGCTGAGAGTCAGATCAAAGTGAGTTGTCTGATGAAGAGCTAAAGTCTGTTGCTAGAGAGGTTGCAATTACCCCATCGCTGGCATCTCCTTTAGGGTTACTTGGGCCTTACCCCGGCCCAAGTGATAATTTTCTTCTTTGTGTAGGAATGGCTGATAGAGCGCACAGCCTCTCACAAGCTGTCCGTTTTCTCAGACTTCAAGCAAATCTTAACAATCGATTCCGACTGTTTGATGGTAGATTATCTTTGTTCGTTTATTGGATCTTCAATATGAGCACTCAAGCTGCTGCTGAGTTCCTGGATAAGGTTGGTGAAGATGCTTCTCTGCTAGAAGAGTTAGCCAAGGCTCTGGAAGCTGAGGATGATCGGGGTGCTGCCGCCCAGCTAGCCATTAGCAAGGGCTATGAAGTGACTCCTGATGAGCTTTGGGAAGAAGTGCAAAAGCGCCAAGCTGATTTCTCCCAGCGTCAAGATGCGGGTGAACTCTCTGATGAAGAGCTGGAAGCTGTAGCGGGTGGTGAAGCTGTAATTGCTACCGCAATTATCAGTGCCATTAGTACTATTGCCTCAGCGGCGATTCCCTTGACTCCTCAAATCAAAATTCCTAAGCCGAAGTGGTAGTCTGTTTTTCTTCAAGAGACTGACTTGCTCTATTTTCTATGGATACATACTTAAGAGGTAGGCTAGAGATTCTCTGGCCTGCCTGTTTCTTTATTGTGGTAGTCTACATCCACCTCGATTGACGTAGGAGTTTGCCCTCTCTATTATCTTATATCTTAGATCTCAGACAATTCTTAACAATCGATTCCGACTGTTTGATGGTAGATTATCTTTGTTCGTTTATTGGATCTTCAATATGAGCACTCAAGCTGCTGCTGAGTTCCTGGATAAGGTTGGTGAAGATGCTTCTCTGCTAGAAGAGTTAGCCAAGGCTCTGGAAGCTGAGGATGATCGGGGTGCTGCCGCCCAGCTAGCCATTAGCAAGGGCTATGAAGTGACTCCTGATGAGCTTTGGGAAGAAGTGCAAAAGCGCCAAGCTGATTTCTCCCAGCGTCAAGATGCGGGTGAACTCTCTGATGAAGAGCTGGAAGCTGTAGCGGGTGGTGAAGCTGTAATTGCTACTGCGGTAATTGCTACAATTAGTACAATCGCATCAGCGGTGATTCCCTTGACTCCTCAAATCAAAATTCCTAAGCCGAAGTGGTAGTTTCCTTTCACTGCTATTAGGGTCTTCAGGTTCACTTCTGGAGTTCGTCTTTGGGATCCATTTGTTCATTGCTACATTTATTCATTACTAAACTAGTAAAGGCAGGTCAGCGTAGAGTTAACCTGCCTTCTGCTGGTATAGCTTTGTGGCTTAGAGGTTGTTCTTGTCAGGGTTAGGTTTGACTTCCGTGACTCGCCAACTCAGTTTGAAATTCAGGTAAAAGTTCCAAAACACGACGATACCGATGGCGATCAGGTTGGCTAACAGGTAATGGATGCCGAGACGCTCACTCAGCAAAATCAACAACAAAGAGTTGAGCGACAGGCCAATCAGGCAGATGATATTGAACTTGACCAGTCGCTTCAGCCGATTCAATGCACCGGGTTGCAGCTTGGTTACACTGCGAAACGTCCATAGATCATTCCAAAGGAAGTTATTTAGGATAGCGACTTCTGAAGAGATCAGTTTGCTGGCCATGAGACCCCAGCCCAAATTGGTTGGGTCATGCAGCAAATAGAGCAAAGCCATATCCACAAAGGTACCGGAAAGCCCCACCGTGCTAAAGCGCAAAAAGGATCCTAATGGCCCTAACGAGAAGCGCAGGTAAATGAGATGGTGCAGGTACTGAATACAAGTTTGCAGTTGGATCTTGCTCTGGCCGTTTTGGCGCTCCTGAAAGATATAACCAACTTCTTCGATAGTTCCCACTTTGCCCCGAGCCAGCACCTCGATCAGCAGCTTGTAGCCTTTGGGGTTGAGCGGGATCCCGGCAATGGATTTGCGCCGAACCAGAAATAACCCACTCAAGGGATCCGAAACACGCCCTAGGATCCCTGGCAGGACGGCCAACCCAATCAGTTGTGCTCCACGAGAAATAATGCGTCGGCCCAAACTCCAGTAGCTTACCCCGCCTGACTCCGCGTAGCGGCTGCCCACTGCCAAGTCTGCTCCCCTTTGCATCTGCTGCCACAACTTGAGGATCATCTCCGGTGGATGCTGCAAGTCCCCGTCAATCACCCCCAACACTTCCCCTTGAGCGGCCTGCCACCCTCGCAGCACGGCTGTAGCTAAGCCCCGTTCCTGATGGCGACAAATCACTTTTAATTGCGGGAACTCCTGTTGCAGCTCCTGAGCCAGCTTGGCTGTGTAATCGGGGCTATCGTCGTCCACCACGATCAGCTCATAGGCCCCAAACAGGTTGGCATCCAGGTGGGCGCACAACTGGCTGACTAGGTCGCGAATGCTAGAGGCCTCGTTGTAGGTGGGAATGACCAGCGAAAGTTGGATGGGGCCGAGCTGGGGTAGGAACGGAATCCGGATGGGGACGAGAGGGGATTCGGGATGCGTGGATGAAGCGGGAGTGGCATGAGGCATTCAGCGAGCATCCGAGAAAGAGCAACAAGGTCAGTAAAAATTGCAACATGAGAGCGTGAACACAGGCCGAACTCAAGCCAGGCGGCTGACCCGATCCGCAATTGATCCCATATCCTACCGATGGATGACCTTCAGAGCTAGGCTTTTCTCCACCTACCAAGATTCATTGCAGTGCTCCAACCCTAAAATCTCGGTACTACGACTGCGGGATAGAGCGCGGGGCTAGGAACGCCCTCTGGTCTACCCGCCCAACAGCTAAGGATGGACTTATTTTCTCGGCAACAATCGAGGTTTTTTACTTCAAGATTTTAACTTCAAGAGTTATAAACCCATTTCCTCTCTGAGCATCTCTGCGATGGCCTCCGCCACACGTTCTTGTTGTTGGGTGGTCAGTTCAGGGAAGCAGGGCAAAGATAAGACCTGGGCCGCACAGGTTTCGGCGTGGGGCAGATCCCCAAGTTTATACCCCAGTTTTTGGTACACCGGTTGTCGATGTAAGGGGATGGGGTAGTAAATACGGCTGCTAATGCCCCGATCCTTCAGGTGCTGTTGTAAAGAATCCCGGCGATGGGGATCCGTCGGGTCAGCCCCGGCAACCCGCACCGTATATTGATGCCAAACGGAGTTCCCTCCCACCGCCACCCTGGGCAGGATCAAGCCAGGGATCCCTTGCAATAGGCGATGGTAAACCTCCGCAATCCCCTGCCGGCGCCAGTTCCATTCCCGCAAATGGGGCAACTTAACCGACAAAATCACCGCTTGCAGCGCATCGAGGCGGCTGTTGATACCGATTTGATCATGTTGGTATTGCCGAGCTTGGCCGTGTTCCTTGAGGATGCGTACTTGGCGGGCCAATTCCGGGTTGCGGGTGACCACTGCCCCCCCATCCCCAGCCGCCCCCAGATTTTTGGTGGGGAAGAAGCTGAAACAGCCCACATCCCCCCAGGCACCCACGGGTTTGCCCCCCCAGCAGGCCCCAACCGCTTGGGCACAATCTTCAATGACCGCCAATCCATACCGCTGTGCAATCGCCAGAATCTCGGTCATGTTGGCTGCTTGACCAAACAGATGCACCGGGATGATTGCCTTGGTGTGCGGAGAAATTTTGGCTTCCAGGAGAGCCGGATCGAGGTTAAAGGTATGGGGATCCACATCCACAAAAACGGGGCGTGCCCCCACCAGATCGATCGCTTCGGCAGAGGCAAAAAAACTGAAGGCCGTGGTGATCACCTCATCCCCCGGCTGGATCCCGAGGGCCCGTAAGGCCAGCACTAACGCATCCGTTCCAGAATTGCAGCCAATGGTCTCCAGATCCCCGCCCCCCAAAAACTGGGAAAACAGCTCCTCAAAATGCCGGACAGCAGCCCCACCAATGTATTGCCCAGAGGCCAGCAGCGCTTGCACCTGAGGCTGAAGCTCACTAGCCAGAGCACGATATTGCAGGGTCAAATCCAAAAGTGGGATAGGTTCATCCGTCATGGCTCTCCCTCTCGGGGAGGTTGCTGCCCCATCCAATCATCAAGGATGTGATTCTGCCTACGATGAGAAGCTCTTAACTTTTCAACTGCCTCGGGAATCACCTGGCCAAATTCCAGTAGAGCTTTGTGCCTATCCTCAACAGCAGGGATAACTCCTGCCACGCTCTCATCCAAGAGTGCTTGTTGGGTTCGCAAATCGGACATGAGCTTTTGTTCTTCAGCCCGATTCTGTTCCCGAATGTGGCAAATCCGCTGACTCTCTTGCTCTTGAGCTAAACGTATCCATTCACTCTCTTCGGCTTGGGTTTGACGAAGTTGCCGGATTGCTTCAGCCTCTTGCCCAAGCAGTTGCTCTATTCGATCAAGCCGACTTTCTGGACTGGCACTGGCCATGCGGGGTTTGACTTTAGATCGTTCTTTCGTAGCTTATCTTCTTGGTGTGTCGATTGGATCCCATCCCGATCCGAATCTGAGATAGAGTTAACGCGGTATGTCCCTGGTCAGGGATCCCATCGGCTGGATATGGCCATCTATCAGGATGCTCTATGCAGGTTGCTTCTCCACAAGTTCGCGGCAGTGCCCCCTTGGCACCCAGAATTCTTGCCCTTGTCCCTGGAGGGATCGGCGACCAAATTCTCTTTTTCCCCACTTTGGCAGGCCTGCGGCAACGGTTTCCGGAGGCTGAGATTGAGGTGATGGTGGAGCCTCGGGCGGTTTCCGCCTACGAGATCTGCCCTTCGGTGAACAAGGTGTTGACCTTCCCCTTCAAGGAACAAGTCTCCCTGGGAGATCTCAGCGATTTGCTAGGGCGGATTCGGGAGCGTCAGTACGATGCGGTGCTGAGCTTGGGAAAAGGCATGGGCGCAAAGCTACTGCTCTGGTTGACCGGGATCCCGAAGCGGGTGGGATATGCCCCCCCAGGAAAGCCCTGGCTCACCGATCCGGTGCCCTTGAAACCCGCCGAGTATGCAGCGGAAATGTACCACGATCTGTTGCAGGGGTTTGGCATTTTCTCCAAGGCTGGGATCCCGCAAATTCGCCTGAAAAAGAGCCACTTGGAATGGGCAGAACAAGAACGCAAGCGCCTCCTTGGGGATCCGGCCAAAGACTACGTGCTGCTGCACCCCGGAGCCAGCCAACTGTCGCTACAAAAAGGGATCCTGAAGGTTTACCCCCCCGCCAACTGGGTGAAGGTGATCAAGGGGTTCCGGGAAAAACGGCCCGAATTGCCCCTGGTGTTGGTGTTGGGGCCAGAGGATGAAAAGCTGGCGGATGGCTTCCTATCGCAGCTGCCGGATTTGTGGGTCAGTCGGCCTGCCCAATTGGGACAACTGGCGGCTCTGATTGCAGGAGCAACGCTGCTGCTGTGTACGGATAGTGCCCCGATGCACTTGGCAGTTGCCACTCAAACCCCTCTGGTGGCTCTGTTTGGTCCCACCGATCCGACGCGGTTATTGCCATCAGAAGGGCCTTTTCGGGCGGTCACTGCCGCTGATGGGGTAATCGATTCGATTCCGGCTGAACAGATTCTGCAGGTGATCTTCCCTGCCTAGGTCATGCTTAGCCTGGAGGATGTTTGTTTGGCTCAGAGCCGGATTGGCCAGCGAGTCCACCGTACCCCCATTCACACCAGCCGCTACCTAGATCGTCGGATGGGTGCTCAGGTGTTTTGCAAAGCGGAGTCCTTTCAGCGGGGCGGCTCGTTCAAGGTGCGCGGGGCACTCAACTTTCTCGCCAGCCTAGAAGAGGGATCCCTTCAGCAGGGAGTGGTGGCGTTTTCTTCTGGAAACCACGCTCAGGGGGTAGCAATTGCGGCAGCAGAATTCAAGCTCCCGGCCACGATTGTCATGCCGGAGGATGCCCCGCAGGCCAAGATACAAGCCACTCAAAGCTATGGAGCGCAAATTCGCTTCTACGACCGGCAAACGGAAGACCGAGAGGTTTTAGCCCAGCAAATCGCGACCGAACAGGGATCCCTTCTCATTCCACCCTATGATGAGCCTCGCATTATGGCCGGGCAGGGGACTTGTGCGCTGGAGTTTTTGCAGCAGGTGCCGGAATTGGATGCGTTGGTAGTGCCCCTCGGTGGCGGCGGGTTGCTCAGCGGCTGTGCGCTGGTGGCTAAGGCTCTCAACCCCACAATGCGCCTCTATGGGGTAGAACCGGAGACCGGCAACGATTATTTTCTGTCTTTGCAAAAAGGGGAACGAGTGCGGATCCCGGTGCCCAACACCATTGCGGATGGCATTCGTACCTCTTATCCGGGGCAACACACTTTCCCCGTCATTCAGCGCTATGTGGATGAGGTGGTGCTGGTAAGCGATGCCGACATTCTACGTGCGATGCAGCTGTTGCTGACGCGCCTGAAGCTGGTGATTGAACCGACGGGTGCAGTCGGAATTGCCGCTCTTCTGGCCCAAAAAATAGTTTTGCCCAGACGACGGATCGGGGTGATTCTCTCCGGAGGCAATGTGGATACTGAGATCCTGACCCTAGCCCTAAACAGGCCTAATCCCTATGCGGACGAAGGGACTTGAACCCTTACGCCTTGCGGCACTAGATCCTAAGTCTAGCGCGTCTGCCATTCCGCCACGTCCGCAAAAACCAGATCCAACCGGGATCCCACTCACTGATATTAACTCAGGCACTGCTAACCCGGTAACTGAGCCACGGCGATCTTCAGGTCATCTGTGGCATCCAACACCACCCAGTCTTGAGCGGTGGCCCGCTTCCACAGCTCAAAATGCAAATGCGGCCCGGTCACCTCCCCAGATGCACCCACATAGCCAATCACGGATCCCTGTTCCACCCGTTCTCCAGTAGCCACTGCCACCTCAGACATGTGGCCATAGCGAGTGCGCTGATGACCCGCGTGTTCCAGTACCACGGCAATCCCCAATCCCCCCAACGATCCAGAAGCCACCACCTTGCCGCTGAAGGAGGCCAGGATCGGTGTGCCCATGCTGGCCCCCAAATCTACACCAGCATGAAACTCCGGCTGTCCGCGAATCGGGTGCATGCGCATGCCGAACCCGGAAGTAATCGGCACAGGGCGCGGTAAGGGATACAACAACCGCTCATCCCCTGCTGCTAGCTCTGGTCGGGTCGGAGGTTCGGGGTCTGCCTCTTGGACTTGGCTGGGATCCTCAATGCGAATCTCTTGTCCGGGAGAAATGATGATGCGCCGACCGGAGGTTCGTTCCATCAGCACAATCGGCACCCCAGTTGGGTCGCCGGAATCCGGGGGAGCAGCCAAGTGGCGGGTTTCCTCCGGCTCGATGACAATTTCCCGACCCACCACCGTCTCGGTACGGGTTTCGGCTTCCAGGGTCAGGGGCTCATCGGCTGCTGCGGGGGATGTTGCAGCTTCTAGAGAAGTCTCTGGCATCGGAATGGCTCCGTCTAGAAGCAGGGCCGCCGCTCCAGGGGTATCTAAAGCCGGCTCAACCACAGGCGGTGGAGGTAGGCTCTCCGGCTGAGTTTGCGCCAAAAGGGCACTGGGATAAAACCAGAGCAGACATAGCCCCAGCCCCAGCCCAAAGCTTAGCCGTCGCAACTGTCGAGATCGCGCAAAAGAGAGCCGCAAGGCCGCGAATAGGGGATCCATCACCAGTTTCAACACAGGCCACACGAGAAAAACTACAGGCTGCCGCGAACGGGAATGTGATAGCTCAAACGCACTTGGTCGGGCGAAAGCGTCAGAATGGACTGCCGCTGTTGGGAATGTAGCTCCCCTTGTGGTTGTACCCGGATCCTCCCGTCCTCGGCAAGGCCCAAAACCGTGGCGACAGCCTCTGCTTCTGGCCAATCGACTTGCGTGGGGATCATCCAGCTCTCATACTCCCAGCGAATGGGCTGGAACCCCGACTGCTGCCAGGTGCGGAAGCCGCGCTCCATACCCCGCAAAACCAGGGATCCCACCCAAGTGCGATCCTGCCGGGATCCCAGCAGTTGTGACAACGAGATCGCCCCCTGTGGCACTCCGTTATTCAGGTTCAGCCCGCAGCCAGCCACCAAACCCAGCAGCTGTCCTGCCCCACCAAAGCGACTCTGGAGTAGTATCCCCCCCAGCTTTAGCAAGCGCTCAGAATGCTCCTCATCCACCACAACCAAATCATTCGGCCACTTCAACCCCAGCGGGATCCCCAGGGTTTGCCGCAATTGCCTGACAACTCCCCAAGCCAAAGCCAAAGTCAGCTCCAGCAACGAGGGATCCGATTCTGGGGATTCCCACTTGCCGGGTCCTGGCGGGCCCAGCCATACCGACAAATACAGCCCCCCCGGCTCAGACTGCCAAACCCGTCCATGTTGTCCCCGCCCAGCCCGTTGACGGGTACTGACCAAAACGGTGCCCAGTGGGAGCGGCTGGGGAAAATGACGGCCCCAGTCCAGAAGCAGCCGGTTGGTGGAATCGGTCGTGGCCACCTGCAACAGATGTTGTCCCCAGGCCCCTCGCCCCACCAGGGATCCCAGTCGTGACGGCGATAACATCTGCCCCAAATCAGCTCAGCACGATATCTTCCGCCGGACGTTGGGCCAACCGCTTCAGATTTTGGTAGCGCAACATATCCAGCAGCTCATTGCCTGAGCGCCCCTCCAAGCGCGCCTCCACGTGCAGAGCCTGTCCCAGGGCTTCCACCGCCTGTAGTCGAGGGATCCCCCGCAGCACCATGCGATCGACCGCATAGGCATCGGCAGCCAACAAGCGTCGGTCATTGGTTTGATCGCGGCGCAACTGCCAGAGGGCCAAGCCACTCAAGCCCCCCGAAACCGTCGCCCCCACGGGATCTTGTTGGACAGCCTCGAAGATCAAGCTCAACCCCCCTAGCGCCGCCACGGCCAGGTAAAAGTCGATCTGGCGCGACACTGCCCGACTGTAGTAGCCCACCTTGTGTAGGAACAACCCCGCCCGCTGTACTGGCGTAAATTGTCGCCACTCATAGGGCTTAATGAACAGCTGCATCTGCCGATCCCAAGGCATTTGCCGACGACCTTTGATCACCAAGGTTTGCCGCTCTGAGGCAGGCAAGATTTTCACGCTCTCCCGCATGCTAGCAGGGAGCAGATCCAACAGACGATCAATCTCAGCCTGCTCGAGAATGTGGTTTTCGTAGCCGTAGTAATCCGAGTTCATGTCGGGCCTACCCCAAAGCCTAATCCCATTGCTTGACGCATCTCTCGTACCGCCCGGTCCAACCCCACCAGTACCGCCCGACTGACAATGCTATGGCCGATATTCAACTCCTCCATGCCCGGGATCCGTGCCACGGGGCCGACATTCCAGTAGGTAAGCCCATGCCCCGCATTCACCCGTAGGCCCAGGTCGATAGCCTGATGACTGGCGTCTTCCAGGTGATTGAGCTCCACCTCCCGCTCGGTTGCTGAGGAGGCTTCAGCATAGCGCCCCGTATGCAGTTCAATCCACTGGGATCCCACCTGGGCGGCTGCCGCAATTTGGGTCGGATCCGGGTCGACAAACAGGCTAACGGGAATGCCGGATCCCTGTAACTGGCCCACCACATCGCTGAGGCGCGACACCTGCCCGGCCACATTCAGGCCCCCCTCGGTGGTCACTTCTTCCCGCCGCTCCGGCACCAACGTGACATAGTCGGGTTTGACCTCAAGGGCAATTGCCACCATCTCATCTGTAGCCGCCATTTCCAGGTTGAGGTGGGTACGCACGGTTTGCCGCAGCAGGCGTACATCCCGATCTTGAATGTGCCGGCGATCTTCGCGCAAATGCACCGTGATGCCATCCGCGCCTGCCAACTCCGCAATCACCGCTGCTGCCACCGGATCGGGCTCTACCGTGCGGCGCGCCTGTCGAACAGTGGCGATGTGATCAATGTTGACTCCAAGACTTAACAAGGCCTTCGCTTCTTTTGTAGTGAGAGGATTAAGAGTCGTCCTAATATTACACTTTAGTCAATTTGAGCCGGTTGGACGAGTCTTGAGGGCGATGGGGATCACACATCGCTCCATAGACTACAGTGATTAGGAACGATGTCTCGCCTACGCGGGATCCGGGCTTGCCATGACTGATCCAGATGCCTCTCTGGCGGTAGGACGACACACCAAAATCGACCGGACGCGGATACCGGCCTTGATTGCTCAGTATCTGCCCGTCGAGATCTGCATCTACTATCAGGTGGTGCCGGTTGCCCTGGATACCGACAGCTTGATTTTGGGCATGGTGGATCCCCAGGATTTGGCGGCGCTGGACTATGTGGGCAAAATGCTGGCCTACTCGCAAATTTCGGTCGAGCCGATCCCCCTCACCTTTGAACAGCAGCAAGATCTGATCGCCTACTACTTCAGCCATCCCCCTGATCCGGCAGAGGTGGCTCAATTGCGGTTGCAAGCTCAAGCCAACCGGGTTACCCGAGAGGTGCCCACTCCCAAAGGTGGGCCAGAAACTCAGATGGCTCCGGCTGTACCGTCTCCTGCTAGCCAAACCTCTCCCCCTGCCCCCCCAAGCGAATCGGAAGAAACAGTTCAGCAGTTGCTCAACTCGATGCTGCGACGGGCTCTAGACGAGAAGGCCGATCAAATTTTTGTGGAGCCCCAAGAGGGGGTGTTGTGTCGAGTGCGCTATCGTCAGCAGGGCATTTTGCGGGATCTGTTCAGAGAACTTTCCGAATCGGTGCGCTCCAAATTGTTGGCCTCCATGAAGCGGATGATGGCCTTGGATCCTGACTTGATTGGAGAACCCCAGCAGGCGGAAGTGGAGCGGATGTATAAAGGTGAACCTTTGGTGTTGCAGTTGCGGGTGATCCTACAGCGCTCTAAGGAAGGGGCAATCCTGAATATTTTGCGGGGGGAGGCCCTACAGAAATATCAGCAGAACCAGAACAATGGCCGTGTCACAGAAACTCTGGCGCTGGCACAACAAGCCCATCAAATGCTGCAACAACTGCAAATGACCCTGAGCAGCACGGTTGATAAGTTAAAGCAGTATCCCAGCCCCCCCAATACCGACTGGCCCCTGATGACGGAAACCCTGACAGCAATTCAAGTCCAAGCTCAGATGATCGCCGCCTATCAACAGGATTGGGA
Source organism: Synechococcus sp. Nb3U1 (assembly GCF_021533835.1). Lineage (NCBI taxonomy): Bacteria > Bacillati > Cyanobacteriota > Cyanophyceae > Synechococcales > Synechococcaceae > Synechococcus > Synechococcus sp. Nb3U1. Next base: position 331,501 of record NZ_JAKFYQ010000001.1, on the reverse strand, counting down.
AAAACTGAATTCTAGCAAGTGAACTTTTCCACCCAAACTAGGCGCTCTTCTGTTGAAATCTTAAGGTCAAATTCTCAGGGGGGTTGGCCATTAGGACAATGTATCAGAAGATACTGATTCTGCACAACTCATTGCCACTTGGCCCTCCAGTGTAGGTTGAATGGGACGGGATCCCATCCTGCTGATCTAAGTTGGGTGCGATAATCTTGGGATCGTGAAGTCTTGTGCGTTGAGTATCCATGCCGCCAGAAGATCCTGCTTCTCTGCCCCAGCCCAAGCTGCCGGAATCGAAGCCTCCTACCCATTCGGGATCCCGCAGCTGGTGGCAGAGCCAACGGGAGAACCTGCTAACCATTTTGTTGGCGCTATTGCTGGCCTTTGGCATTCGTACCTTTGTGGCCGAAGCACGCTGGATCCCGTCGGATTCGATGTTGCCGACGCTGGAGGAAGGAGATCGGCTGGTGGTGGAAAAGGTGAGCTACCGCTTTGGTTCCCCCCAACGGGGCGATATCATTGTTTTCAACCCGCCCGCTAAGTTGAACTTCGATGGTGCCTACATCAAGCGGGTGATCGGTCTGCCAGGGGATCGCATTCGCATTGACGATGGCGAGGTCTTCATCAATGGGATCCCCCTCCAGGAAGACTATATCTATGCCCCGCCCAACTACTCTTGTCCCGGCGATCGCTGCCCAGGGGTGAGGGCTCAGGGATCCGACTTTGTAGTGCCGCCTGCTTCCTATTTTGTGATGGGGGATAACCGCAACGACAGCCAAGACTCCCATGTGTGGGGCTTTTTGCCAGAAGAAAACATTATCGGCAATACCATCTTCCGCTTTTGGCCCCCGAATCGCCTGCATTTCTTCGCCACACAAGAGTATCCGGAGTTGCCTTCAGAAGCCCAAGTGAGGAATCTTCCCCCTCAAGATGGGGGCAGCTGAGCGCTAACGCTCTGGCCTGAGATCATGGAATGGGATCCCGACAGGAACTCCTTAGCGTAGCCGCTCCAGCACGTAGTCCACCATCTGAAACAGGGCACGCCGGGCTAGGGAGTCGGGCAAACTGTGCAGAGCATCGGCAGCCCGATGAGCATAGTCGCGGGCCAACTGACGGGAGCGCGGGATCCCTTGGCTTTGATACACCCACTCTAGGGCTTGCTTCAGGGCTTGTGGATCGACTAGCTCAGTCAGAATCAGCTCCCGCATTTGGGGAAACTCCTGTAGAGCAAACAGGACAGGCGCGGTCAGGTTGCCCTGGCTGAGATCGGATCCCACCGGTTTGCCTAGTGCCTCCGTCGAGGCGGTGAAATCCAGCAAATCATCGACGATTTGAAAGGCAATCCCCAGGTCACGGCCAAAATCGAACAATCGCTCCGCCACCTCAGGATCTACGCCGCTCAGGATCCCTGAAGCTTTGGAACTGCCGGACATGAGCGAAGCGGTTTTGTAAAAGCTCTTGGCCAGGTAGTCTTCCATCGACAAATCTGGATCAAAGCGAGTCAGGCTCTGGCGCACCTCTCCCTCCGGCAGATCCATGATTACCTTGGAGAGCAGCTTCACCACCTCTAAATCGTCTAAATTGGCCAAGTACCAAGCGGCCTGCCCAAACAGATAATCTCCTGCCAGCACCGCCACCCGATTGTCAAAGAGGGTATTGACCGTATCGATGCCGCGCCGCACATCGGCTGTGTCGATCACATCGTCGTGCACCAAGCTGGCCGTATGGATCATCTCGGTAATTTCCGCCAAGCGCCAATGCCGTGGGGTAATTTCCCCATCCGGGGTGGTGGCACGGGCGATCAACAGGACGATCGCCGGTCGGATCCCTTTCCCCCCCGCCGAAAAGAGGTGCTCGGCAGCTGTGGCCAGAATTGGGTGTTTGGCACTTACCAACCGGGTTAGGTTCTGGCGTAAACGCTCCAGATCCGCTTCTACAGGGCCAAAAGGGGAAAGCACAGAGGTCATGGAGCCGCAGTATGAGAGGTTTTACAAAATTTCATATCTCTTCTTATTGTAGAGCACCCCATCGTTCTCAGGGGAAACCGAGCAGTATCATGCAAACAGCATCTCGCCTGTTCTATGCCGGATCCCATTCCCCCCTTCCACTCCCATTCTGCCCCCCCGATCCCTACGCAGCCGGAACCCGATTGGCAGGAAGATTGGGAACTGGCTTTGGAACAGCCACCTTTGTCTGGGCGGGCTCACCCCCACCAGCATGACCCGCAGTCACGCCGCAAATTGGTGAATCGCCTAGCGCGTATCGAAGGGCATGTACACGGGATCCGCTCCATGATCGAGCAGGATCAGCCCTGTCCGGATGTACTGCTACAAATTGCCGCCGTCAAGGGGGCACTGGATCGGGTGGCACGGCTGATTTTGGATGACCACATTAGCCATTGCATCCGCCATGCCATCGAAACCGGCAATATCGAAGTGGAACTCGAAGAACTGCAACGGGCCTTGGATCGCTTTATTGGATGAGCTGGTCAAGTCTACTTAGGCGTAACGTTCCAGCAAAGCCGTACTTTTCAGTTGCCACTGCAGCCCCATAAAGGCCCAATCGAGAAACTCGTTCACTTCCTCAACGCTGAACTGCATTGCTTTGCCGATCTCAAAGATTAGCGCCTCTTCTTTCTCCACCAATTCGCTATTCACCACCGCCATCGCCGCCAGATCCCGCAAAATGAGTGCCCCCACCGGGTTACGCATGGCCGGGATCCCGCTGATATCCAAAGCTGTCCCCGCTTCATCGGTCAAATAGGCTTGAGCCAGTTGGGCATCTAACCCTACTCCTTCCGCCACTTGGGTAAAAAAGCTGGTTTCCTCTTCGTCTAATTGGCCATCCACTCGGGCTACTGCGATCAGAGCCTTGAGGTAGAGCTGGCGCTGCGCGTCTGTGAGATCGGCGTAGTTGACCATGATGGCTACCGGCTGAATGTGTGTTTCCTCATTTACTCTGCCACGAAGCTTGCTCTCTGAAACTGGTATGGGTGTTTTTCAACCATGAAAAAATCGCTTAGAATAGAAAGCCTGTGTTTATTCGCCGAACCGCCAAGACCTGGGAGCTTTGGCAGACTTGGCGAGTCGAATACTTCTTCGTTTATTTTCCTCCCTTTCTTTGATTCTCTACAGCTTGCGGAGCACCCCTAAGGAGCAGATCACCCCATGGTAAAATTGCGGCTCAAGCGCTACGGAAAGAAGCAACAACCCAGCTATCGCATCATCGCCATCGAGAGTAAAACTCGCCGTGAAGCCCGTCCACTGGAGGAGCTGGGCTACTACAACCCCCGCACCAAGGAAACCGTTTTGGAAACGGGTAGCCTGCTGAAATGGTTGCGCTGCGGCGCTCAGCCCACCGATACCTTGCAAGGAATCCTCAAAAAAGCGGGCATTTACAACATGTTGGAAGCGGGCGAAGGTGGGGTCGTCGCATCGATTCGGATCCCGGCCATGGCTAAGCCCGAAGTTGGGATCCCTGAGGTAGCTGAAGAGCCTGCCGTTGCAACTGCTGAAGCTGAGGCTGCTGAGCTTGTTGCTGAAGTGGCTGCTGTCGCTGAGCCTGAAACAGCCCAACCAGAAGAAGGAGAGCCCGTTGTGGCGGAAGTGGAAACCCCGGCAGAGCCTAAAGTTGAGGAAGCGGCTGAGGCTTAGCGCCACATTCGGCTACGCTTTCGGTTAAACCTGGCCTTAACCGGTTTTTCTCCCATGCCAGACTACAAAGCTCTTGCCTATCTTCTGATCGAGCCGTTGATTAGCCCCGCTCAGTTGCAGATGGACTTAGAAACCACCTGTGCTGGGCAAAAAGTGTGGCTGCGGCTGGCCTTTGACCCGAAAGATCGCGGACGAGTGTTCGGTCGGGGAGGACGCACTATGCAGGCGATTCGGCAGGTGATGATGGCGGCGGCTCAGTTGGCCGGGCAATCTCTGCACATTGAAGTCTATGGAGATGGTGGGGAACGGAGTCGGGAGGGGCGGGAATGAGCCAGATTCTCACGTTCTTGGGCAAGGGGGGGACGGGTCGCAGCACCTTGGCGGTGGCGGCGGCACGCGCTGCTGCCCAACAGGGGCGGCGGGTACTCCTGGTAGGACACCAGGCGGGGCCAGGGCTGGAAATGCTCTTGGGTGGGATCCCGCTGTCGGGGGAACCTCTGACGATTGCGGCCAATTTGAGTGTGGTACAGCTCCGTACTACCCAGCTCTTGGAGCAGAACTGGACGGCGGCCAAAGAGCTGGAAGCCCAGTACGTGCGTACCCCCTTTTTCCGGGAAATCTACGGGCAGGAGCTGGGGGTATTGCCGGGAATGGATCAGGCCCTGGCCCTGGAGGCACTACGCCGTTACGATGCCAGCGGCCAATACGACTGCATTCTCTACGATGGGCCGGGGGATCTGACCACATTGCGGGCGTTCGGGATCCCTGAGGTGGCCAGTTGGTACTGGCGGCGGGCTTCCAAAGCCTTTCTGGGATCCGATTTGGCCAAAACCCTGCGACCGTTTGCCGAGCCGCTGTTGCGTTCGGTCAGCAATGTCGAGTTTTCTTCTCTAGAAGACCTGCCGGATCGCATGGGGGGCATGACCAACATTTTGGAGCAGGGGCGACAGGCGATTGCGGATCCGCGCCGAGTCTTGGCGCATTTGGTCACCACTCTTGATCCGATGGCGATCCAAACCGCCCGTTACCTCTGGGGGAGTGCCCAAATGGTGGGGCTGACGGTGGGTGGCCTTTGGGTAACACCGATTGGTTCGGGGCCGGTGCCGACAGCGGAGTTTGCTCCCCTGACGGTGCGTTCTCTACCTGTGCGCCAGGAATCCGATTGGTCTGCTTTGGAGGCTGCGGTGGGCGGTGTGTTCACTGTGCCGGATGTGCCCCCGCCCTTGGCAATTGACGAGGGATCCCGTACGGTGAAGCTGTTTATCCCGGGCTTTAATAAAACGCAAATCGAGCTGAGCCAGTCGGGGCCGGAGCTGACAATCACTGCCGGCGATCAACGGCGCAATTTGTTTTTGCCGCCCAGTTTGGCAGGCCGACAAGTGGCTGGAGCCAAGTTTCAAGAACCCTTTTTGATCATCAGTTTTGGCTAAGCTGGTTTATTCAGCCGAGGAGCTGCAAGCTCAGGGGCATTTTTGGTTTGCCTTTTGTGGATTGGATTCTAATTTACCGCCTTGGGATCAATTGGGTGCCTGGAACCCTAGGCTCAGCTAGAGCAGCAGGCTCCCATGGGGGGTATTTCTTTCTCGGTGAGCTGGAACAGGTTCCCGAGGCTTGGATACAGCCTTTTCCGACTTCACGCGGGCCCTTGAGCTAGGCAAAAAACCTTACTTAATAGAGATCTGCTAGAGATCTGCTGTATCAGATAACGCTGGAAAAGGCTGTAAATGATGATTTGGATCAACAGGAATAAGTTATGGGCGGACAATAACCACAAGAGGATGAAAACAACATGCTGGCCAAGCGGATCATTCCCTGTCTGGATGTGGCAGCAGGGCGTGTGGTGAAAGGGATTCAATTTGTGCAATTGCGGGATGCCGGGGATCCAGTAGAGCTGGCCCAAGCTTACGACCAAGCAGGGGCAGACGAGCTGGTGTTTTTGGATATCACCGCCACCCACGAAGAACGGGCTATTCTGCTGGAGGTAGTGCAGCGGACAGCAGAGCAGGTGTTCATTCCCCTCACGGTCGGGGGCGGGATCCGCGATCTCGAGGGTGTGCGACAACTGTTGCGGGCGGGGGCGGATAAAGTCAGTCTCAACTCTGCGGCGGTGAAGGATCCAGATTTGGTCAGTCAGGCCAGCCGTTGGTTCGGATCCCAGTGTATTGTCGTGGCCATCGATGCCCGGGCCAAAGCAGGAGGAGAGGGCTGGGAAGTGTATGTGCGCGGGGGGCGGCAGCCGACGGGGTTGGATGCGATCGAATGGGCCAAAACCATGGCAGAGCGGGGGGCCGGAGAGATCTTGCTCACCAGTATGGATGCGGATGGCACGCAGGCGGGCTACGACCTAGCCTTGACCCGTCAGGTGGCGGATGCGGTATCGGTGCCGGTGATTGCCTCGGGGGGAGCAGGGGAATGTACCCATATTCGGCAAGCCCTGCAGGAAGGGGGAGCAGAAGCGGCGCTTTTGGCTTCTTTGTTGCACTATGGTCAATTGACGATCCCCCAGATCAAGGCAGACTTGGCGGCGCATGGACTGTTGGTGCGCACCTGAACCTGGCAGCGATATTTGAGAGGACTTCGCCGATGTTCAACAATCTCCAAGGCAGCGAGTTAGCCGATTGGTTACCTCATATCGCTCGTTTGTCGAAAGCCGCAGGGCAGGCCATTTTGCAGGTCTACCGGCAAGAGCAGATACATGTGAGTGCCAAGGCGGATCATTCGCCCCTCACCGAGGCGGATTTGGCCTCTCACCACCTGATTGTGCACGGGCTGAAGGAACTCACCCCAGCAATCCCGGTGCTATCAGAAGAATCCGGTGGGATCCCCTACGCTGAGCGGCAGGCTTGGAGGCAGTTCTGGCTGGTGGATCCCTTGGATGGCACCAAGGAGTTCATTCAGCGCAACGGCCAGTTCACGGTGAATATCGCCCTTGTGGAGGAAGGGATCCCGATTTTGGGGGTGGTTCATGCGCCGGTTTTGGATCTCACCTATACGGCTGCTCAAAAGGTGGGCGCCTACAAAGGAGAGACACGGCTTTGCACCCGCCCTTACCCGGAAGGATCCCTCAAGGTGGTGGCCAGCCGTTCCCACGCCAATCCCGAAACCGAGCAATTCTTAAACCGGCTGCAAACCCATTACGGCCCACTGGAGGTCAGCTCCCTCGGTAGCTCTCTCAAATTTTGTCTGGTAGCAGAGGGATCTGCCCATCTCTATCCCCGCTTTGGTCCCACTATGGAATGGGATACTGCCGCCGCTCAATGTGTCGTCGAGCAGGCTGGGGGGAAAGTTACCAACTTGAAAGGGGATCCCTTGCGCTACAACAAACCTGATCTGCACAACCCACCCTTTGTGGTGGCAGCTCAGGATGCAGCTCAGTTGTGGCAAGATCTGCTCGGGTAAATGGATTCTGCCCAGATTGTGATTTCGACGGCCGTTGCAAGGCCAGGCCCTACATGCCCATCTCAGCTGGGTTAAAGCCATCCGGGAACTTGGTGTACTCGTCGTAAAGGGCACCCCGAAAATGGGTGTTGGTAATGATGGCTTCGCGTAGATCCGCCCCAATGCGCAAATCGGCCCGGTTCAGTTCTGCCTCGGTCAAATCAGATCTGAGCAACTTGGCCCGATAGAGATTGGCCCCGCGAAAGTCTGCTTTGACCAACTTGGCCCCGATCAGGTTGACCCGCCGCAACTTGGCCCCGCGCAGATCAGCACCCGTGAGATCCGCCCCTGACAAATCCGACTCGCGCAAATCTGCCCCACTCAGGTTGGCGTCCCGCAGGATAATGCCCTTCAAATTTACCCCGCTCAATTGGGCCCCACTCAGATTGGATCCCGAAAAATCCCGCTGGCCAGAGGCATAAGCCTGCAACAGTTGCTTGGCATTAAGGAGGGGCTTGATACTCGCTGTCGTCATCGCTGTATGTTCTCTCGCAAAACCGCAGGTGGGCTACCTCAAACTAGGCCTCAACCCTGTCAGAGGCAGGCCGGAGTCCTTGTTGGTTAGCTTACCACGTTGGTTAGCTTACCACCCCCTGTCGCAGCCAAGACCAACCCATGCCCAGATTCAATTCAACACAAGGGAATCCTCAGGGGCTAGGAAATACATAGCACCCTATTGGTTCAGAGCTGGTCGATCTCTTTGCGGAGATTTTCCAATTCCAGATCCACTTCATCACCGCTGGATTCCTGGTTCGGGGTTTTTAGCTCTCCAGGGGGCAACTGGCCCTGTACCGAGGCTTTGAGCATCAACAATTCATGATCCACGTCGGATCCGCCTGCCTCCAAGGCAGCAAATTGGTTCTCAAGGGTATCTACCGCTAGCTCTGCCACCGCCGCAGACTGAGCTTCTAGAGTGTTCACCTTCTCTTCCATCCGCTCAAAAGCAGAGAAGGCATTGGTGGTGTTCACCCGCCCGATCACCTCGTTGATTTGCTGAGAAGCTTTGGCCGAGCGTGCCCGGGCGATCAACATGTCCTTCTTGGTCTTGGCTTCGGAGATCTTGCTCTCCAGCTTGGTCATGTTGGTTTTCAGGATTTCCACTTGCTTGGTCTGCTCATCCAACTGCCGCTTCATGCTCTGGGCGGTCTCGCTGAAAGTTTTTTTGCGCACCAAGGCTTCGCGGGCTAGGGCTTCGTTGCTGTTGCGCAGGGCTAACTCAGCGCGGTTTTGCCATTCGTTGACGCTTTGCACGGCCTGCTCGTACTGTCGCTCCATCCGCTTTTGGCTGGCAATGGCCTGGGCGACGGCCTGCCGCATCTGGAAGTGATCCTCAGACATATCCTGGATGGTTTGGTTCAGGATTTTCTCTGGATCTTCGGCGCTACTGACCAGCGCATTGATATTGGATCTGATGATTCGGCTGACCCGATCGAACAATCCCATCTGATCTCTCCCTAGCAGTCTGACCTAATGCTACCCTCGCCGTCTCGACGCTTTCCAGTGTCTCTACTCCAGTATAGGGATCCCCAGCCGAGATCCAAGGAGATTTATCAAGAACCTGAAAGCGGGTCTCTCTGGGAGTGCAGGTTAGTATTGGCTGGCTCCTAAGCTCAAGAGGGCGGATCCCTGGGCTAGAGATGTCGAAGTTCGGGGGCTTGTGCGATCCTGTAGCTGGGCTTAGGCCTGTTGCCTCTCTTTTTTAATTCTTCATGACTGCTATCGACTCTCCCCGTCTGCTTCAGCCAAGAATTGCCTCCGTTCATCGTCGCACCGGCGAAACCGACGTTCAGATCCAGCTCAATTTAGATGGCAATGGCCACCACGACATCGCTACCGGGATCCCTTTTTTGGATCACATGCTGGCGCAACTGAGTACCCATGGCCTCATCGATCTGTCTGTCAAAGCGATCGGGGATCTGCACATCGACGATCACCATACCAATGAAGATGTGGGCATTACCCTCGGGCAAGCCCTGGCACAAGCCTTGCAAGATCGGCGGGGCATTCAGCGCTTCGGCCATTTTTGGGCCCCTTTGGATGAAGCCTTGGTGCAGGTGGTGATGGATTTTTCCGGTCGCCCCCACCTCAGCTACGGCCTAGAGTTGACCAGTGAACGGATTGGTCGCTACGAAACCCAGTTGGTACGGGAGTTTTATCAGGCGGTGGTGAACCACGCTCAGCTCACCCTCCACATCCGTCAGGCTGCTGGGATCAATGCCCATCATATTGTTGAGGCCAGTTTTAAGGCCTTTGCCCGTGCCCTGCGCATGGCCATAGAACGGGATCCCCGCCGACAAGAAGGGATCCCCAGCTCGAAGGGGGTGCTGTAGCGATGGGTTGGTCGCGAGGGCTGTTGGCCTTGGGCCTGGGATTGGGGACGGTTTTGGCCAGCCTGGGTCAGGTGTGGGGCGCCGAGCGCTTGGCAGTGTTTTTGCCCCCCTTGATCGAGGTCTCCTTGCCTGTGGAGGATTTGGCTCAATTTGCTCGCAATGGCACCGTCAGTCGGCGATTGGGTTTTTATCTGCGGCGGCTCACCCCCGAGCAACAGGCCGCTTTGGCGGATTTGCTGACGCGAGACTTCAACCTCAACCAGGTGACGGTGAGCCAGTTCACCTACTCTGCGATTGGGGAAGATCTGCTGCGGCGGTTGACCTTGGTGTTGCATTCTTCTAGCGAGGGAGAGGCGGAGTTCTATGCTTTGCGGGCGGCCCTGATTTTGGCGGCAGGGGATCCCGAGGGGCTGACGTTGGCCAACATCCTGCGCTACTACCCGCTGGAGAAGCTGCAGATTGATCTGGATATGAGCATTCGCATTGTGCGAGAGGCCAGCCAACTGTTTCGCCAGCGGGATCTAGCGATCGCAGGGCTGCGACAGGAAGCCACGCAAGCAGATCAGTCGGCTTCCTTGGCCTATTTGGACTCTTCCAACTTGGTATCCCAAAACTCGGCCCAGTCCAGCCTTAACCCCGAGCAACCCGGAGCGTTTGAGTGGCAGGTGGAGAGTTTCCGCTTTGCCAACCCTGAGCGAGACACCCCTGTGCCGGTGGATGTGTATTTGCCGGAGAGGATAGGGCGGATCCCGTTGGTGGTGATCTCTCACGGCATTGCCTCGGATCGCAATACCTTTGCCTATTTGGCTCGCCATTTGGCCTCCCAGGGTTTGGGGGTGACGGTGTTGGAGCATCCTGGCACCAGTGTGGAGCGAGTGCGCAGCTTTTTGTCGGGGTTTGGCTCTTTGCCGGGGCCCTATGAGTGGGTGGCACGACCCAAAGATATCTCTCTGCTGTTAGATGAGCTGGAGCAGAAAGCCCAACAGAACCCAAGCCGTTGGGGCCAACTGGATCTAGAATCGGTGGGGCTGTTTGGCCAATCCTTTGGAGGATACACAGTGTTGGCGACAGCGGGGGCTGGCCTCAGTTCGGCCCAATTGCAGGAAAACTGCCAAACTTCCAATTCTTCTTTGGGCCTGACCCTGAATGCTTCTTTGTTGCTGCAATGCCGGGCGCTGGATCTGTTTCAGGATCCCCTCCTGACGGAACAGGTGGAGCAACTGGTAGATAAACGAATCCAGGCGGTGTTTGCCCTGAACCCCCTCACTAGCACGGTGTTCGGCCCGGAAGGATTAGGCCAAGTGGGGATTCCAGTGATGATTATGGCCGGCAGCGAAGATTATTTTGCCCCTTCTTTGCCTGAGCAGATTGAACCTTTTACCTGGTTGGGATCCCAGCAGCGGTATCTGGTGATGGTGGAGGGATCCACTCATTTCACCTTTTTGGGCGGGGGTGGTCAGGGGGCGTTTCCGGTGCCCCAGGAGTTGATCGGGCCGGATCCCCAGGCTGCTCGACCTTTGCTCAAGGGCTTGACGACAGCCTTTTTCAAAACATATTTGCAGGCAGAGACAGACTCAGAAGCCTATGCAGCTTATCTGAACTCCTCCTACGCCGAGGCGCTCACCCCTGCTCCGCTGCGTACCACCTTGATTCGAGAGCTGACGCCCGAACAGATCCAACTGGCCCCGAACCCATGATCAGACAAGGAACTAGACCCCATAAGCTGTAGTAGGTACCGATGGATCTGTATGCTGCTGTTGCTGGCCAATCTGATTGCTGTTTCACTGTTTTTGTCCTGCCCTTGGTGGGTTCTCAAACGGGAGTTTGGTGGGGCAGGGGTGCTGGCGGGCACTTTTGGGGTGATCGACCCGCAGGAACTGGGGATCCCAGACAGCTTGGCTATTGGTTGGATCCCTTGGTTGAGTGGGGCTTGGGTGCTGTTGGCTCTATGCTCCAGTTGGGCTCTGTTAATCCGGGAGCGGCAGTTGCGGGCCCGCTGGCTGTACAGCTTGGGAATAGGAGGGCTGCTGCTATTTGGGCTAGGTTTGCTGCGGTTTTATGGAGCGATTGGGGCGGTGAATGGGGTGGCCTTGGCGGAAGGGATCCTACCGGCTCGCTTGCCGTTACGACGGTTTAGCCCTTCTCTAGCCTGCTACGCCAGTTTTGCCTATGCTTTGCTGCTGTTGCTGTTGGGGCGGCTGCAATTGCCGGGAGGCAAGGCCTTTTTGGTGCGGTGGCGGCAGATCGTAGTACCCCTGAGTGCGTTGGGCTTGGCAGTGGCCGTAGGGGCGGTGGTGGTATGGATTTTGCGGCCTGGGTTGGGGGCTTCGCCAGATCTGACGCTCTTTGAGAACCTGACCACTAAGTTGGATTTGATCACCTACACGTTTCAGTTGTTGTTTAGCCCCCTCACCCATTTGTCCGGGTTGTTTCAAAGTTTGCTCTTGGCTACTCCTTTGGTTTTTACGGGGTTGGCGGTGGCTTTTGGTTTCCAGGCGGGCTTGTTCAATATCGGTGCCCCTGGGCAACTGACGATGGGGGCAATTGCCACGATGCTGGTGGGGGTATACCTGTCGGGGCCGGGTTGGTTGACTTTGCCGCTATCGATTTTGGCGGCGGCAGCGGGGGGGGCCCTGTGGGGCGGGATCCCTGGCTGGCTGAAGGCTCGCTTTGGCACCCACGAGGTGATCAACACAATCATGATGAATTACATCGCCGCCTCGATTTTTTTGTTTTTGATCTCCGCCAACCAATACCGGTTCTTTGGTTATCCCGTCACGTTGCCCTTCAAAGCCCCCGGCCCAGAAGCCCGCAGCTATGAAATTCGCCCCGAATCGCGGCTCCCAACGGTGCTGGAGTTACTGGGATTGCAGGGATCCGGTGCGGGAGAACTCTCCTGGGCTTGGCCCTTGGCTCTGTTGGCGGGGGTGAGCTTTTATCTGTTCTGGAGACGCTGGCCGATTCAACGGCGGTTGATCGGATCCCTGGCGGTTGGGTTGCTGGGGTATCTGCTGGGGGGGATCCTGCCCGGTTGGCCCGTAGAAGTCCCGGCGGGATTGGCGGTGATCCGTTTCAACGGGGCGTTTTTAATCGCCCTCTTGGCGGTGGCGGTGGTGAATTTTTACCTGTGGCGGACGATCGAGGGCTATGAGCTGCGGGCCATGGGCCTTTCCCCGAAGGCGGCGGAATATGCTGGGGTGAACCTGGGCCAAAAGCAGATCTTGGCCATGGCCGTTTCTGGAGCGCTGGCGGGGTTGGCGGCGACCCACTATGTTTTGGGAGCGGGCATTGAGGAATATCGCCTCAAACAGTCTCTGCCTGCCAATGTCGGTTTTGATGGCATTGCTGTGGCTCTGATGGGGCAAAACTCCCCCCTAGGCATTACCCTCACTGCCCTTTTGTTTGGGGTGCTGCTCACGGGCGGCTTACAACTGAATTTGGAACTGGGCATCAGCCGAGAATTGGTCACGACATTACAAGCCTTGATTGTCCTGTTCATCGCGGCCGGCGGATTGTTGCCCACCTATTTCACGGATCCCTTGCAGGCGGCTCAGGTGGAAATGGATGCGCAAAGAGCCCTTGCCCCCTCTGGCGAAAAAGAAGAGATCCCTTTAGGGCCGAGCTCTGGCCCACCTTCCACCCCACAACCGCAATCTTGAACCTCCTCTGAGTAGAAACCCCCCATGGCTACCCTTTTTTTGGCCCTGATCCCGGCCACCCTTCGCTCCACAACCCCGCTTTTGCTCACCGCCCTGGGGGGGATGTACTCGGAGCGCAGCGGTGTGGTCAATATCGCCCTAGAAGGGATCATCTTGTTTGGGGCCTTGGCGGCGGCTGTTACCACCCAACAACTGGAGGCCCCCATCCTGGCGCAAACTCCAGCAGCACGAGTAGTGTGGATCCCTTGGGTGGGGCTGCTAGCAGGGGCCTTGGGCGGAGTAGCCATTGCTTTTGTTCATGCGCTGGTGTGTCTTCACTACAAAGCCGATCAGATTGTCAGCGGCACCGCTATTAACCTGTTGGCCTTGAGCGTCCCTTCACTGGTGCTGCAATATTTCTACGGCAACACCACCAACTCTCAAGAAATTGTCAATCGGCTGCCTCTGTGGAATGGCTTCAGCCCATTGGTGTATCTGGCCTTTCTGTTGGTACCGGTTTCTTGGTGGTTGCTGTTCAAAACCCCCTGGGGCCTGCGGCTACGGGCGGTGGGGGAACATCCGCAGGCTGCCGATACGGTGGGGGTGGATATCCTGCGCATGCGCTATGGGGCGGTAATGTTATCCGGTCTGTTGGGGGGCTTGGCGGGGGCTTATCTCTCGATTGGCTTTTTGAACCAGTTTGTCCGCAATATGTCGGCGGGGAAGGGCTTTATCTCTTTGGCCGCAATGATCTTTGGCAAATGGCATCCCCTTGGGATCCTGGGCTCAACGCTGCTGTTTGGAGCCACCGATGCTCTGGCGATTCAACTGCAGGGGGGGGATGTAATGCCGCCGGTTTTGATCCAGGCTTTGCCCTTTGTGTTGACGATGTTGGTTCTATCCGGAATGTTGAGTCGGATTCGTCAGGCCCGTCCGCCGGCAGCCCTGGGCAAGGTCTACCACAACTAAAATCCCTGATTTTGGTCAATGGGCTGTGCTGGAATTGAACCAGCGACTCCCACCGTGTCAAGGTGGTACTCTACCTCTGAGTTAACAGCCCCTGTTCCGCCCGAATTCATGTCACCGAATCGGAAATCGATGATATCACATCTGTTCCCTAGTGAGTTTGGCGGTAGGGGAGGCAAGATGGCGGTCGTTTGAGCTGACTCAAGGGGATCTCGTCAGCAACTGATAATGCAGTACCTGCGGGGGCTGGGCAAAATAGGGGCCAATCAGGGCACGCCATTGGACGAAGTTTTCCGATTGGCGGAAATTCACCAGATGGGCCTCCAGGGATCCCCACTGAATCAGCAGCAAGTAGTGCTGAGGGTGCTCTAAACAGCGTTGCAGCTGGTGCTGTCGGTAGCCATCGGTTTGCTGCAGATACACAAAGGCCTGGACAATCGCGGCTTCGAAAACAGCTTCCGAGCCTGGGGTAATTTCAAGCCAAGCCACCTCAAGAACGGGGGAAGTGCTCATGGGTCAGGTGTGCAGACCGCACTCGGTTTTGGCCTTGCCCTGCCAGCGGCCTGAACGGGGATCTGCACCCGGAGCAACAGGAGCGGTGCAGTGAATACAGCCGATGCTGGGGTAGTTGCGGTCGTGCAAGGGGTTGTAGGGGATCCCGTGGGCACGAATGTAGTCCCACACTTGGGTTTCCGTCCAGTCGGCGAGAGGGTTGAGCTTAAGGCGGTTCCGTTTGCCATCCCATTGCACCTTGCCAATATCGGCGCGGGTAGGGGATTGTTCCCGACGCATACCCGTGATCCAGGTGGTACAACTGACCAAAGCACGATTCAAAGGTTCCACTTTGCGAATGCCGCAGCAGAGGTCGGGGTTAGAGCGGTACAGCTCTGGCTTATATTGAGCTACCTGCTGTTCGGGGGTGAGCAAGGGTTTCAGGCTCTCCAGTTGCAGTTGCGGGTAGCGGGCCAAAATTTGTTCCCGCAGTTGCAGCGTTTCCGGGAAATGAAAATCTGTATCCAGGAAAAAGGCGCGGGCCCGAGGGCGAATAGCGGTGAGCAGATCGATCAGCACCACATCTTCCGGGCCAAAGCTACAGGCCAGCAACAACCCATCCCCAAACTCCCGCTCCGCCCAGCTCAGTAGGGCGGTTGCATCCAGAGGCTCGAACTGTTCGCTTAAAGACACAACTTGGGGTTGATACTGTTCTTGCAGCGCTTGGGCCGCCATTTCCCAGCGGCTTGAGGAAGAAAGGGTTGCTGTCATGGGGTAAAAACACAAAGTTATGGATATCTTTTTAATCTACATTAATTCGGTCAGATTTTAGGGGTTTTTGAGTTAGCGGATAGCAACAGGTAGGGGTAGCGATTGGGATCCTTTAAGCGGAATTTGCCCCCAGCGATCCCGCCGGATCCCCATCACTAAGCCATGCCAAAGGGGGCTGGGATCCAGCTCCAGCAAGTTGACCCACTGGTAGCGCAACACCCCTCGTCGCGGATTCACCTCCAACTCGAACACCCGCAAAGCCGAGATAGGCCCGACCAAAGGGGGGGCAGTCATGTAGGGGATCCCGTCTCGTACGTACACCTTCGGCACATGCAGATGCCCACTCAACACCGCAACCACGCGGCCATGGCTGGCCAGGATCTCGTGTAGGGCTAGGGCTTGCTCGGTTAAGACTCGATACTTGCGGAACAATACCGAGTCCATCTGTCTAGCGGAGGTAAAGGGGGGCTGATGAATGAGCAGGATCAGCCATTCCTCCGGCACGGATTGCAAATGTTCTGATAGCCAGTGCAGTTGGGCTGGGCGCAACATCCCTTGAGGCAACGGGAAGCGCCCCAAGCTGGCATCGAGAGCGATCAACCGGATCCCAGGCAGAGGGGAAAGGCTGTAATCCACGTAGCCGGTTGGGGCCGGTGACAGCGGAAATTGGTCTTGGCACCAACGGATGAACTGCTCTCGGTTGAAGCGCCCCTTTCGCCCTAGCGTGTCAATATCGTGGTTGCCAAGGCTGAGGTAGTAGGGCATCCGCAGCTCGGAGAGGATCTCTTGAAAGCACTGAAAACTGACGGGATCCGCTTGATCCACCAAGTCCCCAGTCAAAACCACAAAGCGCAGATCCGGCACTTGGTTGAGGTGGGCGATGGCTGCTTCCAACTGGCGACGGGGGGAGTCCGACATCCACCAACAGCGGCACCCCGTCTCCGGCATCAGATGAATGTCCGAGACCTGTGCAAAGCGAATCCGTTCGGTTGCCATCGGCTGAGTACTTATTCACACCTCACGCCCGGATCATAGTCAATAAGCGACCTGAGGGCTATGAGCTTCTCTTAACCTTAGCCCGAGTCTACTTAGGCGCAGGGATAGAGATCCTGAAAGGTGAAACCCCTAATTCTGATCAATCCAATCAATAGGCTCAATAGGCCAGGTGAGATAAGGTCTGCTCAAGATAGCGATGCACCAACTGATCCAGCTCAGAATCTTGGCTGGGCAACTCGCGTCCCTGTAACCATCCTTGAAAACCAGAGCTTTCCACAATCGCCTGACGCAATGGCTTCCAAACCGCTTGCGCACGCAGTGCCGTATCAGAGCTGGGAGCAGGACTTGTCATGGCAAGGAAGAGTAGAAACTAACCACCCTCAGAATACCGTGGATCGCAGTTGGGTTTGGCTGCCCAGGATACAAACCCCAGTCATTCCGCCCCGCTGCAATGACCATAGTCACCACCAATAACCTACCCACTGAGCGACGACCCAAGCTTTGTCTGGGAACCAAAACCGGGATCCCTAGAAGGAGACGAACCATTGGCTGCGCTGCTCAACCCGTAAGCTTGGCCCCAGAGCATTTAAGAGGGAAGCACCATAGCTACGGGCAATGATGCGGCTATCCAAAATGGCCACCAAATTCGATTCAGAGCCTTGACGCAAGGGAGCAACGGCGCGTTGCAGTCGGGCAGCAGCCACCGGCAAAAGATACTGACGAAACCAATCCTGCTGAGTACGCTGCATGTGCTGAACTCGCCCTGCCACCCGCGGATCTTCCACAGACGGGAACGGTAAGGTGGCAATGGCCAACAGCACCGGGCAAGGAAGGCTTGCTTTGTGTTGAAGCCAGTGGTGCCAATCACACACCAAAATGCCTTGGTCAGCAGGCAAGGCACTGTTGACCCGTACCCGCGAGCCAAACTCTGCGGCCAAAGCAGTACCCACCTGGGCTTGTAGAGGCTGATCTGATACCAACACCACAACAAACCCATTCACTTGGGAGACCAAGTGCTTGAGCTCTTGCAGCAGGTGACGTTGAAAGAGCGGGCTATTGGGCAAAGGCAGCCGCGGCAAATAGAGGGAAAGGCCTTGTAAAGGTTCCAACTCCACCAAAGGAGCGGTCACAGTAGCAGTAGAACGAGGCCATCCCTCTCCAGAAGGCAGGAACCGCAGCGGGGTGAGATCCGGCAAACCCAGGCGTTGCCGATAGGTTTGGGCCTGACGATCCAAATCCAGGGCTTCTCCAATGATCACCACCGGCTGAGTTGCCCAGATGGAAGTCAGCCACTCTTGAGGAGCAGATGGGCTGCTGTGGAGAGTAAAGCTACCGGTTTCACGATCCGTTTCGGCCCACCATACCCAGGGGCGCTCCCGTGCGCTAGGGATCCGTTGGCGGAGGTGTTCCCAGGGATCCGGTAGCCAACCCGAGTGATGTCCGACCAAAGACAGCACCTGTTCTAAATGGATAAGTTCATCTGCTTGCAACAAGCAGCGGGGAAGCGGTCGCCGCAACAGTTGCAGAGCCAATCTCACCTGTACCTGAGAGATCTGTTCAGCCTGAGCAGGGAAAATTTGTCGGAGTTGTTGCCAATCGGTTGCTTGAAGGGTGACCGTCAAAGCTTGGTAGGCCCAATCTTCTAGATCTTCCGCCCCATCAATGATTAAAGGGATCCCAGTCGGCACCAAGAACTCTGTCTGGCCAACGCGACCGGAAGAAGTTGAGTAGAGGCGCGCTTGCAGCCAATCCAAGGGATCCACCAGCAGCAACCCCTGAAAATCGGGGGCTGGCCAACGGTCCTTTTGTAAAACTGGTTTGTGCAGTTGCAGAGTGTGTTGTAACCAAGGAATTTCTTCTCCAAGGATTTGAGCCTGTACAGAGGCAGTGGCACAGAGGAGGGTGGCATTCGGCCACATCAAAGCAGGGAGCAAGTAGCTAAGACGGTGTTGGCCGCCGCTGGGCACCTGGATCAAAGCACTACGACCTAGCCGCAACCCCCGCGCCACCATACGAGCCATCGTCAATTGATGAGGCCATAGGGCTTCAGGGGATTGCCGCAAAAGCTGCCGCAACTGTTGATGAACTTCGACCTCGATCACGGTAAGTGCGCCAGAAATCCGTCACAGACAACGGAGTGAACTAGCCTATTCTAGGTTAAGCAGTGGCTACAAGGCTTTCGGGACTGGGACTTGACTGATCGCCTGCTAGACCCCAAAGGGAGTCTGCTGACCCGATCCATACCCTGTGGGAATGGATGAGGATGATACTGGATAACGATGCGGATCCATGTGAATTTGGGGTGAGTCATGTCTTTTCTTTCGGCCATACACATTGCACAGCAAAGAGAGGATGGGGTCGGATCCCTGTTGTTTGACCGTTCTGAGTGGGGTCGCCTGCACATGAAGGGATCCCCGGGGTTGGAATACCTGCACAACCAGAGCACGCAAGATCTCACAGCCCTCAGACCCGGACAGGGAGCAGAGACAGTCTTTGTCACCCCCACGGCAGGGATCCTGGATTTGACCGCGGTGTATGTGGGAGAAGAGGAATGCTGGGTCTGGACTTCCCCTCAGCGACGCGGCCCTCTGATGCAAAGCTTGGGGCGGATGTTACCGTTCGTTAGGGGAGCACAGCTATCGGATGAGACCGAACAGACCTTTGGGTTCGGGTTGCTGGGCAGCGCCAGTGAGGCAGTATTACAAAGCTTGATCGGTTCGGAGCAGATCCCGGCAGAACCACATGAACACCGACAGGTGGAGATCCAGGGGATCCGGATTCACCTTGCGCGCGGGACGGGCCTGACGTGGCCAGGCTTTACGCTTTGGGGCGAACTGAGCCAGAAAGTGCCACTTCAGGAGTATTTGCTGCAAGCTGGGGCCGAACTGGGCGGAGCTGAGCTGTGGGAAGAATTACGCCTTGAAGCTGGCCGCCCAGCCGCAGACCGAGAACTCACCACCGATTACAACCCCCTTGAAGCTGGACTTTGGCGAGCTATTTCTCTTTCGAAAGGCTGCTACATCGGCCAGGAAGTACTGGCCAAACAAGTTACTTACAAGCGGATTCGACAAACTCTTTGGGGCATCCATTTGAGTGGAGTGGCTGAACCTGGGTCGGAAATCTGGCATGAAGAGGATAAGATTGGCTCTTTGACCAGTGTGGGCTTAACCTCAAAAGGCTACTTGGGTTTGGGCTACATTCGCACAAAGTTTGAGCCGAAAGAGGGCTTAGAAGTTCAGGTCAGCTCTGTGCCAGGTCGATTAGCCCGACTGTCATTCCTGAGCTTTCCCCCAATATGAACCCGTTCAAGCTCACAAGATCATTCGCAACCGCTCAGCGATCTCACCTTTGCGGCCAAACTGACGGCAACGACACCCCGGCCCGGTGAGCCACGATCGCACCAATGGCCTCCAGATAGGAACTGACCTCCACATAAGGGATCCCTAGCTGGCCTGGATGGACTCGCATCACGGTGGTATTGTCCCGCACGGCAATTAACAAGGGGGGCTTGGAGCGGCTGGCCAAATGCAACATCCCCGGCCCCCCAAACGCAGTCGCTGGTGCTATGACGCTATCCACCTGCTTGGCCTGAATATCTCCGGGTTGGGCAGGATGGGGAACGAACTGCGGCGCATAACTCAACCCCGCCAAAACCGACGGCAAAAAAGTAAACCCCACCTCTTCAGCCGCCGCACGGGGATGGACAGGTTTTGGGTCGGTTTCGGCATAAAAAGCCGGGGCATGAGCACAAGGGATCCGCAACTGCCGCACCACCAAATGACTCAAGATCGCCTCCACACCCGCTAGTGGATCGACCCCCACTCCCTGTTCGTATTGGCTGAAGTCGAGATTGTCCGGGAAGCGCGCCACCACCGCAATTGCCTCTGCCCCGGAGTTCAACAGATCTTGGGCGGCTTCTAAAAGCGCATCCGGATGAGCCAGGGATCCTTGACTAGCTCCAGAGGGGGAATGGCTGAGGGAAATGCCCAAAGGTTGAGAGGTTATGCGCCAGGGGCCAACATCTAACCCCAGGGTGGCTTGGGCTGCCTGGATGACATGAAGTTGTCGTTGTTGCAAATCGGCTGGGATCCCCGCATCCAACACCACCCCGACACGGTTTTGGCGCACAGGCCGCAAATGCCACCTGCCGGCACAAAACTGATCCAGGCCATACCCTTCCACATAGAGCACATTGCCCATCGGCCAAAACAAGCTAGCCCCGTTCAACACATTCGGATGGGTAATCAGCCGCTCCACAGCCGCCGCCAAAGTACGGGCGATGGGTAGGGCATCTCCGGCAAAACCGCCAATACACGCCCCAATACCGGTGGGAATCAACAGCAGGGTGGTGTAGGGTTTCACACGCGATTGAGCTTGCGACGAGGTTGCAGGCGCAGTTGGGCACGGTTATCCGGTGGACAGCGAAACGAATGGCTGATGCGCTCTAAAAAACGGCCCACAGGCTGCGGAAACTGAGGAAAATGCAGCTCCGGATCCCCTGCCGCCACTCCAGCCCAGAAATACCGCAATTGGGGAGCCAAGGCTTCTGCTTGCTCAAGCGGCAAATGCAAAGGGGAAGAAGTGAGAAATTTCACCATCACGGGTTGGCTACGCTGACCCATCCACTCCCGCGAGAACTCCTGGAGATGGGGCCAATCGGGAAGGGATCCCACTTGATAACTTTCGATATTGACCTGGATCCCTGCTTCAGGATCAGACTGGATATGGATGACTCGGTAGGGATGGGGAAAACTGACCAAAGAGCCGGTAGTGATGTCGTATACGTCGCCCCGACGGGCAATGTGCTGAATGTGCAAATGCCCTGTAAATACCAACTGTAGCCCATAGGTCTGCAACAGCCGCCGCAACCGGGAGGCATTCCGGAGCATGTAGCGGCGCCCCCAACTGTGTAAGGATTGCCCCCGCAAATGCTCCACCACATTGTGATGCACCATCAGCAGCACCAGTGCTTCCTCCGCTGCCGCCAATTCCTGTTCCAACCAAGTCAGTTGCTCCGCTTGCAAGCCGCCGACCAAGTCACCTTGGGCATCAAAATGATTGGAATTGAGTCCAATCAAACGCACCCCTGGCAGCAACACGCGACTGTAGTCCAACACTTGCCCATCTTCATAGCCAAAGGCTCGGTAATAGCGTGGAAAATCCGCCAGACCAATGGAACGGCCATCTGCCTGGAGTTGGGGTACATCATGGTTGCCTGGCACCACATAAGCAGGAAAAGGGAGCTGGGCCAAGCGCTCTGCTAGCCACGCATGGTTTTCAGGCTCCCCGTGCTGGGTGAGATCCCCAGGTAACAGAAGAAAATCCAGATCCAACTGCGCGAAGTGCTGCAATACCTGCTCCAAGGCCGGGATACTCACTTCCACCAGATGAAAGCGGCTGGGATGATCCCAAATGGTGGAGGGGAGGGCAATGTGGGGGTCACTCACCACCCCAAAGCGCATTTGCACAGGGTTCATCGCGTCTCTCGTTGTCCCCAGCTATGATAGCCCCACATTTGGGCGGCCTTTCACGTCCTCTTCACAATGTCCCTTTTAGGATGTGACCAACCCCAAGAGTTCAGCAAACCTTGATCACCCATCGGCTTGGTGCCGCAGATGTCCCCTGACAGTCTGCTTTTGCATGGGTTGTTCTTCATTTCCTCAAAGGAGGTGCTCATGAATCGAGCAATGTCCTTACTGGCTTTTCTCACCTTGACTCCCGCTTTGTTGGTAGCTTGTCAACCAGCTCCTGACCCGTCTGCTGGGATCGACAGCAATGTTGATGATCCCCTGACCAGCCCTGCGGATCCTGAGTTAAGCGCGCCTGTGGCTCCCTTGGGATCCCCGTTGGATCAACCTCAAGCTCAAGAGCCCATGAATCCTGCCCCTGAAACCTGGATCGGTCAGGAAGAGCTAGATCCCACCTATCAGGCGGAGGGCCTAGATAATGTCACGTTGCAAGTGGCAGCTTTGGAGGCCAATGGGGAGCAAATCGAGCTAGATTTGATCGTCACCAATGAGGGCGAAACTCCGGTGGCCCTCAATGCTACCGAATCTGGCATGATTCTAGTGGATGATTTGGGCAATACCTATGCCCTCACCACCCCTGAAGAGAATCCCGAGCTGGAAATCGACCCAGCTAGCGACTGGACGACACGGTTAGTTTTTGAGGGAGATCTGCCGGAAGAGGCCCAGTTTCTCACTTTGATTACCAACTTTGGCCCCGAACCCGATCTGCCGGAGCAGCCCAAACTGACTCTGCCCGGGATCCCTGCCCGCAGCTAGGGCTGCAGTCAATCTCCAATTCTATCCCCTGGGCTCTCCCCCGAGTTGGGATCCGGGGGGCATTTGGGTTTTCACCCTGCTTCCAAGGCTGAGGATATAGAGGATACAGTGGAAGAGTTCCCCTAGTCCGGATCCCTTCTATTCCATGACCACGACCATCGAAGTGCCCAAACGGGGCCTGCCTGTCACCATCATCACCGGCTTTTTGGGCAGTGGTAAAACCACCCTGCTCAACCATATCCTCAACAACCAAAAAGGGATGCGCACAGCGGTGCTGGTGAACGAGTTTGGTGAGATCAGCATTGATTCGGAACTGATTGTCTCCAGCGAAGAAGACTTAGTGGAACTGAATAACGGCTGTATTTGCTGTACGGTGCGCGGGGATATCGCTGAGAGTGTAGTGCGGTTAATGGAGCGCTCCGACAAGATCGACTACTTGGTGGTGGAAACAACAGGGCTGGCGGATCCCTTGCCGGTTGCCCTCACCTTCTTGGGGCCGGAACTGCGGGATCTAACCCGGCTGGACTCGATTGTCACCTTAGTGGATGCCACCAACTTTGCCCCCGATCTGTTTAACAGCGATGTTGCCTATAGCCAAATTGCCTACGGAGATGTGATCCTGCTCAACAAGACTGACTTGGTACAGGAGCCGGAATTACAGCGCCTAGAAGAACGGATCCGCGAGATCAAAGAGGATGCTCGCATTTTGCGCTCCACCAATAGTGCGGTGCCCTTGGAGTTGATTTTGGATACGGATCTGTTCCAGGCCAGTTCTCTGCCCCAGCAAGAAGATGCTCATGACCATCACGACCATGCTCATGAGCATGAGCATTGTGACCATCCTGACCACGATCACAGCCGTGACCACAGCCACGCTCATCATCACCACAACCACATCGAAGCTGAAGGCTTTAATTCCCTAGCCTTTGAGAGCGACCAGCCTTTTTCTCTGGATGCGTTCCAAAACTTCCTGAATGAGTTGCCGGATGCGGTGTTTCGGGCCAAGGGGGTGTTGTGGTTCAGCGAAAGTCCCGAGCGGCATATTTTTCACCTCAGCGGTCGGCGCTATACCTTGAGCAGCGATGAATGGCCACGTCAGCCCAAAAACCAGTTGGTACTGATCGGCCAGCACCTTGATACAGCCCAGTTGCGGGAGAAGTTGCAAGCTTGTATCGCTCGTCTGGTCACGAAGGGCAAGGGATTTGGTCGCTAAGGTTGTTTAGAGTTCCAGAATCGCCGGGATCCGTCCTAATCACTTGGATAGTAGGACTGTGAGGTGATGGCACTCCATTCATGTCCGATTATGTCCGACATCTTCGTGATGATCCGCAATCAGGCCAACAATGCCTTAACCTCCATCGACGGGATCCCTTTCCTCAGTTTTTTGGAGCGCCAAGGGCAGCTAATCGCTGAAGAAACCATCGAGTTGATCTACGCCGATGCTGGGTTTGATGACCTGCCGATTGGGGAATACACTGTGGGGGTATGGCATGAGCGGGTGGAACCCCAAAAAGCCACTTGCCCGGTGGAAATTAAGGCTGCCGACGAAATTGTGTTGGTAACGTTTGCTTACTTGGAGCCTGAACGGGTTCTTCTTAATACTCAGCGCTTAGTGGAAAAGAGGTTGTAGCCATGACCGTCAAAGTGATCCCCTCGCGCTCGATCAAAGCTTTTCGCTATCGGGTGTTTTGTTTGGGGCAGGATCTCTGGAACGCCCGGGATCCGATCAGCCGTGCCAACTTGGCATTACAACTGGCGGATGCAGCCACAACCTTAGCCCGAATGGAGGTGCAAGCGGCTCAGCCGCTCCATTCAGTTACGTCTTATTCCATACCGGATGTGGGCCATCTGTGAATCCAGCATGGGAGTTCGTAGGGGATCCCTATGGCTCACTCCCACTCGATCGTGCCAGGGGGCTTGGAGGTGATGTCGTAAACGACGCGGTTAACGCCGGGCACCTCGTTGACAATCCGGTTAGAAATGGTAGCCAATAGGTCGTGGGGCACTCGGGCCCAATCCGCTGTCATACCATCCTCGCTGGTGACCAACCGCAACACCACCGGGTAGGCATAGGTGCGCTTATCCCCCATCACCCCGACAGAGCGCACATCCGGCAGCAATACAGCGAAAGCTTGCCACAGCTGGGGATAGTAGCCCGAACGGTTGATCTCCTGGCGAACGATCATATCGGCGTCCCGTAGGATCTCTAGCCGCTCTTTGGTTACTTCCCCAATGATGCGAATGGCTAACCCCGGCCCAGGGAACGGATGTCGGCACACAATCTCTTCCGGCAACCCCAAGGATTGGCCCAACTGCCGTACCTCATCCTTAAAGAGCTTGCGCAGGGGCTCCACCAGCTTAAAGCGCAGATTTTTGGGCAGCCCACCGACATTGTGATGGCTTTTAATTTTGACAGCAATGCGTTCCCCCGTAGCCGGATCCACATTGGTGTTGGCAGACTCGATCACATCCGGGTAGAGGGTGCCTTGGGCCAGGTACTCGAAGGGGCCCAGCCGCTGCGACTCCTCCTCAAACACCCGAATAAACTCCGCCCCAATTCGTTTGCGCTTTTCTTCCGGATCAGTGATGCCCTCTAGCTGCTTTAGAAAACGCTCTTGGCCATCCACATAGTTGACAGGGATGTGAAATTGCTCCTGGAACAGCCGCAACAGCCGCTGCGGTTCTTCCTTACGCATAAATCCCTGGTCAATAAACATGCAGGTGAGCCGGTCACCAATGGCTCGGTGCAGTAAAAAGGCCAAAGTGGAGCTGTCCACTCCTCCCGAGAGGGCCAGTAACACTTTTTTGTCTCCAACACGGGCGCGTACTTCCCGAATCGCCTCTTCGATAAAGGCCTCGGTGGTCCAGGTGGGTTCACAGCCGCAAATGTGATAGACAAAGTTGCGAATCAGAAAGGCTCCCGCTTCGGAATGCGCCACTTCCGGGTGAAACTGAACCCCATAGAGATGACGAGTTGGATCCGCAATAGCAGCACAGGGGGTATTGTCGGTGTGAGCCAACGGATGAAACCCTGCGGGCAACTCAGTTACCGAGTCCCCATGGCTCATCCACATAATGCTGTTTTCCGGCAGGTTGGTGAGCAAATCAGTGGGATCCGAAATGTGCAGGGCGGCGCGGCCATATTCCCCTTTTTCGGCAGCCTCGACCTTACCCCCCAACTGCTGCACCATCAACTGCATGCCGTAGCACACTCCCAAAACCGGGATCCCCAAGTTCCAAATCTCGGGGTCGCAAACAGGAGCGCCAGCATCGTAGACCGAGTTGGGGCCGCCGGAGAGGATGATCCCTTGCGGTTGCAATTGCCGCAACTGTTCGGCAGTGGTGCGGTAGGAGAGAACCTCCGAATAAACGTGGGTTTCCCGAATGCGGCGGGCGATCAATTCAGAATACTGGGATCCGAAATCGAGAATCACGATCATCTGACGCTGCACCTGCATCGGGGTAGGAGGAAGACTGGGATCTAGAGTGTGTGCTGGGGTGATCACAGGGCCTCTCAGGGTGCAGAATCAATCCATCAGAAGCTAGGTTTCAGATAAAAAACTTAACTTCTTCTGATTTTCCCATCCTAGCAGGGATACCGCTTTTTCCAGCTTGTGGCTGTTAGTCATGTGTCCTCCATGAGGCCGGAAAAACCTGTAGGGATATTCCTTGTTGCATAGGCCGCACTCCCTTGCCCAGAGCTGTTCTGGTGGGCGCTCCCCTGTACCCAAGGGCGCACTATCCTATGATTAGGGGTAAGACCTATGTCAGCAGGGATCCCATCAAGGCCGCCCTTCCATGCTCATTGCTGCCGAGTCCTTCCAAACCTACTTGCGTCGCCGCCGTCGTATGCTGACCCGCCGCCTCAAACGACAACAGGGGTGGGGGTTGGTTCTGGCCTTGCTGGCTTTGTATTTGCTGAGTTGGGAAGGACTGCTC